>JAAXOU010000283.1 GCA_012396115.1 Streptomyces somaliensis DSM 40738 | reverse complement strand
CCGGGCCGCGGGGCGCACCCGGGCACGGCCCCGGCCCCACCGGCGGGGGAGCGGGGCCGCGGGCGCACCGCACCGACGGCTCCCGGCCCGGGCGGGCCCCGGCTCCGGGAGAAAGACCCGCCGGGGGAGGGGCCGGCCCGGTATGCGGGTACACGCAGGGCAGCCGTCCGCCCGGGCGGGCCGCCGCGCCGCGCCCCTCCCGCCGGAGCAGCGCGCGTCACGGAGGTCGCGTTGAGATTCCACCACAGCCGTCCCGTCGACCCCGGCTACACCCGTGTCCGCCACGGGCGCGGTTTCCGCTACCTCGACACCCGGAGGCAGCCGCTGCGCGACCCCGCCGAACTGGACCGAGTCCGCGCGCTGGCCATCCCGCCCGCCTGGCGCGACGTGTGGATCTGCGCCCGGCCCAACGGCCACCTCCAGGCCGTCGGCACCGACGCGGCCGGCCGCCGCCAGTACCTGTACCACCCCCGGTTCCGCGCCGAGCAGGAGCAGGCCAAGCACGAGCACGTCCTCGACGCCGCCGAGGCGCTGCCCGCCGTGCGGGAGGCCGTCGAAGGCCACCTGGGCGACCGCGGCCTGACCCGGCGGCGGGTCCTGGCCACCGCCGTGCGCCTGCTCGACCTCGGCTTCTTCCGCATCGGCAGCGACCGCTACACGGAACTCAACAGCAGCTACGGCCTCACCACGCTGCTGCGCGAGCACTCCCGCTGCCAGGGCGGCGCCGTCCTCTTCACGTACACCGGCAAGCACGGCAAGGAGATCGTCCAGACCGTCGCCGACCCCGCCGTCTGCCGCAACCTCACCGCGCTGCTCCGCCGCCGCGGCGGCGGGGACCGGCTCCTCGCCTACTGGGAGCGGCCCTCCTGGCACGACGTGACCGGCGCCGACGTCAACGCGTACCTGAGGGAACTCGCCGGCCTGGAGATCACCGCCAAGGACTTCCGCACCTGGCACGCCACGGTCATGGCCGCCGTCGCGCTGGCCGTCTCGCAGCCCGTGGCGCGCAGCGAGACCGCCCGGCGGCGCGCCATCGCCCGCGCCTGCCGCGAGGTCTCCGGCTACCTCGGCAACACCCCGGCGGTCTGCCGGGCCTCCTACATCAACCCGCGGGTGATCGAACTGTACGAGGAGGGCGTCACGGTCGCCCCCGTCCTGCCGCGCCTCGGGGCCGAGGGCGCGCCCGGCGTCCCCGCCACGCAGGGGCCCGTGGAGCGGGCCGTGCTGCACATGCTCCGGACCGGACGCCCGCCCGAGGCGGGCTGACCGGGTGGGCGGGGCGGGCGGCGGGGCGCGGCCCACGGGCCCGGGGCCCGGCCCCGGCCGGGGCGGCAGTAGGCTGTGTGCGCGGACCGACCGGCCGGGGCACTCCGGTGTGTTTCCATGGAGAAGAGGCCGGAGGGACGGGACGAAGGGGAGTGGCATGGCGGTGGCGTCGGAAACGGCCGCGCTCCCCGGGCGGGCGCCGGCGGGACGCCACACCGGTGTGGTCTTCTCCGACGACCGGCAGTGGGCGGAGCACCTCTGCGGATTCGTCCGCAGCGGCCTGGACCACGGCGAGCAGGTGCGGTACTTCGCGGACACCACCGAACCCGAGCGGGTCCTGCGCACGCTCACCGACGCGGGGATCGACGCCAGGGCCGCCGTGACCCGCGGGCAGCTGTGCGTGTCCATCGCCGTGCAGACGTACCTCGCCGGCGCCGCCTTCGACCCGGACGCGATGATCGGTCTCTGGCACGACGCGGTCGAGACGGCCTCCGCCCAGGGGCACCGGGGGCTCCGGGCGATCGGCGAGATGTCCTGGGGCGGGCGGGACGTGGCCGGCGCCGACCGGCTCCTGGAGTACGAGCTGCGGGTCCACCACGAGGTCTTCGAGCGGTGGCCGCTGACGGCCTGGTGCTTCTACGACCGCCGCCTGCTGCCCGACGCCTGCGTGGGCCTCCTGGCGGGCGCGCACCCGGCCCACCGGGGGGAGCCCGTCACCGAGCCGGTGCTGCACGTGGCCCCGCTGACCGACCGCCCCGGCTTCCTGATGTCCGGGTCGGCCGGATACGACACGAGGGCCGCCGTGGCGGCGGTGGCGGCGGCCGTCAGGGGCGCGTCGGCGCAGCGGCTGGAGCTGGACCTCACCACCCTGCGCCACCTGGACGCGGCCTCGCTGACCGCCCTGGCCGACGCCGCGGCGGAGCAGCCCGGCGGCGGGGCGCTGCGCGTCCGCCGGCCCCCTCCGTCCCTGCGGCGCCTGCTGGAGCTGTTCCCCGTACTCGACTCCGCGGTGGAGGTCGTGACCCGATGACGACCTCCACACACCGGAGCGGCGAAGTCGGCCGGCGGGGCGCGTTCTTCCACCCGGCGCTGTTCTACGGGACCCGGGAGGAGTACCTCGACGGCCTCGGGGCCTTCGTGCGGGAAGCACTGGACGACGGGCGGCCGGTGCTGGTGGCCGTGCCCGGGTGGCGCCTCCCGCTGCTGCGTGACGCCCTCGCCGACGGCCACCGGCGCGTCACGTGGGTGGACATGACCGAGGCGGGACGCAACCCGGGGCGGATCCTGTCGATGCTGCAGGAGTTCGCGGACGGAACGGACGCGTCCGCGCCGGTGTCGATCGTGGGGGAGCCCATCTGGGTCGGGCGCACGCCGGCGGAGACGTGGGAGGCGACCCGTCACGAGGCGCTCATCAACCTCGCCTTCGAGGGCCGCCCGGCCAGCATCCTGTGCCCCTACGACACCGCGCTCCCCCAGGACGTGCTGGCGCAGGCGTACCGCACCCACCCGACCGTCGGCTCCCCGGGCGCCTACCGCGCCAGCCCCCGCTACACCGATCCGTACGACGTCTGCCGCGACTGCGACGTCCCCCTGCCCGAACCGGTCGGCGCCGTCGTCGTCCCCTTCGGGGAGCGGGACCTGGCGCCCACGCGCGACGAGGCCGACCGCTGGGCGGCCGCGGCCGGGATGTCCCCGGCGCGCCGCACGGACTGGCTCCTCGCCGTCAGCGAGGCGGTCAGCAACTCGGTGCGCCACGGCGGCGGCCGGGGCACCCTGCGCATGTGGAGGGCCGCCGGCGAACTCGTCGCCGAGATCAGCGACCGGGGCCGTCTGAACGACCCCCTCACGGGCCGCCGCCGCCCCGACCCCCGCGCGCCGACCGGCGGCCGGGGGGTCTGGATCATGCACCAGCTGTGTGACCTGGTGGAGATCCGCGCGACGGCGGGGGAACTCGTCCTGCGCCTGCACATGGGACTGGACTGAGACGGGCAGCACTCGCCGGGGCCGCCCGCCGGGCCGTCGCGCGCGGCCCGCGGGACGCCGGCCGCCGGAAGCCGGTCAGGCGGGCGGCAACCCGAGCAGACCGCGCGCCACCGCCTCCGGCGGCTCGTCGCGTTCACGCGCGAGGGCTATGACCGCGCGGCAGGCCAGCTCCCGGACGCCGAACGACAGCGCCCCCGGCGACACCCACTCCGCCGCCTCCTCCATGGCGTCCTCGTCGTTCTCCGCACAGGCGGCGACGTGGACGGCCGCGGCCTCGAAGACGTTGTGCCGCCGGGGCGCGCGGGGAACGCCCTCCGGGGCCCGCGCGTCCCCGCGCGGGCGTGCGGGGAACGGGAGGAGCGTGCGCAGTCTGCTGAACATGGGGCCCACCTTCCCGCGCGGCGAGCGCGTCGCCGCCGTCTCGTCACGTCCAACGTAGACCGGGCGTCCCCGCGGCAGAAGGGCGCTCCCGAGAACCGCCGGGGCTCCGGCGGGCCCCGGGCCGTGGGCGCCGTACCGGGGCGGCCGCCCGCCGCGCGCGAGCGGCGGGTCTCCACCGTCCCCAGCCGCCGTCCCGTGCCCGTCACGCCCGGCCGCACGGACCCCGTCCCGCGTTCCGGAGCCGAGGGCTCCGCGCCCGCGGCGGCCGGGACGGGTTCCCGCCCGGGGCGCCGGCCACGCGCCCCCGCGCCCCCGCGGTCCGCCCGTCCGACCCCGTGTGACGGCCCGGTGTCCGCGACGGCGCTTGCCCCGCCCGCCTCGGTGGGTAAGGCTTACGCGGGCAAGGGGGGAACGGGGACGTACGAGAACGGGGAGGACCGAGCATGGCGCTCGACAAGGAACTCGACTGGCTCCTGGACGACCTGACCAAGCGTGTCGCCCACATCCGCCACGCCCTGGTGCTGTCGAACGACGGGCTCGTCACCGCCGCCAGCAGCGACCTCGCCCGGGAGGACGCCGAACGCCTCGCGGCGGTCTCGTCGGGGCTGCACAGCCTCGCCCGGGGTGCCGGGCACCACTTCCGGGCGGGGGAGGCGCGCCAGACCATGGTGGAGTTCGACGACGCCCTGCTCTTCGTGACCGCCGCCGGCGACGGCAGCTGCCTGTGCGTGCTCAGCGCCGCCGCGGCGGACGTCGGGCAGGTCGCGTACGAGATGACGCTGCTCGTCAACCGCGTCGGGGAGCACCTGGCCGTGGCCTCGCGCCGCCCGGGCACCCGAGGAGCGCTCTAGGACCCCTCCCGGCCGCCAGCCCGCGCGGCGCCCCCGCAGACCGGCGGGGCGTCCGAACCCCCGCACGTGGGCCGGGGACCGGCACCTCCGGCGAGAGGGAGAAGGCCGTGGAAGACACGCTGAACCTGTGGCGCGGGGGACTGGAGGAGGTGCCCGACTGGGTCTGGCGGCGGACCGGACTCCGCGTACTGATCCTCGCGGACAACGGACTCACGGCCCTTCCGCCGGACATCGGGCGACTGCGCCGGCTGAGGACCCTGGACCTCGGCCACAACGCGCTCACGTCGGTACCCGAGGAACTGGGCGACCTCAGCGAACTCGTCGACTGCCTCTACCTGCACGACAACCGCCTGTCGCGGATCCCGGACGCCCTGGGGAGGCTGACCCGGCTGCGGTACCTCAACGTCAGCGGGAACTCCCTCACCGCCCTTCCCGAGTCCATCGGGGGGATGACCGGCCTCGTCGAGCTCAGGGCGCAGCACAACCGGCTCACCACACTGCCGGACTCCTTAGGGGAACTGCTCGGCCTGCGCGAACTCCGGCTCCGGGGAAACGCGATCGAGGGCCTGCCGCCGTCCGCCGCCGGACTGCTCGAACTCCGCCACCTGGACCTGCGCGAGAACTCCGTGGCCGAGTTCCCGCGACCGCTGGCCCGTCTTCCGCTACTGCGCCGGATCGACCTGCGGAGCAACCGCCTCAGCCGGCTTCCGGACTGGCTCACCCTGCTTCCGTCCCTGGAGAAACTGGACCTGCGGTGGAACGGGATCGACCCTTCCCTGCCGGTGGTGGCCGAACTCACACGGCGGGGGTGCGTCGTCCTGACGTGAGCGGGAGGCCGCCATCCCCGCACCCGGCGGCGCGGAACGTCCCGGGCCGGGGCGCGCCGACGGCGCGGACGACCCCGGAGAGGGGGACGCGCCCCCGGCCCCGCCGACGGAACCGCGGACGGGCGCCGCTCCCGTGGCCGGGGGCGCGTCCGGACCCGCGGGCGGCTCGGGAC
>JAAXOU010000282.1 GCA_012396115.1 Streptomyces somaliensis DSM 40738 | reverse complement strand
CACGGCGCCCCGCACGCGGCGCCGCAGGGCGCGGGGCTCGCGGCGGCGATCCAGAAGTACCGGGAGACACCCACGGGGCAGCGCTGGACGCCGCAGAACGCCCAGCTCATACGGGTCGACCTGGCCATGGGGCAGACCCCGGTCCTCGCCCGCCAGGGCAGCATGGTCATGTACCAGGGCAAGGTCGAGTTCGGCTACAAGGGCGCCGGGTTCACCGGCCGCATCGTCGGCAACGCCACCGGCCAGGAGATGCAGCTGATGCGCTGCACAGGCCGCGGCCAGGTGTTCCTCGCCGAGAACAGCGCCCACCTGCACCCCATCGAGCTGCAGGGCGACGGGATCTGCGTCTCCGCCGAGAACGTCCTCGCGTTCGACGAGTCCCTCCACCAGGAGGTCCGCCGCATCGAGGGCCACGGCATCCCGGGCGGCGCGCTGTTCACGATGCTGTTCCAGGGCACCGGCACGGTCGTCGTGAAGACGCAGGGCATCCCGGTCGTCCTGCCGGTCACGCCGACCACCTTCGCCGACTGCAACGCCGTCGTGGCCTGGTCGGCCGCCTCCCAGGTGATCCTCTCCAGCCAGGTCCGGCTGCGCCGCAACGCCTATCCGGGGCACAGCGGAGAGACCGTGAACCTCCAGTTCCGGGGCGCCCCCGGCAACTTCATCGTCGTCCAGCCGTACGAGGTCTGAGGGAGCCCGAGGAAATGAACCAGCAGCTCGCGGGCTACGCCCCGACCCCGGCCGCGGCCCGCATGGAGAACCACGGCAACGCCATGCTGAAGGTCGCCATGGCCACCGGCCAGGACCTGTTCGCCCGCACCGGCTCCGTCGTCGCCTACGAGGGCTTCGTCCAGTACGAGCCGAACCCGCCCGCCGTGCGGCAGGCCGCCGCCTCCTGGGTCACCGGCGAGGGCGCGCCGCTGATGAAGTGCTCCGGCGACGGCCTGCTCTACCTGGCCGACTACGGCGCCGACGTGGTCGTCGTCCACCTCGACAACGACGCCCTGTCCGTCAACGGCACCAACGTCCTGGCCTTCGACGCCCATCTCCAGTGGGGCGTCGAACGGGTCAAGGGCATGGCGAAGTTCGCCGGCCAGGGCCTGTGGAACGTGCAGATCGCGGGCACCGGGTGGGTCGCGCTCACCTCGCGCGGCACGCCGGTCGTCGTCGACTGCGGGCGCGGCGACGACGAGACGTACGTCGACCCGGACGCGCTCGTCGCCTGGTCGCCGGCCCTGAAGGTGAAGGGCAAGCGCAGCTTCAAGGCGTCCTCCCTGATCGGGCGGGGCAGCGGCGAGGCGTACCAGATGGCCTTCTCGGGCCAGGGCATCGTCGTCGTGCAGCCGAGCGAGGACAGCACCGACCGCCTGCGGATCCGGCACTGAGCCGGGGGGAGCGAAACAGATCATGCAGAGCCCGCTTTTCAGCCACACCGAACAGCAGAGCCAGGACCGCTACACCGTGCAGAACCCGCAGCTCCTGCGGGTCGCCCTCACCGGGCAGGAGGACGTCCTCGCACGCAAGGGCGCCATGGTGGCGTACCAGGGGCTGATGGACTTCGACGGCGAGTACCAGACCAGGGCACAGCGCACGGCCCGCGCCCGCACCGGCGAGGGGCTCGACCTGATGCGCTGCTCCGGGCAGGGCACCGTCTACCTCGCCAACCTGGCCCAGCACATCCACGTCGTGGACGTCGACCAGGAGGGGCTGGCGGTGGACAGCGCCTACGTGCTGGCGCTCGACTCGGCGCTGCACACCGAGGTCATCGCCGTGGACAGCCAGTACGGCATCTCCGGCTCCGGCAAGTACCAGATGAACATCTCCGGCCGCGGCCAGGTCGCCCTCATGACGTCCGGCCGGCCGCTGATGCTCCAGGTCACCCCGGACAAGTACGTCAACGTCGACGCGGACGCGATCGTCGCCTGGTCGTCGGCGCTGCGCGTGCAGATGCAGGCGCAGACCCACTCGTCGAGCGTCCGCCGGCGCCGCGGCGACACCGGCGAGGGCTGGGAGCTGAACTTCCTGGGCCAGGGCTTCGTCCTCGTCCAGCCCAGCGAGGTGATGCCCCCGCAGAACGCGCAGATCGGGCAGGGCGTCGCCGCCCAGTTCGGCGTCGGCCAGCAGGGCGCGCACGGCCGGAACCAGAACAACGCCTGGAACTGACCACCGGCGCCCGGGCCCGCGGCAGGACCGCCGCGGGCCCGGGCGGGACGGCCGCACGCGCGGCCCCGCGGGCGCCCCGCCCGGGCCTACAGGCGGGCCAGGGTCCGCTCCAGCAGCCGGACCACCGACCCGTCGGCCACCCGGGCCACGTCGTCGTACGGGAACCAGCGCAGGTCCAGCGACTCGTCGCTGATCGCCTCCACCGCGTCCGGCGGCGCCAGGGCCGCGTACTGCACGTCCAGGTGCCAGGCGCAGGGCGTCGGGTGGCGGTCCAGCCGCACCGGGCCGCCGGGCAGCAGCGCCAGGCCGGGGACCCCGGACTCCTCGGCCGCCTCGCGCAGTGCCGCGGCCGCCATCGTGCGGTCGCCCGGCTCGCAGTGGCCGCCCATCTGGAGCCACAGGCGCAGCTTCCGGTGCAGGGTCAGCAGCACCCGGCCGCGCTCCGGGTCCACCACCAGCGCGCTGGCCGTGAGGTGCCCGGCCGCGCAGGACCGCCACACGGCGTCCTCGTGCGCCCCGAGGTGGTCCAGGTACGCGCGGCGCAGCTCCTCCTGCTCCCCGTACTCCTTCAGGACGAGGACCGCGTCTTCGTGCAGGCTCACTTGTCGGTCTCGTCCTCGCCGCTCTCGTCGGGGCGGCCGGCGGCCTCGCCGAGCATCCTGTCCAGTTCGGAGAAGTCCGTCTGCTCCCGGTGGACGAAACCGTCCGGGTCGTCCAGGTCCGCGGCCGTCGGCAGCATGTCCGGGTGCGCCCACAGGGCGTCCCGGCCGTCGACGCCGCGCGCGTCGGTGAGCGACGCCCACAGCCGCGAGGCGTCCCGCAGCCGGCGGGGCCGCAGCTGCAGGCCGATCAGCGTGGCGAAGGTCTGCTCGGCGGGCCCGCCCGAGGCGCGGCGCCGGCGCAGCGTCTCGCGCAGCGCGTCCGACGAGGTCAGCCGGGATCCGGCCGCCGCGTGCACCACCGCGTCCACCCAGCCCTCGACCAGTGCGAGCGCCGTCTCCAACCGGGCCAGGGCCGCCTTCTGCTCGGCCGTGTCCTCCGGCTGGAACATGCCCTGCTGGAGCGCCTCCTGGAGCTGCTCGGGGTTGGACGGGTCGAGCTGCGCGACCGCGTCCTCCAGCTTGGAGGTGTCGACCTTGATCCCGCGCGCGTAGTCGTCGACCGCGCCGAACAGGTGCGAGCGCAGCCACGGCACATGGGCGAAGAGGCGCTGGTGGGCCGCCTCGCGCAGCGCCAGGTACAGCCGCACCTCGTCCGCCGGGACGCTCAGGTCGCGGCCGAACGCCGCCACGTTCAGCGGCAGCAGCGCGGCCTGCCCGGACGGGCCGAGCGGCAGGCCGACGTCGGCGGACCCGACCACCTCGCCGGCGAGGGCGCCCACGGCCCGGCCGATCTGCTGGCCGAACACGGCGCCGCCCATGGAGCGCATCATGCCGATCAGCGGCCCCGCCATCGCCTGCATCTCCTGGGGCAGCACGTCGCCCATGGCCGTGCCGACGCGCTCCGCGACCGGGTCGACGAGCTGCCGCCAGGCGGGCAGCGTCGCCTCGACCCACTCCGCGCGCGACCAGGCGACCGCGGTGGCCGACCCGGAGGGCAGGGACGTCACGCCGTCCAGCCACAGGTCGGCCAGGCGCACGGCCTCCTCGACGGCCTTCCGCTCGGCGGGGCCCACGCTGGCGTCCTTCGTGCCGTCCGGGGTGCCCTGGGAGACGGCCTGGCGGGCGATCTGCTTGGCCATGTCCCAGTTCACCGGGCCGCCCTCGTAGCTCAGCATCCGGCCGAGCTGCTGGAAGGCCGCGCCCAGGTCGGCCGGGTCGAACGACCCGAACATCGCGGCGAGCGGATTGTCCGCGCCGCCCCGGCCGCCGGGCGGGCCGCCGAACCCGAAGGGGCCGGCACCACCCTCGGGCTTCCTCCTGCCCTCGTCGCCGTCGTCCGGCTCCTCCGGCGGAAGGCCGAATCCGAATGGGGTGTCGCTCACGGGTTTCCTCGGCTCGTTGGGCCGCCGGCCTCGTGCCGGCGGCGGTTGCCCGACATCACACCCAGCGTAGACATCCCGGCCGGGCGCGGGGCTCGGTGCTCCGTTCGCGCACCGGCTGCGGCAGGATGGACGTCACCTGGTACGTGCGCGTCGTCCGCGTACGTACTGAAGACAACCGCTGGAGACGCCTGGTGAGTTCCCCAGATCCGCGGGTTCGCGCAGCGCGAAACCGCTCAACCCCGCCGGCCGCCCGGGGTCCCGTCGTCGCGGTCACCGGCGCCGCGTCCGGCGTCGGCGACCTGCTGACCCGGCGCCTCGCCGCGTCCGGGGAGGTCGGCCGGGTCGTCGCGATCGACGAGCGCCGCGGCGAGGTGCCCGAGGCGCTGTGGCACACGCTGGACGTGCGGGACCCCGCCATCGCCGAGAAGCTGCGCGGCGCGGACGTCGTGGTGCACCTGGCGCTCGACCTCGACCTGGAGACCGACTCCGCCGCCCGCACCGCGTACAACGTGCGCGGCACCCAGACGGTGCTCACGGCCGCCGCGGCGGTGGGGGTCCGCCGCGTCGTCCTGTGCACCTCCGCCATGGTGTACGGAGCCCTCCCCGACAACGACATCCCCCTCTCCGAGGACGCCGAACTGCGGGCCACCGCCGAGGCCACCGGGGTGGGCGACCTCCTGGAGATCGAGCGCCTGGCGCGCCGGGCACCCCGCGCGCACCCCGGACTCAACATCACCGTGGTGCGCCCCGCCGTCCTGGTCGGCGGCACCGACACCGCCCTGACCCGCTACTTCGAGTCGCCCCGGCTGCTGGTGGTGGCCGGGTCCCGGCCGGCCTGGCAGTTCTGCCACGTCGAGGACCTGGTGAGCGCGCTCGAGTACGCGGCGCTGGAGAAGGTCGACGGGGAGTTCGCCGTCGGCTGCGACGGGTGGCTGGAGCAGGAGGAGGTCGAGGAGCTCAGCGGCATCCGGCGGATGGAGCTGCCGTCCGCCGTCGCCCTGGGCGCGGCGACCCGGCTGCACCGCATCGGCCTCACCCCGTCGCCGGCCGGCGACCTCACGTACACGATGCACCCGTGGGTGGTGAGCGTCGGCCGCCTCCACGACGCCGGCTGGCGGCCGGCCTGGACCAACGAGGAGGTGCTGGCCGCGCTCCTGGAGGAGGTCGCCGGCCGCCGCACCGTCGCCGGCCGCCGCCTCGGACGCAAGGACGCCACGGCCGCGGGCGCGGCGGGCGCCACGGTGGCCCTCCTCGGCACGGCCGCCCTCGT
>JAAXOU010000281.1 GCA_012396115.1 Streptomyces somaliensis DSM 40738 | reverse complement strand
GGCCGGCCCGCCGGCCCCGGGCCGCAGCACCCGCAGGCACGCCGCGAGCAGCACCGCCTCCAGCAGCGCCAGCAGCGGCAGCGCCGACCGCGGCTCGGGCACGGACACGACGGCCCCGCCCAGCAGCGTCGCCGCCACCGACGCGGCGTGCAGGACCGCCACGTACTGCACGACGCCGGGCAGCACCCCGCGCGGATGGCTCCGGGCGAGCCCCGGGTACGCCAGCAGGACGACCGCCTTCGCGGCCACGAGCAGCACGGACACCCCGGTGAACACCGCGTACGAGGGCGCGAGGACCAGCGCCGCGGCCAGCAGCACCGCCGCCGACTGCCCGGCCGTCACCAGCCGTGCCAGCGGCACCCGGCGGCTCGCCCGCCCCCACAGGGGCAGGGCGACGACCGCCGACGCCTGGCACAGCACCAGGAAGAGCCCGGTCGCCGCCAGCGCCTCCACCCCGTACGCGGCGCGGAACAGCGCCGGGTAGAACGGGGCGAGCGCCGACTGGGTCACCATGTGCAGTCCGGCCGCCGCCAGCAGCACCGGACGGCCGCGCCCCTCCGTCACGCCCTGCGCTCGCGGACCATGAGCGCCGCCCGCTTCGTCGGCAGGTCGATCCGCCTGACCAGCTGGAAACCGGCCCGTTCGAAGGCCCGCACGGACCGCTCGTTGCGGACGTCCGGCTCGGCGACGACGCGCTCGGCGTACGGGTCGGTGCGCAGCAGCCAGTCGGAGACGGCCCGCAGCAGCGCCGCGCCGAGCCCCCGGCCCCGGTACCGCGACGGCCCCAGCAGCAGGTGCACGCCGGCGTCGCGGGGCCGCGCCGGGTAGTGGTGGCGCAGCGGGTCCAGATCGGCGCGGTACAGCTCCCAGTAGCTCATCGGGGTGCCGCCGACGCAGCCGATGTACGGCGTGGAGTGGGCGCTGCCCACCTGCTCCCGCAGGTAGGCGGCGATCCGCTCCTCCGGTTGCGCCATCTCCCAGTACTCGGCCACCTCCGGGTCGTTCATCCACGCGTGGACCAGCCCCGCGTCGGCGGCCGGGTCGACCGCGCGCAGCGTGAACGCGCCCGCCTGCGCCACCGCCCCGGTGACGACGAGGTCCCCGCCCGTCACCTGACCGCTCCGGCCAGGGGGTTGGGGATGTCCACGTACACCGACTGCTCCTCCAGCGGTCCGGTCAGCTCGTCCATGCCGCGCACCCGCGTCAGCAGGTTCGCCTTGCAGCGCAGCGTCGGCTCGTCCCGCAGCAGCGCCGCCAGCCGCAGCCGGTCGCCGTGCTCGGCGGCGGCCGCGGCGAGGAACCGGCCGGCGAGGCCGAGCAGCCGCGTCTCGTCGGCGAGGCCCTGGGAACCGAGCGCGCCGACGAGGCCGAGCAGGTTGTTGACGCCGACGTAGTAGGCGAGCCGCTCGTCGACGACCTCGTCGGCGACGTACGTGCCGAGGTCCCGGCCGACGCCCGGCACCCACCCGTACAGGGCGTCGCTGCGGGCGGGGGAGAAGTAGTAGCCCTGGTTGTCGCGGTACCGGCCGCCGGCGGGCCAGCCCTGGTCGTCGAGGACGACCAGGGTGTTCTGCTGGTGCGCCTCCAGGCCCAGCCCGTACACGGCGTACAGCCACAGGACGGGGCCCACGACCCGTTCGGCGTAGCGGGCGAACCACTCCTCGCCGACCTCGGCGACGGGCCGGCCGGTCCGCCCGGCGAGGGAGTGCACGAGCACCGCCAGGCGGGAGCGCCCGCCGGGCAGGTCGGGGCGGGGGGAGACCAGCCCGGCGACGCACAGGCCCTGCGCCGCGGCGCCCGCGGTGAACGGGTTGGCGCGGACGACCACGTCGAGGCCGGTGCCGTCGCCGCCGCCGGGCGCGGTGTCGACGGCGAGCCACGCCGGGTCGCGGACGATCTCGAAGCCCGGGTGCGCGGCGTGCAGGGCCCGGGCGAGCCCGGCGGTGAGGAGCCGGTCCACGGCGAGGCCCCGGCGCAGTTCGGAACGCATGTTCTCGCGCCGCGAGTTGGTGATGCGCAGCCCGAGGGAGAACTTCAGCATCACGGCCGCGTCGGCCCGGTACAGCGTCCGGACCGAGGAGGTGGGCGACCAGTCGGGGCCGGCCGGGCCGAGGTCGTGCAGCAGGCCCGCGTCGAGGAGGGCCCGTACGGCGGGCCGGTGGACGGCGTCCTGCGCCTGCCACGGGTGGGCGGGGACCAGGACCGTGCCCCGGGGCCTCGTGAGGCCGTCCCCGGCGAAGGGGGCGAGGAGGTCCTCGGCGCTCCGGTCGAGGGAGGAGTCGGAGCTGACGACGGACGGGTCCGCGGCGAACCAGTGCAGCGGGAAGGAACCGCGGGTCTCGGGGGAGTACCGGGCGGCCTCCGCGTCGGTGAGCCCCTCGCGGCTCTTGGGCGTCGGGTGCAGCGGGTGCCCGGTGAGGAGGGCCTGCTCGGCGGCGAGGAACGGCGTGGTGCCGGCCGGGTCGCCGGGGGTGGCGGCCCGCGCCCGGACGAACCCGGCGACCCGGCGCACGGAGTCGCTGACGCGCCCGGTCAGGTCGGTGACGGACCCGGGGTCGCCGTCCGCGGCCTCGGCGCCGAGCAGCGCGGCGAGCAGCGCGGCGGGGGCGGGCGCGCCGGACGGCAGCCGGGCGGGCCCGAAGCGGTGCCATCCGGCGGGCGACCAGTACAGGACGGGCGCCTCGACCGCCGTGCCGGTGGCGGGCAGCTCCAGGCGCAGCACGTCGCGGTCGGGCCGCTCCACCCCGGTCTCCCGCACCCAGCAGCGCAGCAGGTTGTCGGCGGCGGCCCGGTCGGCCTCCGCGACGGGGTCCGGGGGCTGGATCTGGCTCATGCGCGCTCTCTCCGCTCGGTCGGCTCGGGTGGTGCGGTCTGCTCGGTCTGCTCGGCCTGCTCGGGCCGTCCCGGTCGCCCGCCCGGTCCGCCGGGCCCGTCCGGCTCCCGGTCCGCGCGGCCGCGGGCCAGGCCGAAGGTGGTGAAGGCGGTGCGGCGCGGCAGCGGGTAGACGGGGCGGCCCGTCAGGGAGTTGAGGATGACGGCGGAGCGCCAGGCGGCGAGGCCCAGGTCGGGGGTGCCGACGCCGTGGGTGTGGCGCTCGGCGTTCTGGACGAACACGGCGCCGCCGATCTCCCCGTCGAGGACGAGCCGCTGGTCGTGGCCGACGAGGGGGCGGCCGGACCCGTCGCGGGCCAGGTGCGGGCCGAGCGGCCCGAGGAGCCCGTCGAGGGGGCGCTGCGCGTAGCCGGTGGCGAGGACGACGGCGTCGGTGGCGAGCACGGCCCGCGACCCCTCCTCGCGGTGTTCGAGGTCCAGCTCCACCCGCCCGCCGCGGCGTCCGGCGGCGGTGACGGCGACGCCGGGGGTGAGGGTGACGTCCGGCCACCCCCCGCCCAGGGTCCGCCGGTACAGCTCGTCGTGGATGTCCGCCAGGGTCTGCGTGCTGACGCCCTTGTACAGCTGCCACTGGGCCGGCAGCAGCCGGTCGCGGGCGGCCTCGGGCAGCTCGCGGAAGTAGCGGGTGTGGTCGGGGGTGAAGTGCTCCAGCCCGAGCCTGCTGTACTCCATGGGCGCGAAGGCCGGGGTGCGGGCGAGCCACGCCAGCCCCTCCCGGCCCTCGGGCCGGGCCCGCAGCAGGTCCAGGAGGACCTCGGCGCCCGACTGGCCGGCGCCGACGACGGTGACGTGGCCGGCGGCGCGGAGCCGGTCCCGGTGGGCGAGGTAGTCCGCGGAGTGCAGCACCGGTGCGTCCGGGGCGCCGGCGAGGTCCCGCAGCGGCGCGGGCACGTGCGGGGCGGTGCCGACGCCGAGCGCCAGGTGCCGGGCGAGGATCCGGCCGGTGGAGAGGGCGGCGCCCCGCTCGTCGACGCGGGTGAACCCCACCTCGTACGCCCGCCGCTCCCCGTCCCAGCGGACGCCGTCGACCCGGTGCCCGAAGCGGCAGGACGGCAGGGCCTCGCTGACCCAGCGGCAGTACGCGTCGTACTCGGCGCGCGGTATATGGAACCGCTCGGCGAAGTAGAACGGGAACATCCGCTCCTGTGCGCGCAGGTAGTTGAGGAACGACCAGCGGCTCGTCGGGTCGACGAGGCTCACCAGGTCGGCGAGGAACGGCACCTGCAGCGCGGCCCCCTCGATCAGCAGGCCGGGGTGCCAGCGGAACGCGGTCCGCTGCTCCAGGAAGACGGCGTCGAGCCCGGGCACCCCGTCGGCCAGGGCGGCCAGCGACAGGTTGAACGGCCCGGCGCCCACGCCGAGCAGGTCGACGGTCCGCGGTTCCCCGGCGGTTCGCCCGGCCGTCATCGGGGTCCTCCCGTCCGCGGCGGGGGCGGGGCGCCGACGCGGGAGGCGGCCTCGGCGGCCAGGTCGAGCAGGCCGGCCAGGTCCTCGCCGGCGGCCAGCGGGTGGAGCAGGGTGGCCTTCAGCCACAGCCGCCGGGTGCCGTCGGCGTCCTCGGCGACCGCCCGTCCCACCACCGCGCGCCCCTCGGCCAGGAGCCGGCGGCGGACCTCCGCGACCAGCGCGTCGCCCTCCCCGGCCGGTGCCGCGTCGGCGGCCCGCGGCCGGAACAGCACGGTGCTGACGCCCGTCTCGCCGGGGCGGCGGCGCAGCGCCGGGTGGGCGTCGACGAGCGCGGCGAACTCCCGCGCGCCGGCCACGCAGTGCTCGACGAGCGCGCCGAGGCCGGTGCGGCCCAGCGCCCTCAGGGTGGCGGCGATCTTCAGCACGTCGGGGCGGCGGGTGGTGCGCAGGGAGCGGCCCAGCAGGTCCGGCAGGCCGGCCTCGCCGTCGTCGGCGGCGTTGAGGTAGTCGGCGCGCAGGGCCAGCGGGGCGAGCAGCTCCGCGTCGCGGACGGCGAGGACCCCGGCGGCGACCGGCTGCCAGCCCAGCTTGTGCAGGTCGAAGGTGACGGAGGCGGCCGACTGGAGGCCGTCGAGGAGCGGCGCGAGCCGGTCGCTGAACAGCAGCGGGCCGCCGTACGCGGCGTCCACGTGCAGCTCCGCGCCGTGCCGCGCCGCCACGGCGGCGAGCTGCGGGAGCGGGTCTATCAGCCCCTCGTCGGTGGTGCCGGCGGTGGCCACCACCAGGGCGGGCCCGGTGGTGCGGGCCAGGGCCCGGTCGACGGCCCGCGGGTCGGTCCGCCCGCCGGGGCAGTCGACGTGGACGGGCGCGGGCAGGTCCAGCAGCCAGGCGGCGCGCCGCACGCTGTGGTGGGCGCTCGTACCGCACACGACCCCGACCGACGCGGCCCCGGCGGCGCGGGCCCGTTCGCGGGCGAGGAGCAGGGCGAGGAGGTTGGACTCGGTGCCGCCGCTGGTGATCAGCGCGTCGGGTGCGGCGCGCCCCGGGTAGACGAGGGCGGCGAGGGCGGCGGTGACCTCCTCCTCCAGGGCCGACGCGGCGGGGGCCTGGTCCCAGGAGTCCATCGACGGGTTGAGGGCGGCGGCGGCCAGGTCGGCGGCGGCGGCCACCGCCAGGGGCGGGCAGTGGAGGTGGGCGGCGCACCGGGGGTCGGCCGGGTCGGCCGCGCCCTCGGCGACGGCCCGCACGACGGTGCGCAGGGCCTCCTCGGCGCCCG
>JAAXOU010000280.1 GCA_012396115.1 Streptomyces somaliensis DSM 40738 | reverse complement strand
CGCCACCAGCGCGTCCGTACCGGACGGGGCCCGGGGCGCCACCGCGGGAGGTGGACGGGCCCGGCCGGGGGCCCCGCGGCGCGGCCTCCCGGGGTGTTTGCGGGCCGCGCCGCGCGGCGGCTAGCTTGCGGGACCGCTCATCCCCGATTCCCCCAAGGACGAATTCCGATGCAGCAGTCCGCCGCCAAGGCCCTCGGCGTCGTCGTGTTCGGCGCCGCCCTCGCCGTCTCCGCCGCCGGCAGCGCCTCCGCGTTCACCGACCTCCCCACCGGCGAGGTCGTGGAGACCGCCACCGAGTCGGTACCGGTCGCGCAGGCCGCCTCCGAGCTGTCCGGCGGGGCGGGCGAGACCGCCACCCGCGCCGGGGACACCCTCGCCGAGGCCGCCCCCGCGGCCCCCGCCGCCCCGGCCGACACCTCGCTCGACCCGGTCGCCAAGCTCCTCGGCGGCCTCCCCCTCGGCGGTCTCCTCCCCGGCCTCGGCTGAACCGGCCCCGGGCGTACGACGGCGGTGGGCGCGCACCTTCCGGGCGCGCGCCCACCGCCGTCCGTCGCGCCGGGACTCCGGCGGGGTGCGGGGACCCCGGCCGCTACCAGGCCGGGGTCGCGGTCCGCTCCGTCGGCAGCAGCATCCACAGCGCCAGGTACAGCAGGAACTGCGGACCCGGCAGCAGGCAGGACACGACGAAGATCACGCGCATCGTGGTCGCCGAGGTGCCGAAGCGCCGCGCCAGCGCCGCGCAGACTCCGGCGATCACGCGTCCGTCGCGGGGGCGGGTGAGTGCGGCCATGGTGGGCTCCTTCGTGAGGTGCTTCGCGGAAGCCGCCGTCGGGCCTCCGGTGATTCCATGCTCCCCGCCTACCCCGGGCAAAGCCTCACACTACGGGGCGATCCCGACCCTGGGGATTCTCGGGGTCGCCCCCTGGGGAGCCTCCTCCGTCCGAAGGGCACCGCCCCGCCGCTCCTCCTCCGGAAGGGGCCCGCGGCCCGCCCCGGCACCGGTGCGCGCCCCGCGGTCCGGCCCGCGCGTCCTGCGCCGCAGCCGCGCCCGGAACGCCGGTACGACCGCCAGGTGCGCCAACGCGACCCCCAGCGTGTTCAGCAGCACCGCGTCCACGTCCACCACCCGGCCCGGCACCGCCGTCTGCAGCAGCTCGATCCCCAGGGACACCAGCGCCCCCGCGGACACCGTCCGCACCAGCGAAGCCCACGGCGCCACGTCGAGCCGCGCGTCCGCCAGCGGCAGCAGCACGCCCAGCGGCGCCAGCAGCACCAGCGCCTCGCCGAGCCGCCGCGCCGCCTCGACCGGGCCCAGCGCCAGGTCGGCCCTTATCCCGGCGAGCGGCTCCAGGTTCGCCGCCGTCACCCACATCACGTCCAGCGGCCGCAACGTCAGCCACCCCACGAACACCAGGTGGAAGCAGAGGAGGACGAGCCCCGCCACGCGGTAGCGGATGACGGCCATGCCGCCCGGACCTTGACGCTGCACGCCCCCCAAGACGCGGACACCGAGGCGGTCGGTTCCCCTCCCCCGGAAGACCCCGCCCCCCTCCGGGCCCCCGGGTCCCGGCCGGGGGAGCGGGCCCCGGGCGGAACGGGCCCCGTCGGCCCGGACGGGCCGGAACCGGTCAGGGGGCCCGGGTCGGCACCGGGGCCTCCGGACGGTCCTTCACCCCCTCGTCGCACACGTAGCGCCGCACCGGTTCCCTCCCCGGCCCGCCCAGCACCACGGCGCCGTGCACCGAGGTCGCGTCCGTCTCCCCGTACGTGCACACGATCTGCGCCAGCGCCACCGGCGGCAGCTCCTCCGGGCGCAGGCTCAGCCGCAGCGCGCTCTCCGGATCGCCCGCCCGGCCCGCCGACACCGCCAGCGGCTCCTCCAGGTACGTGGTGAAACCCGCCTGCCGCTCGTCCTGCGAGGGCCGCTCCCGTATCGCGTCGAGCAGCGCCTGCGCGGTGGCCGCCCGCGACGCGCCGCCCGGCACGCCGCCCCCGGGCGGAACGGTGCGCTCCACCGGCTCCAGGCCCGACGCGCACACGAGGTACACCCGCGCCGGCACCCCCGCGCCGGGCGCCGTCGACCGCGCGGTCGCCTCCGACAGGCTGCACGGCACCCGGGACGGCGCCCCGCCCGCGTCGACCGGCACCGACGTCGTGCGGATGCCGCACCCGGCGGCCACCACCGCCAGCACGGCCGCCCCGGCCGTCACCCCCCACCGGCGCGCGGCCGGACCTCCGGCGGCCCCCGCGCGCGGGAACCGGCCCGCCGTCCGCCCGCCGGTGTCAGGCACGCGCGTCCCGCTGCCCATCCTGCCGCCCCCCGTCCTCCGGACCGTCGTTCCCGCGGCCGTCGCCGTCACCGCGCGCGGAGCCGTCCTCCCCGTCGCGGGCCGCGACCTTCGAACCGTCGCGGGGCAGCCGCAGCGTGAACACCGCGCCGCCCCCGTCCGGCGAGTTGGCCGCGGTGATGCCACCGCCGTGGACCAGCGCGTTCTCCATGGCGATCGACAGCCCGAGCCCGCTGCCCTCCGACCGCGGCCGGGACGCGCTCGCCTTGTAGAACCGGTCGAAGACGTGCGGCAGCACGTCCTCGGGGATGCCCGGCCCGTGGTCCCGCACCCGCACGATCAGGTCGTCGCCCGAGGTGCGCACCGACACCCGCACCGGCGAACCGCCGTGCTTGAGCGCGTTGCCGATCAGGTTCGCGAGTATGACGTCCAGCCGGCGCGGGTCCAGCCGCGCCACGATGCCCCGCTCGGCGTCCAGCTCCACCGCGTCCAGCCACGCCCGCGCGTCGATGCACGCCGTCACCTGGTCGGCCACGTCCACGTCGTCCAGGACCAGCTTCGCCGTGCCCGCGTCGAACCGCGTGACCTCCATGAGGTTCTCCACCAGCGTGTTCAGCCGCCGCGTCTCGCTGATCACCAGCGACACCGCGGGGGCGACCATCGGGTCGAGGCTGTCCTGCTCCTCCTCCAGGACCTCCGTCACCGCCGTCAGCGCCGTCATCGGCGTGCGCAGCTCGTGCGACATGTCCGCCACGAACCGGCGGCTGGACTCCTCCCGCGCGCTCATGTCCGCGACCTTCTTCTGGAGGCTCTCCGCGGCGCTGTTGAACGTCCTGGCCAGCTCCGCGAGTTCGTCCGTGCCGGACACCCGCAGCCGCGTGTCGAGCTTCCCCTCGCCGAGCCGCCGCGCCGCCTCGCCCAGCCGGTGCACCGGCTTGAGCACCGTCGTCGCCGCCACCTGCGCCAGCAGCGCCGACCCCAGCAGGGCCAGCAGCGTCGCCACCCCCAGCGACCAGCCCAGCGAGTTCAGGTCCTGCCGCTCCGGCTCCAGCGACTTCAGCATGTACCCGGTCGGCCCGCCGCCGATGATCCGCGTCCCGCCCACCAGGTACGGCGTGCCGCGCAGCGTCGTCCGCAGCCAGAACACGTGGTAGGCGTGCCTGTTGGCGGGCGTGAGCTCCTGCTCCTCGTCCACCGCCGCCCGCAGCGACGCCGGCACGTCGCGCAGCGCGAACCGGCCCGGGTCCGAAGCGCCGACGACCGGCTCGCCCCGGTCCCCCTGGCCCAGCAGCACCACGCTGTACCCGCCGCCGCCCCGGGCCATCAGCCCGGCGGTCCGCCGCAGCTCCTCCCGCGTGGGACGCGGCGGAAGCGCGGCCGCCCGGTTCTGCATCTCCTGCTTGAAGTCGCCGAGCGCCGCCTCCTGCGTACGCGTGAGCACCGCCTCGCGGTTCAGCCAGTACGCGATGCCCGAGGCCGACACGGCGGCCGTCAGCGCGACCAGGCCGAACACGACGATCAGCCGCACCCGCAGGCTCGTCCACCGCCTCCCCGCGCCCAGCGTCCCGCGCGCCTCCCCGACGGCGCCGCCCGGTGTGCCGTCCCGCCCCCCGCGCGTGCTCACGCGGGGGCGTCGAGCCGGTAGCCGACGCCGCGCACCGTACGGATCAGGGTCGGCGCCGACGGAACGTCCTCCACCTTCGCCCGCAGCCGCTGCACACACGCGTCCACCAGGCGCGAGTCGCCCAGGTAGTCGTGCTCCCACACCAGCCGCAGCAGCTGCTGCCGCGACAGCGCCTGCCCCGGCCGGCGGCTCAGCTCCAGCAGCAGCCGCAGCTCGGTCGGCGTCAGTTGGAGCTCCTCGCCGTTCTTCGTCACCGTCATCGCCGACCGGTCGATGGCCAGCGCGCCGAAGGTCGCCGAGTCGGTCGTCTCCCGCTCCCCGCGCCGCAGCACGGCCCGGATCCGGGCGTCCAGCACCCGTCCCTGCACCGGCTTGACGACGTAGTCGTCCGCGCCCGACTCCAGGCCGACGACCACGTCGATGTCGTCGCTGCGCGCGGTCAGCAGGATGATGGGCAGCTGGTCCGTGCGCCGGATGCGCCGGCACACCTCGAAACCGTCGATGCCGGGCAGCATCACGTCCAGGACGACCAGGTCCGGCCGCTGTTCCCGGAGCAGTTTCAAGCCGTCCTCACCCGTCGCCGCGGTGGCCACGCGGTGGCCCTGGCGGGACAGCGAGAGTTCGAGGGCCGTGCGGATGGCGTCGTCGTCCTCGATCAGCAACAGGAAAGGCACGGCGTCATTCTGTCCCATGGGAGGAGACGAGTTCGACCCGCGGGGCGCTCCCGCGGTCCCTCCGGTACCAGATCGGCGCGTCCGGAGCCCCTGTGACACGCCTGTGACAGTCGGCGGACACCGCCATGAACTCCCCTCGGCAGTCTTTTTTCCACACGGACGGGCCGACTCCACGACGACAGGGGGGCGTGATGAACGCAGTGCAGCACGGCACCACTTCGAACGCAGTTGTCACACGTCTCCACGGCGTCGCGCGGAGCGCCGAGCGGTCCGGAACCGAAGGGGGCGCCTCCGCCGCCGAGCGGAACCGGGAGGCCGGGAGCGGCCGCGGACGCGTCCGCGGCGCCGGGCGCCCGCACCGGGCGCCCCACGTGGTCGCCCTGGGCGACGGGGGCAGGACGTGCGGGGAGCCCGCGGGGGAGCGGGGGGCCCCGGCGGGGAGGAGGAGCGCGGAGGCCGCCTTCACCGCCTACGTCCAGGAGCGCCGCGCCTCCCTGTACGCCACCGCCTACCACCTGACCGGCGACCGGCACGAGGCCGAGGACCTGCTGCAGAGCGCGCTGTTCTCGACGTACCGCGCCTGGGACCGGATCAGCGACAAGGCGGCGGTCGGCGGCTACCTGCGCCGCACGATGACCAACCTGCACATCAGCGCCTGGCGGCGCCGCAAGCTCAACGAGTACCCGACGGAGGAACTGCCGGAGACGGTCGGCGACTCCGACGCGATGCGCGGCACGGAGCTGCGCACGGTGCTCTGGCAGGCGCTCGCCCGGCTGCCCGAACTGCAGCGCACCATGCTGGTCCTGCGCTACTACGAGGGCCGCACCGATCCGGAGATCGCGGAGATCCTGGACATCAGCGTCGGCACGGTGAAGTCGAGCATCTGGCGGTCGCTCCGCCGGCTGCGCGAGGACGAGGTCCTCAGCTTCGGCCGTGACCGCGAGGAGTCCTTCGGCCAGCTCGTGGCCTGAGGACAGGGGGGCGGGGGAACCCACGGGGGACT
>JAAXOU010000028.1 GCA_012396115.1 Streptomyces somaliensis DSM 40738 | reverse complement strand
AGGGCCGTCACACCGAGGAGGACCGCCCAGGACGTGAGGCTCCTGCGCCGGGGGCGCCTTCCGCCGGCGGGCTCCCCGGCGCCGCGCCGCCCGGCCCGCCCGTTCGTCCGCCCGTTCGTCCGTCCGGGCGCGGTCCGCGCCGCCCTCGACGGCTCCGCGTCGGCGGTGGCCTCGGCCAGCAGGCGGCGGCAGACGGCGGCCAGCTCGCCCCGGCCGGCGGAGAGGCTCACGACCGCCTCGGACCGGGCGGGGGCGGTGGTCCCGCCGTCGAGGATGCGGCCCGCCCGGACGAGCACGTCGTCGCGGGTGCCACGGGGCGAGAGGCTGATCCACCGCCGTACGTGCTCGCCGCGGATGACGACGCCCCCCGACCGCTCCCGGTACAGCGTGTGCTCCCGCCACAGGAGCACCGCCACCTCTCCGGCGACGTCCCCGAGTCGCGTGTGCATGCTCCTCCTCGCGCTCCGCCATGCGCGCCTCGAACACGCATGCGCACGAGCACTCTAACGGGCGCCTCCGACACGAGGGGCCGGAAGGCCTCTCAAGTCGCCTTCCCCCAGCGGTACTTGCCGCCGCCCACCCAGCGGACCACGGCCGGGTCGTCGAGGTCGACGTCGGAGATCCCCGCCCCGTGGGCGATCCTGATCACGTCGACGACGTCGCGGGCGGTCCCGGCGACCTCGCCCCCGATCTCCACCACCCGGTACGGGGGGTCGGCCGGCACGACGCCGAGGACGACGATCGGCGCGGGCCGCGGGGCGCCTCCGGGAAGCTCGTCGTTCATCGCTCGGTGTCTCCTTCGCTGCCGGGACCGGCTCGGGTGCGGGTGGTGGACACCTGCGGTCTACCACCTCCGGGACCCGCCGCCGCGCCGCCGCCCCGTACGCCGCGGCGCCCGGACCCGGCCGGCCGCCCCGCCCCGTTCCGGCGGGGGCTCCGCGGCGCGCCGGCCGCCGGCCGGGGCGCGCGACGACCCGGCGGGTACGGTACGCGCATGAACGGTGACGACGCGGCGGAGGCCCGGTACGGGCCCGTCCCGCCGGCTGTGCTTGCGGTGTACGGGCCGGACGACCTGAGTTCCGTGCCCGTGTTCCGGGGCGGTTTCATCAACTTCGGCCTCTGGGACGGGATCCCCCTGGACGGTCCGCTCACGGTGGAGGACCGCGAGCGCAGCGAGCGCCAGCTGTACCGGCGGGTGCTGGACGCGCTGGGCGGCGGCGACGGGCTGCGGGCGCTGGAGGTGGGCTGCGGCCTCGGCGTCGGCTGCGCGCTCGCCCTGGAGGAGTACGCGTACGCCTCGGTGACCGGGATGGACGTCCACCCCGACCAGTTGGACCGCGCCCGCCGGGCCAACGCCGCCCTGCTGGCCGAGGCGCCCGGGCGGCTGCGCCTGGTGCGCGGCGCCGCCGAGCTGATGCCGTCGGGGGACGGGGAGTTCGACCACGTGTACTCGGTGGAGGCCGCCCAGCACTTCCGCGACCTGGACGCGTTCGCGCGCGAGTGCGCCCGCACCCTGCGCCCCGGGGGCCGCGTGGCGGTGGCGTCGTTCTTCGTACCGGGCGAGGAGGACCGGCCGGACGCGGCACGCGAACTCGCGGAGCGCCTGGACAGCTTCGCGTCCGGCCTGGACGCGGCCCGCCCGCTGGGCGCGCTGACCGGCGCGCTGGCGGAGGCGGGGCTGGCGGACGTGCGGGCCGAGTCGATCGGCGCGTCCGTCTGGCCGGGCCTCGACCGCTACCTGGAGGGCCTGGACCTCCAGGTGTCCTGGCCCCGCAACTTCCTCCGCTCGTACCGGGACGGGATCCTCGACTACTACCTGGTGACGGCCGCGCGCCGGGCGGACGGCCCTTAGGCGCGCCCGTCCGGTCCCCCGGCGCCCGGGCGAACCCGCCGAGGCACCGCCGGTGGCGGCCGCGCCGGGCTGTCACCCGGTGACGCCCGGGAAGGACCCGGGCGGGTACGGCGGGACGACGCACCGGTGCGGTGAGGTCCAGCGTGCGTGGATCCCCACGGGTGAGCGCCGTTGCCGCCCGTCCGGTACAGCCGCGGCCGGCCTGCTTCCCCACGGCTCTTCCCGGTGCCGCGGGAGGGGACACGCCACCGAGGTCTCCGCCACCGGCGTTCCTCACGGTGCCGGGTGTACGAGTCCAGCGCTTCCGGAGGACACAGGCGTGTCCGGCTGCGACGGCGCCGGTGGGCTCGCCGCCACGCTGCTCGCACCGCCCGTGCGGAGGGAGCAGTGCGACGTCGTCGGCTACCTTCCTGCCGCAGCGGTGGAACGGCTACGGCGCATCCGAAAAGCGTGTGACGGGGTTCGGGAGTTGGTCGAACCCCCTCGTCACCACTCCCTGCGGCTCGCCGTTGACCGTTACGGCGGGGTCGGTCTCGACCACACGCACGGACATGTCGATCGGTGCGGGGCGGGCATTGGCCGTTTCGGCCGCTGAAGGATGTTGGACGCTGGGGGAACCGTTCGCGAACGGACGGACGGTGTGGGCCAGAAGGCGGGTCAGCTCATCATCGAGTCCGTGCTGTAGTGGGGTCCCGTCGGGGCCGAAGGAGTCGATCTCGCGCTCGGCGAGCACCGCGCCGGTCTGCGCGTGGGTGGCGGTGAAGCGCAGGATGCCGCTCTCGTTGTAGCGGAACTTGATCTCGATCTTGTTCCGACGGATGTCCTGCTCACGGATCGGAAGGCTCACTTCGATACTGGCCAGGGGAAAGGCACGGTCGCTGTCGGCCGGGTAACCGGCCTCGCCTTCGATCACCGGCACACGCACGGAGGAAGCACCCGGTGTGTCCGGGTAGAAGTTGGCCGAACCCTCTGCGGGGAGCGTGGCGTTGCGCCGGATGATGGCACGGAAGCCCTTCTGTTCGCCCGCGCTCACGGCCGTTCCCAGGTCGTAGCTGGTGACCAGGGAGAAGTCGCTGTCATCACCGAGTTCGCCGTCGAGGGAGGCCGCGTAGATGGCTGCACCTCGGGCGACGGCGGTCATGGGCCGGCACAGGCCGCTGTCGACGATGCGGTCGTGGCCGAGGAGTTCGCCCAGGGCGTGACGCACCTGGGGAATCTGCGAGGTTCCGCCGATCATCAGGACGGAGTCGATGTCGTCCGAGGTGATGGCCAGGTCCTTGAGGGCCTGCTGGACCGGCTCCAGGGCGCGGGTGATGAGCGGGGTGATCGCCTCGGTGTACTCGGCCGCGGTAATCCTGACCCCACGCTTCGAGATCGAGGGGGCGAGGCCGACCGGGAGATCGAAGAAGAACGCACCGTCCATTGGCACGGACGACAGGGCGATCTTCGTCAGTTCGACCGACCGGCGCCACCGGCGTCGTTCGGCCTTGGTGAGCCGGTCCCCGGTCAGGCCGACCTCCCGCTGGATCAGCTGGGCCAGGGCGTTGTCGAACTCCAGGCCTCCGAGGGAGGTGATACCGCGGGAGGTCTGCTCCTCGAAGAGGCCGCCCTCGTATTCGAGGATGGTGACGTCGATGGTGCCGCCACCCCAGTCGAAGACCAGAAAGCGGCCGGGGACCGGGATGTCGTGAGCGTACGAAATCGCAGCCGCGGTGGGCTCGTTGAGCAGGGCTCGGACCTTCACTCCGCCGAGCGCTGCTGCGGCACGGGTGCGGTAGCGGGCGCCGCCCGTGGCTTTGGCGGGGACAGTGACGACCGCATCGGACAGGTCGAGCAACTGGGCGGAGACGCCTTCTTTCATCCGGCTGAAGAGGGCGGCGGCCGCGACCGTGCTGTGGAATTTCTCCGAGCCGACCCAAACGTGGTGCTCCTCGAGCTGGGCTGCGACCTTGAGGCCGTCGACGTTACCGTCCTTTTCGGCGGCGGAGCGGGTGCCGAGCATGCGCTTCACGGCGTCGAGCGGCTCACTGGTGCCGGTCTTCGCCTCCCAGCCGAAGCAGAGGGTGCGCTGGAGGTCGCGGACGGACAGCACGGAGGGGAAGAGCTGCTCGAACTCCGGCTGACGCCACTGGGACGGCACGTTGTCGCCGTCGACCGGCAGCACTTCGGTGGTGTGTCCGTTCCAGTGGGCCACCACGGAGTTGCTGGTGCCGAAGTCGATACCGAAGGTCATCGCGTTCCCCTTTGCGCCATGCCGAGTCGTTTGCTCACCGCAGCACGCAGCGTCTGTCTGTAGGTCAGCGCCGGAACCGGAGCCCTGGCGCCTGTCGCAGCACCGGGATCGACGGTCCTCGCCGGCGCTGAGGCTTTCTGTTCAGCAATGGCTCGCAGCCATCCGCGTTCGACGAGCTTCCCCGACTCCTTGTCCACGTAGGCCGGTGCGACGAGTTCGAAGGTGACCGGGCCGCTCTCCATCACACCGGGTTGCTCCTCCACGACGTTGAACAGCGACCGGTCGCCGGTGTCGCCGACGATCTGCAGGCCGGCCTTCGCCACCTCGTGTTCGAGGCGGGTCAGCACCACCTGCAAGGTCTTCGCGTCCAGCGCCTGCCGGTGCAGGACTGCCAGCTGGGCCAGGTGCGCCTGGCGCGTGCGGATGCTTTCCAGCACGCCTTTGCGCACAGCTTCGGTGAACTGGGGAAGCACCCGGCGCATCAGCTCGACCCGGAAGGCGGCGACCAGATCGGCCTCGGTCTCCTTGTCGGCCAGAGCAGCGCCCAGTTGCCCCGTCGCCCCCTCCAACTCCTTCTCCACCACGGGCAGGAGCGTTTCGTTGACCGCCTTCAGGATCGCTGCGGCGTCCAGGGACCCCGGGGTGAAATCAGGCAGGTGGCTCTCGGTGAACCGCCAGGGAGCGGCCTTGGCCGCCCTCTGCTCACCACGGTTGCGCGCGCTTCCGTTGTTCGGCCCGCGTCCCCGGTCCTGTCGAGATCCGTCACGGTGGCCAGAACCACTGCCGCCTTTACCGGCTCCATTGCTCACGATGTGCTGCTTTCTGGGTCTTCAAGGGCTGCGGGGCTTTCGGCAGCCGGGAAAAGGCGTTCTGTCGCCCTGGTGATTATTTCCCGGGCCGCCTCGGTGCGGGACCACGCGCGGTCGCTGTCCGTGGGCGGCTCGGTAAGTCTCTGCAGGGGTTCGGGCGGAAGTTCCAGCCGGTGGCTCGTGCCGGCGGGATCACTCCAGCGGTGCGGGGCGAGCGGGACAGCGAACCGGGGTGCTTCCTGACGCTCCCGCTCGGCCTTCTCGATCATGTCCTTGGCGTGGTTGATCCGGACACGGCCACTGTCGTCGAGCTCCTTCCTCAGGGCTCGCCATGCCTTCTTCCAGTCGCCCGCCCCGTCGGGCACGCCGAGCACCAGATACGGGTTGAGCGGCTGGTCGCGTTCTCCGCTGGGTCGGCTCCCCAGGAAGCTCCGGTTCTTCCGCAACGCGGCCACGGCGCCCCCGCCGAGCTGTTCCCGCACCGGTGGGCGGCCTTCGGCGTCCTGCTCCAAGAGCTTGAGGGACTCCGCCGCCTCCCGGCCGGCGCGCAGGTAGGCCTGGACGTTCTGGGCTTCCCAGCGCACTGGTTGCGAGTGGTGCCGGAGCCTCGCGGCCATGGTGAGCGCCGTTCTCCTGCACTGTTCCACCGTCTCCTCGTCCCCGTGGAGGAGGGCACGGTGCATCTGTCGCACGGTCCTGACCAGGGCCCGTACGCCGACCCAGCCGTTGAACCTCTTGTCGGTCGTGCTGCACGCGCCGGGGTGGATCCGCTCCAGGAGGCTCCACAGCCGCTCGTCGGCGAGGAGGCCGTCCGGGACCTCTCCGGTCCGCCGCACCTCGCGCAGGGCGTCGAGGAGCTTCTGCGTCGGCGGCAGGAGATCGGTCCACTCCTCGGTAACGGCCGAGGCATCGTGGGCCTGCAACCTCACCAACAGGCGCCAGTCCTGCGGCCAGTCGCGGCCGGGTTCGGTTCCCGGACCGGCCTCCCGGCGTTCCCGTTCCAGGGACCAGGCCAGCAGGCCCATCTCCTCCTCGGTGAGGGACGCCGGGTCCAGGCGGGCGCGGAGGTAGGCGGCGCGGGAGGTTCCATTGTGCTCGGGGAGGGCGCCGATCCACTCCTCGTCGATGTAGTCGTCGAGAAGCGGCAAGGGAAGCTTCGCCAGGAGCACCCTCTGGCGGGGGGCCGGCAGGTTGGTCTCCGTCAGTCGACGGTCGTCCTGGTAGACCTGCCACATGCTGCCCAGTTCCCCCGGGAGCGGCAGCGGCCTGTCCTCCAACAAGGCGCGGGCACGGTCGTCGAGCCGGTCATCGAAAACGTCCAACTCGTGGTTCTGTGCCATGACGAGCAGGGAGACGCCTTCGACGGGGTCGTCCTGCCGGGCCGCCGCCTCGGTCGTGGCCCGGGCCAGCCCCTGCGCGCAGAGCGTCCCGGTCTCCGTCTTCAGCGAGTCGGGCAGCATGAGTTCGGCGAAGGAGCGGGCGTGCTCCCATGCCTGCCGGTCGGCGAACCCTTCGGGGACCGGCTGCGGCACGGCCGGTTCCGGCTCCGGCCGCCTCCGCGGCGGGACGACCGAAGCGGGGCCGCCGACGGCTTCCGCGCCCTGCGGCTGCGGTGCCTCTTCGATGGTCCGGCCCTGGGAACGGGCCTGGCGGAGGGCGAGGCGGCGGGTGATCTCGCGCTGCCGCAGCTCCTCCACGCGGACCTGCTCGTCCCGGCCCGCTCCCAGCGGGCTTCCCGCCGTCATCAGAGCTCCTCCGCGAAGGTGTGCGCCTGCTCGATCACCGCGGCAGGCGTCCGGTCCAGGCTGTAGGAGTCGGCGAAGGCGATCCTGTCGGCGAGACCTGCGGCGCGGACCTCGTGGCGTAGGGCCCGGAGCCGTTCGTTCCCGCACTCCTCGGTGGCGGACTCCAGCGGATGCTTGACGGCGACCGCGACGGGCTCGCCGGTGAAGTCCGAGGTGAAGAGCGCCACCGGTCCGGCGGCGGTCTCCTTGAGGCTGACGTTGGGCTCCTCGTCCGCCCAGCCCTTCAGCAGGACGGCGTGCTCCTCCCGGTTGACCCGCAGTCGCCGGCCGCGCAGGGCGTCGGTGAGGTCGCGGGCGAGCCGCCAGTCGTACAGCGGGTGGAGTCGCATGTTGGAGTAGTCGCGCAGGCAGGCGTAGCAGGAGCTGCGGCAGTTCCGCGCGTGGTGGCCGGTCTCCAGGTCGTGCACGTAGCGGTCGACCGCCTGGAGGAACTCCTCGATGTGCTCCTCCGAACCGAGGTGGGTGCTGAAGCCCGCGCCGTTGTCGAGGCTGTCCGCCAGGTAGGCCATGACGGGAGCGGCCACCGGGGCGTCCGAGCCGTGGATACCGCTGAGGAGTTCCTCCGGCTGCACGTCCAGGTGCGGGGCGGCGGCACGGCGCAGCAGGGCCGCCAGCGAGTACCAGGCGGCTCGCCGGCCGTGGTATGCCTCGGGGAAGCCGTCGGTCTGCTGGGACTTCGAGATGTCGAAGCGCAGGCCCCGGTTCGTGTCGAGGGCATCCTTGGCCCCGATGAAGAGCATGTCGGTGTGCTGGGTGGCGCCGAGGGCGATCTCCAGGTCGGCCTCCGCCCTGGGATTGTCCAGGGCGAGGTATCCGCGCCACGGGGCGGTGTTCTTGACGAACCGGAAGAGCTTCCCGGCGTTGGTGTTGACGATGTAGCGGTCACCGCTGCCGGTGTGGACGACCATCCAGTCGTCGGCGGCGCGATGGATGCGCGGGGCGGTCTTCTCCAGGTCGGTGGCGGTGCGTGCGCTGGTGGCGTAGGAGCCGACTTCCCGGTAGCCGTCGTAGTCCCGTGCTTCGCGGGCGGCCCGGAAGCCCGCGGGCTCCCGGAAGGGGACGGCCTTGTAGTACTTGCTCTCCGCGCCGCAGGCCGGGCAGGTGCCGGCGTTCCCGGTCTCCGGGTCGACGACGGCCTGCGGGTCCACGTGGGAGCAGATCCGGCACATGGCAACCAGCTGTTCCGGCCCGAACGGGTCCTCGGCGGCCTGCACTCCGCGGCCGCTCGGGACGAGCGAGACCACCCCCCTGGAGCGGAGCAGCCGGCCGTCCTGCGGGGTTTCGCTGCCCGGTGCGAACTTGCTGAGGGCGACGGCCAGGTCGCGGTTGACGGAGTCGGCGGGCGGCCAGGGGAAGGTCTTCTGGGGGATGCTCCGGTAGAGGAGGCGGGAGCGGGTCGGGAAGCCGAACATGGGCAGGAGACCTGCCTCCGCCAGGCGTTGACTGAGGTCGGAGTGGCCGACCGTCCTGGCCGCCACATGGTCGACCTGGCCGAGGAGTTCGCCGACGGTCGTCACCGGGTCGACGGCGGCGATGTTCTCCGGCGTTCCGGCCTGGAAGGCGGCGGCAGCGGCCCTGACGCGGCCAGGATGCTCGGCGATCCAGCGGCGGACGGCACCGCGGTGCGCCGGCCAGTCGGCGGCGAGGCCGAACTGTCCGTGGACGTTGGCTGTCATGTCCGGCCCCTTCCGGCGGTCCTCCGGCTGCAGGGGCTCGAAGGCCTGGCGCAGGACCTCTCCCAGCAGGACCCGCCGGAAGACGGAGACCATGCCGAGGACCAGGTAGGGCGGCGGAGTGGGGTCGTTGGTGATGGCCTCCGGGCGGGCGAAGTAGTGCTCGTCGTGGCTGCGGCCGCGGCAGACGGTGAGGGCCACGGCGACCGGGCTGTTGCGCCGGCCCGCCCGCCCCACCCGCTGCTGGTAGTTGAAGCGGGTGGGCGGCATGTTGGCCATGATCACGGTATTGAGAGGACCGATGTCGACACCTGCCTCCATGGTCGTGGTCACGGAGAGGAGTTCCAGGCCGTCCGCCTGCGGGACGTCCTCGTCGCCGAGGAAGACGTCCTGGAAGAGGCCCTGCCGGCGCTGGGCCTCCAGCCGGTCCGTCTGGCCGGTCAGTTCCGCAGTGCGCAGGGGGAAGTCACCGGTGCGGTGGGCGGCCTTCCACGCGTAGTAGTCGTCCTCCAGGACTCCGCTGTACTGCCGGGGCGCGGAGGGCAGCGGGGCCAGGCACTTGGTGCACAGCCCCGCGCCCGGGTGGAGGTGCGGGCGGTGGCAGGAACGGCACGTCCAGGTCTTGTTCTCGCCGGGGCGGAGCGCCACCTTCTCCGGTTTGACGACGTAGTCGACCACGGCGTCCTTCCAGACGCCGAGCACCCGGTCCTGGATCGCCCGCACGTCGGTGCCCTGCCGCTCGGCGACCTGTGTCCAAAAACGCTTCAAGGGGGCGGGCGGCCCCTGCAGAGAGGCGCGTATCCGGGTGAAGCGCCGCATCACGCCGAGGATTCGTAGGCTGGCACGTGCCACGGCCTGGTCGCCGTCCGGGCCGGTCTCCAGGGGCGAGCGGTCGTCGCGCAGGCAGAGCCAGCCGAGTCCGAGCGATTCGAAGTCTCGGCCACCGCCGGAGAAGAGACTGCCGATGGTCTCGAGGCGGAGACGGGAGCGGATGCGGTTGAGTAGTTCCTCCTGTGCCTGGGTCTCCACCACCGCCTCCCGGTCCCGCTTCCAGTTGTAGAGGACGGTCCAGCGCTGCCCGGCCGAGGTGTGCTGGAGTGAGGCCGCGGGGCCGGCGGGGTTGGTGCCGTACTTCAGCAGCCTGTCTTCGAGGTCGGAGGCGAGGTCGTCCAAGGAGGGCAGTTCGGAGAACTTCCGTTCCAGGTCGGGCAGGAGTTCCGGTTCCGCGTCGAGGTCGTCGGCGAGGATCGCCTTCAGGCGCCCCCAGTCCGCCGGGTCGCGGTCCCGCAGCCGTGCCGCAGCAGCACGGGCGGCCGCCCGGTCGACCGGCTCCCCCGCGTAGTGGGCCTTTAGCAGCCGGAGGTCTCCGAACGGATCCCCCTGGCTCTCGACTGCCTGGGTGCTGAGCAGGCGGAGGAGGTCCTGGTGGTGGCGGAGGGCGAGGCCGCTGGCGAGTTCGGAGGCGTCGTCACGGCTGTCGGAGAAGGCGATCGCCTTGCGCCAGCCGTCGGGAAGGTGACCGAGGGCTTCGGTCACCAGCACCTGGTTGATCTTGTAGAAACCGGTGCGCATCCGCCGGACCGGCGCGTTGCGCAGCCGGTCGGGGGATTCCAGCGGGATGAAACGGCCGTCCCTGTCGTACTTGATCTCCCAGTCGTCGCCGCAGGCAGGGCAGCGGGTGGGGAAGGCCTGCAGCCGGGCCGGGTCGTAGACCGGCTTCCTGCCCTCCTTGTCCAGGGGCACGGAGATGTGGAACGACCATCCGGTGTGCCGGACGTCCCGGTTCTCCAGGCGGCCGGTGGCGGGCTGGTAGGCGCTGCGACGGAACGCGAACCCGACCTGCGGCCCGCCGTCGGACAGGCCCGCGTGCCAGCCGGGGTCGTCGAGGCCGAGGCCTTTGGTGCGCGGCCAGTACACGACGTAGTTCGCCGCCGTGGGTGCACCGCTCGCCTCGTCGGGGAGCAGGTCCAAGTCCGGGAAGTCGGTGTGGAGGGCGCCGGTGAACCTGCGCCGCTGGGTGTCCCTGGGGCTGGCGTACCCGCCGAGCATGAGGTCGCCGCAGGCCTGGCAGGAGAGGAGTTCCAGGACACGGGCACCACAGGTGCAGCGGGATGTGGGTTCGGCGAAGAGCCTGCCGACCCGGCGTTCGGGGCCGCGCTCCACAGGGACGTGCGGGCAGTTCGGGTCGGAGCAGGCCCAGATGCCCTCGATGTTCCGGAAGAAGAAGTGGGCGCGGAGCTGGGGGAGCTCGGGATCCTGGGCGGAACCGAGGACGCGCAGCACGCCGTGGAGGGCGTCCTGACGCCGTTCCGCGGTGGCGTCCGGGAAGAGGTTCTCCGCCAGTTCGGGGGCAGGCAGGGCACGGGACTTGCCACCGGGGGTGAGGGCACGCTGGAGCGCCGGGCCGAGGCCGGTCTCCCGGGCCAGGGCTGTGGCTTCCTCCTGGGTGACGGGGGCCTTCGCGGCCTGCGCGAGGCGTGCGGTGTGGGCGGCGAGGTCTCCTCCTCCGCTGCGGATCTCCTTTGCCCTTCCGGGGATGATCACGCGCCGGGAGTGGGGCAGGGCGAAGAACCCGTCGAGGAAGTCGTCGTCCCGGCCGGCCTCCAGGGAGGCGGAGGCGGCGAGCACGCGCAGCTTCTCGGGGTTCTCGTCGAGGCCGAGGCGGTGGCGGAGGTTGCGCAACAGGTAGGCCACTTCGGTGCCGGCCGTGCCGCGGTACATGTGGAGTTCGTCGAGGATCAGGGTGAGGCGGGCGCCGGGGGTCTTCTCCAGCCACTTCCTCGTGGCGCCGAAGATGTGCTCCTCCTGCGTGCGGAGCAGCATGATGTTCAGCATCGAGTAGTTGGTGATCATGATGTCCGGCGGCGCGGCCTGCATGTCCCAGCGGGCGTGCATCTCCGCTCCGCCGAGGCGCGGGATGAAGGGTCGCAGCTCGTCGTCGAGCTTCTCGTCGGCCCTGCGCTGCCGCTCTTGGACCTCCCGTAGGTACTGCCTCAGACGGAAGTTGGCCGGTTCGGAGTCGTGGCTGCCGGAGACGGGGGTGGCTCCGGTGTAGCGGCCGAAGTAGAAGCGGTGTCCGTTGCGCTTGCGGTCCAACCAGGCGTGGGCCTCATGGCTGTCCAGCGACTTCCGGAGCCGGACCAGCTGGTCGTCGGCGAGGGCGTTGGTGGGGTAGAGGATCAGCACGCGCACGGCGGCGGGGTGTCCGTACTCGTCCTGCCGGCTGGGCACGTGGTCACCGTCTCCCTGCCACCATTCCCGCTGCACGGCGCGGGTGCCCTGCCAGTGGGCGGACTCGGTGACCAGGTCGGCGAGGACCGGCAGCAGGAAGGACTCCGTCTTGCCGGAACCGGTGCCCGCGGTGACCACGAAGTCCTTGCCCGCACAGGCGGCGACCAGGGCGTCGTGCTGGTGCTGGTAGAGGCTGGTCACGCCGTCGGGGAGGGTGAAGCGGGCGAACTCGGCGGCGTCGGGATGCGCCCCTGCCTCGGCGAAGGACTCCGCGATGCCCACGCCCCGGGAGGCGTACTGCGGGCGCAGCTCGATCAGCGGGTCGCGCCAGGCACCGTTGTCCCGGTCCAGGAGGGTGCGCCGTTCCTCCATGACGGAGCGGTCCTCGACGCCGAACGGGGTGTCGTAGTAGCGGAAGAGCGCGCTGCGCAGGTCGTCGAACGTACCCATGACGTCTTGGACGCCGGTGTTCGTTACCGCCGCTGTGTGGTGTTCGGTGCTCACTCGGTCCTCCCACCGGTGGTCGCCACCGGTCGCGGCATGGTCTCCAGGCTCTGCTGCAGCGAGGCCGCGATCGCCTCGGCGAGCGCCCTCGGCACGTTGTCGTACGCGCGGGTCTGCGCCTGCCTGCCCGTCGTGGGCGGAAAGCCGCTGCACAGGACGGCCGCACGCTCGTGCAGGGCGGGCAGGGGTGCGTACCGGTCGACGAAGAGCCGGCCGACGCCGGTCCGGCCCTTGCCCGACTCCGGCCGCCAGCGCATCACGCCGGTGCGGTGGCGGGCGAGTTCCAGGTAGACGCCCATCTCGCGTTCCACCGCGTGGAAGACGCCGTTGCGGCGGATGCGGGTCAGGCGCGCGTAGTCGGCTCCGCGCCACCGGTACAGGCCGTCCTCGTCGTCCCCGGTCACAGGAAGGAACCGCCGGAGGCGCAGCTCGTACTTCTCCAGCGTGTCGGCAGTGCTCCCACCGGGCGGCGCGGACTCGGGCCCCGGCGTCGCCCGGGGGAGCAGCTCCGCCAACTGCAGGGCGGCACAGGGGACGTAGCGGGCCCCGAGGAGTTCGGCGGCTTCCCGCAGGGTCCGCAGATCCTCGTACTGGAACAGCAGGGTGTCGGGCAACGGGGCCTCACCGGGCTCCGGCCGGTGAGGGACCGCGATCAGCTCCATCCATTCCTGTGCCGCCTCCTCGACGCGCGTGCTGATCCACGCGGTACGCGCACCGGTCAGCACCGCGAGACCGTCGGCGTGGGGTAGCCGGGTCAGTACCGGCGGGGCCACCGACCAGCGGTCGGCGCGCAGGTCCACGTCGATGAAGCCGAGGGCGGCGGCCCCGCGCGTCCAGTCCCAGTCGGCGTGCTCCTTCAGTTCGAGGCCCCATGCCCGAGCCTGCTCGCGGACGCCCTCGCGCAACGCCGACGCCCCGCCGCTGCGGCTCTCGCTCAGCCAGCGCAGGAGAGTCCCGCCGAACTCGGTGCTGCTCATCGGTTCCTTCTTCGGCTCCATCATCGGTCCAGCTCCTTCGCCGCCTGCACGTACGCGGCCCACGAGGGGCCGGCGGACGCCTGCTGGGCGTCGAGGACGGCGCGGACCCATGCACGGGGGTTGCCGGCGCTTCCCGGCTTCGGCGTTCCGGGGCTCACCGGACGGCCTTTCCAGCGTCCGCCGCGGCGTTCCAGGAGCCAGCCGCCGATGCCGTGGAAGACGGTCTCGAAGCGGAGCGGGGCGGGGGTGTCGGGGAGGCGTTCCACCCACCAGTCCGGCTGTTCCGGGGACTCCAGCTTCCACAGCCGTCCGTCGGCCGCCGCGAACAGCACCTCGTCCGCGTCCCGGTGGCACAGCTCCATGTCGGCTTCCACGCCCTGGGGGGCGGCGCACGTGCAGTCGGCTCCGGTGATCCCGGTCAGCAGGGTGTCCTCACCCAGGAGCAAAGGTGACGGGGAGGCCCTGCCGTCCTCGACGGGAAAACCGCAGACCTTGGTCGTCTTCGGTTCGACGACCGCCCGGTCCGCGGTGGCGAAGCCGATCTCCACGCCCCCACAGCTCACCGTGTGACGGCCGGGCTCCAGTCGGAGCACGGTCAGGGGGACGGGACGACCCGCGGTGACCGCCTCCCTGAGCTCGGGCCGCCTCTTCCCGTCGACCAGGAGGGTGCCCGCGCTCTGCACGGCGTCCGGGAGGACCACTTGGGGCTCGCCTCCTCGCAGGTACAGGTGGGGATCGAGTGAGGGCGCGAGCTTCAGTCCGCCCACGAGGCGGAGCTTGGACTGCACCGGGGGCTGCAGGAGGCCGACCGTGCCCTGGGCCTCCTCCAACGCCCGGCGCAGGGTGACCGTGTCGCCGAAGGTGACGGGCTTGTGCAGGGACCAGCCCCGCGGCACCCAGGAAAGTTTTCCGGTGTCGGCGCTCCGGCCGGTGGTCGCGGCCTTGTCCAGCAGCCGCTGCACGTCACGCTGCGCGGTCGGGGCAGCGAGCACCACGTGCGCCTCTCCTGGGCGGAAGCCGTCGGTGCTCACCCAGACACCGAGCACGTCGTTCCGTGCGAGCACCAGGACGGAGGAGGCGGGGCGGCTGAGCACCAGGTTGTCCCCGTCGCAGCGAATGCCCCTGGTGAGGGTGTCCGCGCTCGGGGCGGGCAGGCCCGTCACCTCGTAGTAGGCGGTGTCGCCGAGCTGCTTGAGGGCGGTGCCGTGCTTGAGTCCGATGCGTTCCTTCCGCTCGGGGGACCGTAGGCGCGCCACCCAGCCGAGACGCCCTGCGTCCAGACGCACCAGGAGCTCGGCCCGGGCGGCACCGGTGGGCACCAGTTCGTCCGAACCGTCCCAGGCAGCGGCGTAGTTGCCGACCAGCTTGGCGAGGAAGGGGCGGAACTCCTCCTCCCGCAGGGCGTTGCGGAAGTTCTTGGAGAAGTGCTGCTCCATGCCCCGGATCTCGATCTGGGCCAGCAGCGTCTCTCCCGAGAGGGGCCAGGTCGTACCGTACTCCCGCAGCGACCGGAAGAACCTCGGCATGAGGGACCGGTCCGTGCCGCTGAGGAGCGCCTGGGACTGGGCGAATCCGACCATGCTGCGGTTGGAGGGCAGGTCGGCGGGGGCGGGAATGGTGCACAGGCCCCGCGCGCCCTCCTGGCCGTACTGCCAGGAGGCCAGCACCTGCCACATGCGGGAGACGGGTTCGTAGTGCTGGCTGGCCAGCAGCTTCTCGTCACCGGTCAGCAGCTCGGAGAAGCGGGCGTGATAGGCGGTCGCCCGGTGGTTCCGGTCGTTCACCATCCGGGACGCGGCCATCACCGAGCAGGCCAGCAACGGCAGGAAGGCGGGCACGCCGTCCTTGTCCTGCTGCCGCCTGCGCCAACGGTAGTCCTCAAGGACGCTGTACGGTTCCGCGGTCCCCAGCCTCAATAACCCGCCCACACACCCGGCAAGAGGTTCCTCCATGCCGTGGTCGCGCCTGAGCGCCCGCTCCACGTCGTCGTCGACGTAGAACAGCGTCGGGTGGCCGGCGTGCTGCCGCCCGAAGAACTCCTCGGCCAGCACTTCCTGCCACACCTGGTAAGAACGGTTCACTCTGTCCCCAAAGAAATGTCCCAGCCCTCTTGTGCGACTCCCCGGCGCGGAACGGCCTTCCGCGCCACTCTGAAATTTCTGCTGACAACAGGGCGCAACCGAACGTCTTTTCGGGCACGACCCCACCCGCCCTCCGCCCGGCGCACAGTCCCCAGAGGCTCAACGCTCTCCCCACCGCCTCCACGGGGCGCCACTGCGACACCCGCGCGACCACCCGGAAAGCATGGCCAAAGATTCACCGAGGGTGGCGAATTCTCAGTGATCGCGACATCTATGGCGGGGCCCCGGACACATCATCAATTCATCCTTCAATCAAAGATTACCCGAGCAGATGGTGTGAGCGAAATGTGGAGGCCCTCAATCGCACTGATGCCGGATGCGCGCTCCGGGGACGTGCACCACTTGGTGGTGCACAGAGGCCGTCGAAGCCCTCGGCCGGGCGGACCTCAGCCGCCTCCCCGCCCCTCAGTGCCACCCGGACGCGCTGAACCCGCGAGCCGGTCGCCTTGCGAAGCAGGCGGTGACCCGCGCCGGGCACTTCCCCCTCGGACCTGCCGCTTCGGCACGGCGGTCCTCGTGCCGCGCCTGTGACGACGTTCCCCTGCCGCACGGGGAGCGACGGGCTTCGCTCCGAAGGCGTACCCGCGCCACCGCTGCCGGGCAGGGGGCCCGGCCGGGGCGAGGAAGGTGACGCTTCACAACAGGGAGCACGCTCACCAGCGAAAGCGACTCGATGAAAGCACGGGCGTGAAAGCCTTGTCGAACTGGTCGCAAAAGTTGACTTCAGTTGTAGGGTGTAACCACCTCACCCGCAGGAGCCAGGACCCCACCCATGCCGCAGCCACCCCCGCCGTCCGCCCAGGTGACGGCTGCCGAGATCTCCCGCATCGCAGGCGTCACGCGCGCCACCGTCAGCAACTGGCGCCGCCGACACGACGACTTCCCCGCCCCCTCCGGCGGCACGGACAGCAGCCCGCTGTACGACCTGGAGGAGGTCCGCGCCTGGCTCGCCGCACGCGGGCAGCCCACGGCGGCCACGCCCAGCGGGGAGCTGCGCACCACCCTGCGCCTCCGCGAACAGGCCGGCGCCAGCGCGTCCGACCTGCTCGTACTGGTCCTGGCCGCCGCCCGCCGCCCCTCCGCCGACCTCACCGGCCTGCTCGCTCTGCCCGACGCCGACCTGGTGAAGCGGGCGAGCGACGCGACGGCCGAGGTCGCGGGCGTGGTGCCGGACACCGGGCCCGTCCGGTTCGCCCCCGCCGACACCGCGGTCCTGCGCGCCCTGCTGCTCTGCGTCCGCGACGAGGGCGCGCAGACGGCGCTGGGCGTCCTGGCCGAGCGGGAGCTGGAGGACAGCGCCGCCAGCGGCGCCTACCGCACCCCGGCCCCGCTCGCCGACCTGCTGGCCGGCCTGGTCCCGGGCTCCCCGGCCCGCGTCCTCGACCCCGCCTGCGGCAGCGGCACCCTGCTGACGGCCGCGGCGGCGCTCGGCGCGCGCGAGTTGTACGGGCAGGACAGCCTCCCCGTCCAGGCGCGGCGCACCGCGGTCGGCCTGACCCTGGCGGCCGGGGAGGGCACGGCCGTCACCGTGCGCACCGGCGACAGCCTGCGCGCCGACGCCTTCCCCGACCTCACCGTCGACGCCGTACTGTGCAACCCGCCCTACGGCGACCGCGACTGGGGCCACGACGAACTGGCCTACGACTCGCGCTGGGCGTACGGCGTCCCGCCCCGCGCCGAGTCCGAACTGGCCTGGGTCCAGCACGCGCTGGCCCACCTCGAACCGGGCGGCCACGCCGTGCTGCTCCTCCCCCCGGCGACGGCGTCCCGCTCCTCCGGCCGCCGCGTCCGCGCCGAGCTGATCCGCAGCGGCGCGCTGCGGGCGGTGGCGGCCCTGCCGCCGGGGGCGGCGGTCCCGCTCCACATCGGCCTGCAGGTGTGGGTGCTGCAACGCCCGGAGCCGACCCGGCCGGCGTACCAGACGGTGCTGTTCGTCGACACGGCGGGCGAGCCGTCGGCACCGGGGCGCGGCGCCACCCGTTCGGGTTCGGTGGACTGGGCCCGCGTGACCGAGCGCGTCCTCTCCGCGTGGACGGCGTACGCCGGGGACCCGGACGGGTTCGAGGCGCGGCCCGGGGTGGCGCGGGCGGTGGGCGTGGTCGACCTGCTCGACGACGTGGTCGACGTGACCCCGGCCCGTCAGGTCCGCGCCTCGCGGACGGACGTCGACCCGCGGGAACTGGCCCGCGAGGCCACGGCGGCCCGCGAGGGACTGGCCGCGGCGGTGCGGGCGGTGGCCGAACTGGCCGGTACGGCGCCGTGGGACGCCGCGGGGGCCTCGGCCCACGAGTGGCGCACGGCCACGGTGGCGGACCTGGCGCGGGGCGGAGCGCTGAGGGTGCTGCGCGCGGTGCCGGTCTCCCCGCGGGCGGCGGCCGAGGCGGAGGACGCGGGGGCCGGCGGCGGCAGCGGGGACGGCGGGGAACGTCGACCCGTCCTGACCGGCGGCGACATCGCCCGCGGGACCGGGCCGTCGGGGCAGGCACCGGACGTGCGGGCCGAGCAGATGCCGGAGATCGCCGAGGGCGACGTCCTGGTCCGCAACCTGGTCGGCGGCACCGGCCCCGTGGCCCGGGTCGCGGGCGAGGCGGAGGCCGGCGCCCTGCTCGGCGCGGGCGTCCACCTGTTCCGGCCGGACCCGGTGCGCCTCGACCCCTGGTTCCTCCTCGGCTTCCTCGGCTCCGAGGCCAACCTGGCCGGCGCCTCCACCGGCAGCTCCACGCTCCACCTCAGCCCGGGGCGGCTGCGCGTACCGCTGCTGCCGCTGGCGGAGCAGCGCCGGTACGGTGAGGCCTTCCGCCACGTCGAGGCGCTGCGCGAACAGGCCCGGCGGGCAAGGGACCTGGCCGAAGACGCGGCGCGGCTCGTGAGCGCGGGGCTCACGGGCGGCCAGCTGGTGCCGCACCCCGCCGGAACCCCCGAACCACCCCCACTCCCCGCGCGGACGGACGGGGCCCCCACCCTCCCGCCGCACCCGCAGTCGTCCGTACCGGCCCTCGAAGGGAAGCGGAAGAAGTCTTGAACAGCAGCAAGCACACGGAGTTGGCGAACCACGCGTGGTCCGTCGCCGACCTCCTGCGGGGGGACTACAAGCAGTCCGACTACGGCAAGGTCATCCTGCCGTTCACGGTGCTGCGGCGACTGGAGTGCGTGCTGGGGCCGACCCGCGAGAAGGTCGCGGAAGTCGCCGAGCGGTACGAGGGCGGTGACATCGACCCCGACCGCTTCCTGCGCCGGGCCTCGGGCCACGCCTTCTACAACAGGTCCAACCTGACCCTCAAGAAGATCGCCGCCGACCCGCAGAACGCGGCGAAGAACCTCATGGTGTACGTCGGGGCGTTCTCCGACAACGCCCGCGGCGTCCTGGACCGCTTCGAGTTCGCCCAGCAGATCCGGCGGCTGGACGGCGCGGGCCTGCTCTACCAGGTCATCGGCAGGTTCACCGACCTGGACCTGCGCCCCGAGACCGTGCCCAACCACAACATGGGCTACATCTTCGAGGAGCTGATCCGCCGCTTCTCCGAGCAGTCCAACGAGACGGCCGGCGAGCACTTCACCCCGCGCGAGGTCATCCAGCTCATGGTGCGCCTGCTCGTCGCCCCCGACGGCGACGCGCTCCAGCTCCCCGGCGCGGTGCGCACCGTCCTCGACCCGGCCTGCGGCACGGGCGGCATGCTCTCCGCGATGGACGACCTGATCACGGACCTGAACCCGGACGCCACCGTGGAGGTGTACGGCCAGGAACTCAACCCCGAGTCGTGGGCGATCTGCCGGTCCGACCTCATGATCAAGGGCCAGGACCCGGAGAACATCGCCTTCGGCAACTCCTTCTCCGACGACGGCCACGCCCGCAGGACCTTCGACTACATGCTGGCCAACCCGCCGTTCGGCGTGGAGTGGAAGAAGGTCAAGGACGAGGTCACGGCCGAGCACGAGAAGCTGGGCGAGGCGGGCCGCTTCGGCGCGGGCCTGCCCCGCATCAACGACGGCTCCCTGCTGTTCCTCCAGCACATGATCTCCAAGATGAAGCCGGTCGACGTGGACGGCGGGGGCGGCTCGCGCATCGCGATCGTCTTCAACGGCTCGCCCCTGTTCACCGGTGCGGCCGGCTCGGGCGAGTCGGACATCCGCCGCTGGATCCTGGAGAACGACTGGCTGGAGGGCATCGTCGCCCTCCCGGACCAGCTCTTCTACAACACCGGCATCTCCACGTACTTCTGGATCCTCACCAACCGCAAGAACCCCGATTACAAGGGCAGGGTCGTCCTGCTGGACGCCCGCGACCAGTGGCGGAAGATGCGCAAGTCCCTCGGCGACAAGCGCAAGGAGCTGAGCCCGGACCACATCGCCACGGTCGTCAAGCTGTACGGCGAGGCCCTGGCCGTCGCGGACGACGCGAACCACCCCCTGCACGGCAAGGTGAAGGTCTTCCGCAACGAGGACTTCGGCTACCAGCGGATCACCGTCGAACGCCCGCTGAAGCTGCGCTTCGAGGTGACGGAGGAGACGCTGGCGGCACTGGAGGCGTCCAAGCCCATCCAGAAGCTCCCCCAGGCCCCGGTACTGGCGGACGCCTTCAAGTCCCTGATGGGCACGAGCTGGGGCAAGAAGCAGGAAGCCTGGCTCGCGTTGAAGGACGCGGTGGTCCAGGCCGGCGGGACCTGGCCCGTGGGGGCGCCGTTCAACAAGGCGCTGCGCGAGGTGATCGGCGTACGGGACCCGGAGGGCGAGGTCCAGCTCGTCAAGGGCCAGCCCGAGCCGGACCCGGAGCTGCGGGACTACGAGAACGTCCCACTGGGCGAGGACGTCGAGGAGTACCTGAAGCGGGAGGTCCACCCGCACGTCCCGGACGCCTGGATCGACCACGGCAAGACGAGGATCGGGTACGAGATCCCGTTCACGCGGCACTTCTACGTATACGAGCCGCCGCGGCCGCTGGCGGAGATCGACGCGGAACTGAAGGCGCTGGAGGCGGAGATTCAGGGGCTGTTGGGGGAGGTTACGGAATGACTCAGGGAGCGCTGAACAGCATCGCCAAACCCACTCACTGGGGTTGGCGGGAACTTTGGGCGGTTGCGCCTCGAATCAAAGAAATTGGACGACCGGACCTTCCAGCCTTGTCGGTCTTCCTCGACGCGGGGGTGGTACCCCGCAGCTCACGAGGCGACAACCACAACCAGCTAGGGGAAGACCTTTCTCGCTATCTGGTAGTTCGACCCGATGACATCGTGTTCAACAAGCTACGGGCATGGCAAGGAGGACTGGGCGCATCTCAGTTCGAGGGGATCGTCAGTCCCGCCTACTTCGTCTGCCGCCCTGAGCCTTCCACACACTCTCACTTTCTCCATTACCTACTCCGATCTGGTCCATATTTGGCCGAATTGACTCGCATCTCGAAATGGATGCCACCGTCCCAGTTCGACACCCCATGGGAGCAACTACGTAAGCTACCAATCCTCCTGCCGCCCTCGCATGAGCAACGCCGCATCTCCGACTTCCTCGACGCCGAGACCGCCCGCATTGATCGGTTGATGGCGGCACGCCATGCTCAGGTAGCTAAACTTACCGAGCGTGATTACGCTTCGGTTTCTGAAGCCCTCGTTCCCGGCTCTCTCACAGAAGCCGCAGATCAGGGAATCTTTCCGTGGTTGCCAAAGCTGCCCGAGGACCGCCCCCTGGTAAGACTCGGATACGTTTGCCGCATTCAGAACGGGCTTACAGTTGATGGCAAGCGCAACGTGACTGGAGACGCAGTGACGCGCCCCTACCTGCGGGTCGCAAATGTGCAAGCGGGATACGTGGCTCTCGACTCCGTATCTGAGATCACAGTGCCTCGCATAATCGCAGAACGCAGCACCCTCCGCGTCGGCGATGTGCTCATGACCGAAGGTGGCGACCTCGACAAGTTGGGCAGAGGCACAGTATGGAACGGTGAGCTTCCTGGCTGCCTTCACCAGAACCATGTCTTCGCGTTGCGCCCCGAAAAAACCGCCCTCGACGGCCACTATTTGGCGTTGATGACTCAAACCGTGCATGGGCGCTGCTATTTCGAAAGCACCGGGACAAAAACCACGAATCTGGCTTCCACGAATAGCCGCAAGATTCTCGGGTTCCCCATCCCGCTGCCCTCTCTGAAAAATCAGCGCGCTCTCGTCAGCCAAGTACACAAGGGTTTTCAGGCGACCGCAGCAGTGCGCACCCTGCTCAACCGGCAACTCGCCCTCCTTACCGAGCGCCGCCAAGCCCTGATCACCGCCGCCGTGACCGGCCAGTTCGATGTGAGCACCGCTTCCGGCCGAGGAGTTGACGTGACATGACCGCCTCTTCCGTCCCTTTCCTCACCCGTCTCCGAATTCGGGACTACAAGTCAGTCGCTCACTGCGACATCCGGCTCGGTGCTTTCAACGTCCTGTTCGGGCTGAACGCCGCCGGCAAGTCCAACGTGCTCGACGCAGTGCGCTTCCTGCGGGACGCCCTCTCGCTCGGCCCTGCCGAAGCGGCGCAGGAGCGGGGCGGCTGGGAGGCGACTCTTCGGCGCGTGCCCACGCCTGCCGACGCGTGCACCATCGCGCTGGAGTTTCGGATCGAGGCCTCGTTTCCGGATCTGCCCGAACCGGTCGACGCCGTGGCGGAAGGAGCCTATGAGGCCTCCTTCAGCAGGCGCGGCGCCGTGCGGGAGCGGTGCGAGATCACCTTTCCCGGTGGTGAGGCAACGGACGTGGGGTTCTTCGCCGAGGGCGGCCTGGTGTCCGAAACGGAAACCGGGCAGCCGTTCGGCAAGGTGCGCCCCGGCGCGTTGTACCTCCCGCTCGCCGGTACGACGGAACCGTATGACCGGCTGTACGCCGCGCTCACCTCGATGTTCTTCCACACGCCCGACCTCGCCGCTCTCCGCGACGCCCGCCCTCCGACCGGCGTCGACACCCTCGCCGAGGACGGGGGGCAGCTCGGCGAGGTCATCGCCCGTATGGCCGACTGGGAGCGGGACCGCGTCTCCGCCTACATGGGCGCCATCGTTCCGCGTCTGACCTCCGTCGGTCCGGAGTCGGTCGACGCCCCCTACATCGCGGCCACGATGACCATGGACACCGACGACGGAAGCGGTCCTGTCCGCTTCGGTGCCGAGTCGATGTCGGAGGGCACGATCCGGGCCCTCGGCCAGCTCGCCGCGTTGTACCAGCCGCCGGCACGCGACGGCCGTATTCCGCTGGTGGCGATCGAGGAACCGGAGCTCGCACTGCACCCGCTCGCCGCCGGGGTGCTCTTCGACGCGCTCACAGAGGCGAGTGAGACCGTGCAGATCCTGGCGACCAGCCAGAGCGCCGAGCTGTTCGACCGCAAGGAGGCCGACCTCGACTCCCTCCTCGTGGCGGTGGCGCGCGACGGGGTCACATCGATCGGGCCGATCGACGCGGTGGGCCGTTCCGTCGTCGCGGACGGCCTGGCGACGGTCGGCGAGCTGCTGCGCTCGGACCAGCTCAACCCGGACCTGGGGGAGGACATCCGTTGAGCGGCGGACCGGGGCGGACGACGATCGCCTCCATCGTCGAGGGCGAGGGTGAACTGACGGCGCTCCCCGTCCTCGTGCGGCGGATGCTGTACCAGGAGCAGATCTGGGACGCGGACGTACGCCGGCCCTTCCTCGTCGGGCGGGGTCGGCTGGTGAAGCAGGGCGGTCTGGAGGCCGCGATCGAGGTGGTCGCACGTGGCCTTCCCAGTCCGTGCGAGGGAGGCGTCCTGGTCGTGATCGATGCCGACGACGACTGCCCGGCGACGTTCGGTCCGGAACTGCTGCGCCGGGCCGAAGCCGTACGGCCGGGGCTCCGTGTCTCGGTCGTTCTCGCCAACCGCGAGTTCGAGTCATGGTTCCTGGCCGCCGCACCGTCGCTCGGCGGGCGGGCCGGGCTGCCCGAGGGGCTGGAGGTGCCGGAGGACAGCGAGACACGGCGGGACTGCAAGGGATGGCTCTCCCACCAGCGAGCCGACCGGGGCAGGTACCGGCCGCGTGTCGACCAGGCGGCCCTCGCGGATGCCTTCGACCTGGAGCTCGCCGGGAAGAACTCGCGTTCCTTCCGGAAGTTCACCCAGGACGTCAACTATCTGATCACGGGGACCAGGGGGAAGTAGGAATGCCCGTGCACGACGAGTCGTCCTTCGGTTCCGCGATCGTCGCGGCCCTCCGCGAGCGCGGCTGGCGGGAGGCGAACGCCGAGGACTACCAGGCCGATCTCGGCCTGGACACCAACGAGTTGTTCACCTTCATCGGCGCGACCCAGCCCGACGAGTGGGACGAACTGCTCACCGTCTACGGCGGCAACCCCAACGAGGCGCAGCGCGGCTTCGCACAGCGCCTCGACCGGGCCATCGCCGACGACGGGCTCCTCCACGTCCTGCGCAACGGCGTGAAGGACCGGGGCGTCCGCCTCCGCGTCGCGTACTTCAGGCCCAACCTCATCTCCGCCGACTCCGTACTCGACGGCTACCGGGCCAACCGCCTGACCGTGGTCCGGGAGTTGCCCTACGCCACCAAGCAGGCCGACTGGGGCCACCGCCTCGACCTGGCCCTGTTCCTCAACGGCATTCCCGTCGCCACCGCCGAGCTGAAGAACCCGCTCACCGGTCAGGGCGTCGAGCAGGCCAAGGAGCAGTACCGGACCGACCGCGACCCCACCGAGTTGATCTTCACGCGCCGCGTCATCGCGAACTTCGCGGTCGACCCGGACCTGGTCTTCGTCGCCACCCAGCTCCGCGGCAGGAGCACCCGGTTCCTGCCGTTCAACACCGGTTCCAACGGCCCCGGCCAGCCCGGCGGGGCCGGCAACCCGGCGCCCACCACCCCCGGCACGTACGCCACGTCCTACCTGTGGGAGCAGGTGTGGCAGCGGGACAACTGGCTGGACCTCCTCCAGCGCTTCGTGCACCAGCAGAAGCACAGGACGCCCGGCGGCGGCACCACCAGGACGACGATCTTCCCCCGCTTCCACCAGTGGGACGTGGTCCGCAAGCTCACCGCGCACGCGTCCGTCCACGGCGCCGGCCAGAACTACCTGGTCATGGCCTCGGCCGGGTCCGGCAAGTCGAACACCATCGGCTGGCTGGCCCACCGCCTCAGCGACCTGCACGCCGGCACCGACCGGGCCGCGCTCGACCCCGACGCGCTCGCCGGAGGCCGCATCAGGCCCGGCGAACCCGTCTTCGACAAGGTTGTCGTCATCACCGACCGCCGCGCGCTGGACGCCCAGCTCTCGGCGACCGTCGGCGGCTTCTCGCAGACCGACGGCCTGGTGGTGAAGGTCGACGAGAGGCACGGCGCGAAGAGCGAACAGCTCGCCCGCGCCCTCTCCAGGGACACCGGGAAGATCGTCACGGTCACCCTGCACTCGTTCCCGGCGCTGCTCCGCCACATCAAGGACAACCCGACCGAGATCAAGGGCACCCGCTTCGCGATCGTCATCGACGAGGCGCACTCCTCCCAGTCCGGTGACGCCGCCACCGCCGTGCGGGCCGCCCTGCGCGACCTCGGCCTGGACGCCGACTCCGACGACCGGGGCACGACCAAGGTCACCCTGGACGGGAAGCTGAAGGCGAAGGCGGTCGAGCGCTCCCGCGCCGCCAACCTCTCCTACTTCGCCTTCACCGCCACCCCCAAGGCGAAGACCCTCGAACTCTTCGGCACGGAGGCCGTGGAGAACGGCAGGACCGTCTACCGGCCCTTCCACACCTACTCCATGCGCCAGGCCATCGAGGAGGGCTTCATCCTCGACCCCCTGCGCAACTACGTCACCTACAACACCTACTGGAAGCTGGCAAACTTCAACCGCGACGAGAAGGAGGTCGATCCCTCCAAGGGGAACAGCCTGCTCGCCCGGTTCGCGCTCATGCACGAGCACACGGTGTCCCAGCACGCCCAGGTGATCGTGGAGCACTTCGTCGCCCACACCCGCGGCCGGCTCGGCGGCCGGGCCAAGGCCATGGTGGTCACGGCGTCCCGCCAGTCCGCCGTGCGGACGGCCCGCGCCATCCGCAGCTACATCGCCGACCGCGCGTACGACACGAAGTACCCGGACCTCGGCGTCCTGGTCGCCTTCTCCGGCTCCCTCACCGTCGACGGCGAGGAGACCACCGAGAGCAAGGAGAACGGCGGTCTGCCGGAGAGCGCGCTGCCCAAGGCGTTCGCCTACACCCGCGCCGACGACAAGGCCGCGAAGGCCGGCGGCAGGGGCCAGCGGGAGTACCGGATCCTCGTCGTCGCCGAGAAGTACCAGACCGGCTTCGACCAGCCGCTCCTCACGACGATGTACGTCAACAAGACGCTGACCGGCATCGCCGCCGTGCAGACGCTCTCGCGCCTCAACCGCACCGCCGACCGCAAGTCACAGGCCGACCTGGCCGTCCTGGACTTCGTCAACGACGCCGAGGACGTCCAGGACGCGTTCCGCCCGTACTTCGAGGAGGCGCACGCCCTGCCCTCCGACCCGAACCTCCTCTACACGGCCCAGAGCCGCGTCATGTCCGCGCCGATCGTCTCGGAGCAGGACATGGACGCGTTCGTCGCCGCGTACTTCGAGGCGCAGGAGAAGGCGGGCGGCTCGCAGGCCGCGTGGGAGAGGCTGCACGCCGAGCTGTACCGGCTCCTCTCCCCCGCCGTCGCCCGCTTCCGCGCCCTCCTGGAGAGCGAGGAGGAGGACGACGTCGAGACCGCCGAGGAGTTCCGCGCCCACCTCAACGACTATGTCCGCAAGTACGGTTTCCTCGCGCAGATCGTGCCCTACCAGGACGCCGACCTGGAGCGCCTGTACCTGTACGGGCGCCACCTGCTCAACCGGCTGCCCCGCCTCGCGGACGGTGGCGTCGACATAGGCGAGGTGGACCTCAGCCACCTGCGCGTCGAGAAGACCGGTGAGCACGACAAGTCCCTCGTGCCCGACGGCCCCGCCGAGCTGAGGGGGTTCGGCGACGGGACCGGCGGCGGCAAGGACGCCGAGAAGTCGCTGCTGTCGGAGCTGATCGAGAGGTTCAACGCGAAGTTCGGCACGGAGTTCACCGAGGAGGACGTCCTCCCGGCCTTCAACGCCACGAAGAAGGACCCGAAGGTGCGGGCCGCCGCCCTCGTCAACGACGAGGAGAACTTCGGCGTCGTCTTCGACAAGAAGTTCGAGGAGAACATGATGGACCACGTCTCCACGATCGACACCCTCGGCAGGCGGTACTTCGGCACCGACCGGGACTTCAAGTCCGACCTCGACCGCAGCGCCCGCCGCGCGGCCTGGCGGATGATCCGCCGTGAGGAAGGGCTGGACGACTTCTGACAGCATCTGGCCGGAGCCGACCAGTCGGGCCCGGCCGAGGTTGTCCGAAGTTGCCACCCGAGAGCAGAAGAGGTGTCCACCGACCGCATCCGCGGACCGTTATGAAGATCAATGCCAGACTGCGTCAGGAGGACGTACCGCATGGCACTGGGGGCGGCATTGGAAGAGGCAGCGCGAAGGGCCGCAACGGCCCCGATCCACATCCACCAGATCCGTACTGCGCTTCTGCAGCAGTACGACGGACTCATCTACGACGAGGACCTGAAGGGATACGACCAGAAGGGCTACGAACAGCGCTTCCTCTCCCGCGCGTTAACGGCGGCGGCAGTACGCGAGGTGACCGGTTGCGACCACCGGGCCGCCGGCGCCTCCGTCATCGACGGTGAGGACGACCAGGGCATCGACGGTGTGGCCGTCACCGAGGGCACACAAGAGGTCTGGCTCGTTCAGGCCAAGTGGAGCGACGAGGGCAAGGGCAAGCTCGACACCAACGCGGCACACAAGCTCATCGCCGGTCTCCGTCTCATCGAGCAGCGGAGCTTCGACCGCTTCAACGACCGCCTGGAGCCGATCGCCGCTCGTGTCAACGCGGCGATGCACGACGCCCGGCTGAAGGTCACTCTCGTCATCGCCCTCATGGGCACGGGGACCCTCAGCAAGGAAGCCACCACCGTCCTGGAAGACGCCCGGAACGAGTTCAACGGCCTGGGACCGGTCCTTGAGTACCGCGTGGTCCACGCTGCCCACATCCTCCGGCAGATCCGTGAGGATCTGGCGCCCGAGCCCGTACGGGCAACCGTGCGGATGACGAACTGGCTCCGGCGGAACACCCCCCTCACCGCTTACCAGGGCACCGTTCCGGCAAGCAATCTCGCCGAGTGGTATCAGGCGCACGAAAGCCGGTTGTACGAACAGAACCTCCGCCAGTCCCTCGGCACCACCCGAGTCAACTCGGGCATGCTCAGCACCCTGGCGACCGAACCGGAGAACTTCTGGCTGTTCAACAACGGCGTGACGGTGCTGTGTGATCAACTCGAAGAGGAGTGGCCGGGACGCCGCCGCCCGGACGAGCCCGTGCACTTGCACCTCTCGGGAGTCAGCGTCGTGAACGGCGCGCAGACCGTCGCAGCGGCACATCGCGCGATGGAAGCGTCCCCCGAAGCGGTGGAGGACGCCGAGGTCACGGTCAAGGTGATCGTTGTCGATCGGAACGTGCCGGACCTCGCGCAGCGCATCACCGAGACGACCAACACACAGAACCACGTGGAGCAGCGTGACTTCATCGCCTTGGACGAGACGCAGGCGATGATCCGCGAGGACTTCATGCTGTCCCTGCAGAAGTCCTATGTGTTCAAACGCGGTGAACCCGACCCGGCTCCGGACGAGGGGTGTTCGGTCGTACACGCCGCCATCGCGCTGGCCTGTGCGCACCGCAACACCGAACTCGCCGTACGGGCGAAGCGGGACACCGACCTCCTGTGGGAGCGCGGCAGCAGAGGCGCCTACCCCCGCCTCTTCGGGGAGCGTCCCAGCGCCTTCCAGATCTGGCGCTCGGTACTCGTGCACCGCACGGTGGGTACCGCTCTCAACGAGGAACGCAAGCGGTTCCAGAAGCGCGCCGCCGACGTGAGCCAGCGAGGTGACCTGCTCATCACCCATCTGGTCTTCCAACTACTCGACCAGGATCGCATCGACGACCCGGAATTCGACTGGGACAAGGTCCTCCAGGACGTACCGGCACTCACCAGTCGAGTCCTGACCTGGCTGATCCACCACATCGACACCGAGTACGGGCCCAGCTCCTTCCTCAGCGGAACACTCAACGACGCCGGGCGCTGCAGGCGGCTTGCGGAACTCGTACTGCGTGATGCCAAGCGTGAAGGGGTCATTCCCGACCTCCCGGCGGTCTACAAGGCCGCCAAGGGCGGGAAGCGCAAACCCCGCCGCCCCAACGCCGTGCCCACTCTCGTGGACAACGGAAGCATCAAGAACGGCACACCGGTACGGCTGCGCCTGTGGAACAAACCCGAGATCGACGCGCTCACCCCATGGCTGGCGGAGGACCCCCGACGCGGTGAGGCCACCTGGGTGAACGACCGGACGCGGTGCCTCGTGTGGGCGGTCGACGGGAAGGCCTACTCGCCGACCCGCTTGGTCCTCAACCTCTACGAACTCGCCGGCTGGCAGGAGGCGCCCGTGGCAGTGCAAGGACCGGCACGGTGGACGTTGGACGGTACTGCCACGCTCTCCGACCTCGCACGCGCGCTGCACGACGATCAGGCCGAACAGGAGTAGATACGGGGTGTGCCGTAGCTCTTGTTGCGGCATCCTGTTCACCCGTCACGCGACAGGCCGTTCCCCTGGCGCCTCAACAGGGACTGCCTGGCTTGTCCCGCGACCGCTCACGGAACGCCGCGGCTCGATGAGACCGGCCGTTGCGGCCCGCGGGGGCCGGACGATTTCTGAGGACGGCTGGACCCCGGCACCGAGTGGGTGCCGGGGTCCGGAAGTGCTTGCGGGCTCAGCCGCGAGCGGCCTGCTCGACGAACCGGGCCCAAGCCGTGGGTGCAAGCGCCAGGACGGGTCCGGCGGACCGCTTCGAGTCCCGGACCAGAACACCGGCGGGGACTGCAGCGACCTCGACGCACTGGCCGCCCTCGGCTCCGCTGAAACTGCTCTTGAACCAGTGGGGCTTCCTTGCCTGGCGGTTCATCTCTCTCCCAGAAGTGCTTGGGGGCTCAGCCGCGAGCGGCCTGCTCGACGAACCGGGCCCAAGCCGTGGGTGCAAGCGCCAGGACGGGTCCGGCGGACCGCTTCGAGTCCCGGACCAGAACACCGGCGGGGACTGCAGCGACCTCGAC
>JAAXOU010000279.1 GCA_012396115.1 Streptomyces somaliensis DSM 40738 | reverse complement strand
CGCCGGGCGCCCGCGGCGGAGCCGCCCCGTCAGGCCCCCGCCGCCCCGGTTCCCACCGTCCCGGCCGCCGCTCCGGCCGGTGCCGCCGCCTCCCGGGCCGCCGCCAGGAACCGGCGCAGAATCTCCTCGCCCGCCGCGACGCCGCGCTCGGCGAGCACCTCCACGTTGCCGGCGCGCCAGCCCGTGTCGGCCAGTTCGCCGTGGCCGGGCCGCCACGCCCGGTCGGCGGCCAGCAGCAGGTCCGCGTCGAGCAGCGAGTCGCCGGCCGCGAGGACGGTGCGGGCGCCGGTGCGGCGGGCCACCTCCCGTACCGCCGCGCTCTTCGTCAGCGGCTTGGGCACCGCGTACACCTTGCGGCCCTGCAGGGAGACCGTCCAGCCGCGGGAGCCGGCCCAGTCGGACAGCTCCGCGAGCCAGCCGTCGGGCAGCAGGGCCCGCTCCACGACGAGGTAGGCGAAGAGGTCCTCCGCGACCCGCTCCTTCAGCAGCCACGCCGGGTCGGCGGCGGCCAGCAGGTGCGCCCGCACCTCGTCGAGGGTGGCGCACTCGTCGGCGAGGCGCGCCCCGACGGCCGCCCGCCAGTCGCGGTCGGACTCGCCGTCGACCAGCAGGTGGCCGCCGTTGGCGCAGATCGCGTACCGGGGGGTCGGGCACGGCAGCCGGATGCGCCGGTACTGCTCCCGCGTCCGGGTGGTGACCGGCGTGAAGGCGGCCGTGCGGGCCAGTTCGCCGAGGAGCCCGGCGGCCGCCTCGGTGACGTACGACAGCGGTTTGCCCTGGTACACCTCCACGCACAGCAGGCGGGGCGCCTCGGCGTCGGGGGCGGTCAGCGCGAGCGCGGCCCCGGAGTAGACGAGGGTGCGGTCGAGGTCGCTGGCGACCAGCGCGACCGGGGCGGCCGGGGTGGCCGGGGCGGTCGGGGCGGTCGGGGCGGTCACGGCGCCGTCACCGCCCGGCCGTCGGCGCCGGTCGCGCCGCGCGTGTACCTGGGGTGGACGAGCCCCACGCAGGTGTACGGCAGGTCGTCGACCTCCTCGACCGGGACGCCGCGCTGCCCGGCCAGCAGCCGCACGTGGTCCAGGTCGGGGCCGGCGCCGCGCCGGGCGAGGACCTTCCACGGGACGCGGCGCAGCAGGACCCTGGTGGTCTCGCCGACGCCCGGCTTGACGAGGTTCACGTCGTGGATGCCGTGCTCCTCGCTGATCCGCTCGACGGCCGCCCACCCCTCCCAGGTGGGGGTGCGGTCGGCGGCGAGGAGGCGGGCGGCGTCCTCGGCGACGGCGTCCGCGACCTCGTCGAAGCGGCCGGAGACCGCGTCGAGGAAGTCGGCGGACACGTCGGCGTCCGCGAGCTCCCGGTAGAACTTGGCGCCGTGGTAGTCGTCCGGTCCGATCAGGTCGGCGCGCAGGACGGTGCGCGAGACCAGGCCGGAGACGGTGGAATTGAGGCACGCGGAGGGGATGAGGAAGTCCTCGCGGGTGCCGTGGGTGCGCACGCAGGAGCCGGGGTCGGCGAGTACGGCGATCTCCGGGTCGAAGTCCGGGAAGCCGGCGAGGGCGGCGGCCAGCTCGCGGGCGATGGCGCCCTTGCCGGTCCAGCCGTCGACGAACACGACGTGCGCCGGGTCGTGGTGGGCGCGCAGCCAGCGCAGCGCGTTGGCGTCGACGCCCCGGCCGCGCACGATGGACACGGCGTAGTGCGGCAGGTCCAGGCCGTGGCGGTACCGGGCCCAGCGGCGCATCAGCACGCCGACGGGGGTGCCGGCGCGGGCGAGGGAGACCAGCACGGGGCGCGGCGACCGCTCGGCGAGCACCGTCTCGGTGACGGCGCCGACGGCGCGGGCGATCCGGGCGGCGGAGCCGTCGAGGGCGGCGCGGAAGAGCTTCTGGTACTCGTCGCTGGGCTGGTACTCGACGGGCAGCGACTCGGCGTAGTGGGCGCCGCCGCTCTGGACGGCCTCCTCGCGTTCCTCGGTGGGTGCCTCCAGCTCGACGGAGGAGAGGTCCTTCAGGAGCCAGCCGACCTCGTCGGGGGCGTAGGAGGAGAACGCGGGTCCGCGCAGCGGCTCGGGCGGCATGCCGGATCCTTCCGGTACGTACGAGGGGACGGTCGCCAGCACGACGCGCGGGACGTGCGCGGTGAGCCGGGCGAGGAGGCCGTCCGGGGCGTGCAGGGCGGGGGTGTCGGCGGCCGAGTCGACGACGACGGCGACCGCGTCGAAGCCGGCTCCGGCGACGTTGTACGCGTACCGGTCGCCGGGGCCGTCCGCGGGGTCGTCGTGGGCGGGGAAGACGAGGCGGGTGCGGATGGCGTAGCCGGGGTCGTCGACGGCGAGGACGGGCGAGCGGGTGGTGGTGGAGAACCGCACCTCGGCACGGGGGAGCCGGTCCTCCAGCGCGGCGGCCAGGGCGAGGGGCGCGTACATCAGCTCCTCGCAGCCCAGGACCAGGAGGCGGGGGACGGCGCCGGTGGGGGACGGCGCGGGCGGGCCGGCCGGGGCGAGCGCCTCCGCCAGGCGGACCGCCATCGACGGCAGCGCCGCCTCCAGGCGGGCCCGGTGCTCCGGGGTGAAGCCGTGGCGGCCCCCGTCCGGCAGCCCGGCGGGCCAGCCGAGGTCCACGCGGCGTACGGCGGTCACGTCGCCGGAGGCGGCCGGGGGCGGCGTCCCGTGGGCGGCCACCAGGGCGCGGCCCGCCTCCAGGACGCCGTCGGGCAGGTGCACCGTGCCCGTCGCGAGGGCCACCAGGTCCACCCGTGCGCCGATCTCGGCGGCGAACTTCGCGAGCCGCCCCCGGTCCTCCTCCGACCGCACGTCGACGAGCGCCACGACCACGTACCGCTCGCGCGGGTAGCGCCCGTGCAGCGCCCGCACGGTGTTCAGGACGGTGTTGCCGGTCGAGAACTCGTCGTCGACCAGCACCAGCGGGCCCGGACCGGCCAGCAGGGCGGGGTCCTCGGGGAGCAGCAGGTGCGAGGTGTGGTGGGAGTGCGACTCCTCGAAGCCTGCCGCCCGGGGCACCCCCGGCACGGGGCGGCGCGTGGAGTGCAGGTACGGGGCGTGGGCCAGGCCGTCCGCGACGCAGTGGCCCAGGCCGGTCGCCGTCTCCGCGTACCCGACGACGACCGCGCGCCGCGTCTCCGCCTCGCCCAGCAGCGCCCGCACCCGGCGCCCCAGCTCGTGGCCGCAGCCGCGCACCACGGCGGGGCTCTGCGGCACGTGCTTGCCCAGGACGCGGGAGACCAGCAGGTGCGCCCGCCGCCTGTTGTCCCGCAGGGCCAGTCCCAGCAGGCCGCGCAGCTCCCCGCCGTCGTCCCGCCCGCCGGAGAGTTCGACGCCGAGCCGCTCGGCGACCCATGTTCCCGTCCACACCTCGCTGTGAATGACGTGCCTCTTCTCTCTGGGGTACGGGTGTCCTACCGGGTGCGGGGCGCCGCTCACGGCACCGCCAGGCCCGCCGCGAGCAGTTCGACGAACCCCACGCCCTCCTTGGCGACGCCGAACACCTCGGCCCGCCGCAGCGTGCGCTCCGCCCAGGCCCGGTGCGGCTTCACCTCGTTCATCTTGTTGGTGTAGGTGGAGCGCAGGACGCCACCGCCGCCGCGTTCCGGGCACAGGATGTCCCGGGCGTCGCTGTACTCCTCGTGGCTCACCACGGACAGGGCGTGCACGGGCTGGACGTGGGAGGGGTGGATGCAGGTCTTGCCCAGCAGGCCGTTGGCCCGGTCCAGCTCGATCTCGCGGAGCAGCCCGTCCAGGTCGTGTTCGATCAGCGCGGCGCGCAGGGCGTCGGCGCGGCCCTCGGTGAAGGGGCTGCGCCGCAGCAGCGGCTTGAACATCCGCTCCTGGAGGCGGAAGTACTCCCACACCGGCCCGGTGATCGTGAAGCCGCTGCCGTCGGCGCGGCCCAGGACGTTGACGACGTCCGCGATGACGTGGGCGACGATCTGCACGTCGTACGCGGTCAGGTCGGGCGGGCGGCGCAGCCCGTACGCGGAGCAGAAGTCGGTCACGCCGAGCCGCAGGGCCAGGATCCGGTCGCGGTACGCGTCGACGGAGCGGGCGATCCCGGCGAGGGTGTCGACGCGGGTCTCCAGGTGGAGCAGTTCGGGCGACTCCAGGACGGGCATCGCGTACAGGGGGCGCCCTGCGAGGGCGTCCGCCGCGGCGGGCTCCGCCTCCGCGGCGACCAGTGCCTCCAGGAAGGGCGCGCCGTGCTTCTCGGTGAACTTCGGCAGTACGAATCCGGACAGCAGCCGCACGGCGGAACCGAGGCGGCGCACCAGGTCGGGTATCTGCTCGGGTTCGCGGACGCGGATGAACAGCAGCGGCGGTTCGCCGCCCCGTCCGGCCAGGTCGGTGAAGTGGCGCACCAGGTTCTCCTCGCCGGCCTCGACGTCCCCGTCGCCGATGGAGTCCTCCAGGCAGAGCACCATGGACACGACTCCGCGTCCGACCTGCTTCATCACGTCGTCGGCGAGCCGGGGGCGGGTGGCGGGGCTGTAGAGGGTGGCGCCGAGCGCGGTCGACAGGAGGCGCGCCGGCGAGCGGCCGTCGAACACGCACGGCTCCCGGTGGAACAGCCCGGTCCGGGCGGCGGGCGGGAGGTGCCCGAAATGACGCATGCGGAATCCCCGAACTGCCGTGGCGTGCCGCCTACGGCCTGATGACATGTGGCCGGTAATAGTACGTAGGGAGAGGTGTCACCGGTTCCCCGTGCGTACGAACGACGGATGATGCCGAAGTGGCCTCCGGGGGCCTCCCCGAGCGGTCGGCGCACCCGGTACCGGCCCCCGCGTTGTCCCCCGGGCGGGTGGGCGGGCAGGATGACGGACATGACGCACGAGATGCTGAAGGGCTCGAACGTCCCGCTCGACGCCGCGGCCGTGCGGGCCGTACTGCGCTGGACCCCTGGCCCGGGGATTCCCGACGTGGACGCCTCGGCCCTGCTGCTCGGTCCGGACGGGCGGGTGCGTTCCGACGAGGACTTCGTCTTCTACAACCAGCCCCGGCATCCCTCCGGCGCGGTGCGGCGGCTGCCGAAGAAGCGCGTGGCGGACGGGCTCACCGACACCGTCGAGGTGGACCTCGCGGGCCTGGAGGCGTCCGTGAACCAGGTGGTGATCGCGGCGTCGTCGGACGGTGACACCTTCGCCCGCGTGCCGGACCTGCGGATCGTGCTGTACGACGCCGCCGCGGGCGGGGGCGCCGAGGGCCTGGCGTCGTTCCACGTGCGTCCGGAGACGGGCGAGGAGACCGCCATGATCTGCGGTGAGCTGTACCGCAGGGGTGAGGGGTGGAAGTTCCGTGCGGTGGCGCAGGGCTACCCGACGGGGCTGATCGGCCTGGCCACGGCGTTCGGCATCTCGGTCGAGGAGGATCCGGCGGCCGCCGGGGAGCCCGGGCCGGCCGCCGGACCGGACGGCGGCCCCGCGGAGCCGGCGCCCGGTGCGGGCCCCGAGGACTCCACCCGGGCGATACCCGCGCCCACCGGCTCCGCGACGGCTCCCCCCGCTCCCCCGCTGCC
>JAAXOU010000278.1 GCA_012396115.1 Streptomyces somaliensis DSM 40738 | reverse complement strand
CGGTGCCGTCGGCGGCGGCCCCGTCCAGGGCCGCGCCGCCGCGGGTGCGGCGGCGCTGCCGCGGAGTGCGGGTGCGCTCGGTGGCCGGGCGCTCCTCCTCGCGGCGGCGGCCGCGCGGCTTGCGCCCGCCCGGCTCGCCCAGGTCCTCCAGCTCCTCCGCGTCCAGCCCGGCCCGGGTCCGCTCGGCACGGGGCAGGACGCCCTTGATGCCCTCGGGGATGTCCAGGTCGGCGAAGAGGTGCGGGGACGTGGAGTACGTCTCGACCGGGTCGTGGAAGTCCAGCCCCAGCGCCTTGTTGATCAGCTGCCAGCGTGGGATGTCGTCCCAGTCGACCAGGGTGATCGCCGTACCGTGCGCCCCGGCGCGGCCCGTGCGGCCCACGCGGTGCAGGTAGGTCTTCTCGTCCTCCGGCGACTGGTAGTTGATCACGTGCGTGACGCCCTCGACGTCGATGCCGCGCGCGGCCACGTCGGTGCAGACCAGTACGTCGACCTTGCCGTTGCGGAAGGCGCGCAGCGCCTGCTCGCGGGCGCCCTGGCCCAGATCGCCGTGGACGGCGCCGGACGCGAAGCCGCGCCGCTCCAGCTGCTCGGCGATGTCGGCCGCCGTGCGCTTCGTACGGCAGAAGATCATCGCCAGCCCGCGGCCCCGGGCCTGCAGGATGCGGGCGACCATCTCCGGCTTGTCCATGGAGTGCGCGCGGTAGACGTGCTGCTCGATGTTGGCGACGGTCGCGCCCTCGTCGTCCGGCGCGGTGGCGCTGATGTGGGTGGGCTGCGACATGTAGCGGCGGGCGAGACCGATCACGGCACCCGGCATGGTCGCCGAGAACAGCATGGTCTGGCGCTTCGCCGGGAGCATGCCGATGATCCTCTCGACGTCGGGCAGGAAGCCCAGGTCGAGCATCTCGTCGGCCTCGTCCAGCACGAGCGCGCGGACGTGCGACAGGTCGAGCTTCCGCTGCCCGGCCAGGTCGAGCAGGCGGCCGGGGGTGCCGACGACGATGTCGACCCCCTTCCGCAGGGCCTCGACCTGGGGCTCGTAGGCCCGGCCGCCGTAGATCGCCAGGACGCGGACGTTGCGCACCTTGCCGGCGGTGAGCAGGTCGTTGGTGACCTGCGTGCACAGCTCCCGGGTCGGGACGACCACGAGGGCCTGCGGCGCGTCGGTCAGCTGGTCGGGGCGGGCGCGGCCGGCCTCGACGTCGGCGGGGACGGTGACGCGGTCCACCAGGGGGAGGCCGAAGCCGAGGGTCTTGCCCGTACCGGTCTTGGCCTGGCCGATGACGTCCGTCCCGGACATGGCGACCGGGAGGGTCATCTCCTGGATCGGGAACGGCGTGACGATGCCGACGGCCTCCAGGGCCTCGGCGGTCTCGGGGAGGATCCCGAGCTGTCGGAAAGTGGTGGGCTGAGTAGTCAGGGTGTCGCCTCTTCTGTGAGACGCGGCATGAGGCGAACGCTGGGGGTCTTACCGCGCCGGATGTTCTCCGGCCGCAGACCGCGGGATCACAGCCGGGTGGCGCGGGACCACTGCCGTCGCTCGAGCGTCATACCGCTGAGGGCCCCTCATGTGCGAGGGCGCACCGAGGGCTGTCGGGTCGGAGCCGATCGGGCCACCGACCGGGCATCCTCATTCATGAAGCGGCCCCCCGGGCAGGCGCGGAAGACGTCCGCGTGCCCGACAGGCTCTTTACCACTGTACCCCGGAATCGCGCAGGTGCGTCTGGGCAATTCACAAGGAGGGGGATGTCACACGCGCCGACCGGACCCTCGGCGGGTCCGTCCGGCGGGCTATTGTGCGCTCCATGGAGACGCCTGACCACGCCACCGCCCCCGAAGGACCCACCGGGATCGCCGCCCTCGACTGGGCCGGGGCCTCCGCCGACCCGCAGTACCGTGCGGCCGTCGTGGACCTGCTCGGCGCGCTGGCCTACGGGGAGCTGGCGGCCTTCGAGCGGCTCGCGGAGGACGCGAAGCTCGCGCCGACGCTCGCCGACAAGGCGGAGCTGGCGAAGATGGCGTCCGCCGAGTTCCACCACTTCGAGCGGCTGCGCGACCGGCTGGCCGCCGTCGGTGTGGAGCCGACCGCCGCGATGGAGCCGTTCGCGAGGGCGCTGGACGACTTCCACCGCCAGACGGCGCCGTCGGACTGGCTGGAGGGCCTGGTCAAGGCGTACGTGGGGGACTCGATCGCCAGCGACTTCTACCGGGAGGTGGCCGTCCGGCTCGACTCCGACACGCGCGCGCTGGTGCTGGCCGTACTGGACGACACGGGACACGGGAACTTCGCCGTGGAGAAGGTGCGCGCCGCGATCGAGGCCGACCCGCGGGTGGGCGGCCGGCTCGCGCTGTGGGCGCGGCGGCTGATGGGCGAGGCCCTGTCGCAGGCCCAGCGGGTCGTGGCGGAGCGGGACGCGCTGTCGACGATGCTGGTCGGCGGTGTCGCCGGCGGGTTCGACCTGGCGGCGGTCGGGGAGATGTTCTCGCGGATCACCAAGGCGCACACCAGGCGCATGGCGGCCCTGGGCCTCGCGGCCTAGCCGCGCCCGCCGGGCGGGCGGCGGCGCCGGGTCACGCCGCCGCCGACCGCCGCAGGCGGCGCGCCGAGGGCCGGATCAGCAGGGACAGCAGTACGGCGCTGACGGCGAGCGCCCCGAGGAGCGTGCCGAGCGCCAGGCCGGGGCCGAGCGCGGCGTGCGTGAGGAACGCACCGAACAGCGCGCCCAGCGCACCGGTCACCAGCACCGTGCGGCGCGGCGGGAGCCGGTCGGCCAGCCGCTGGAGGGCGGCCCAGGACAGGGCGAGTCCGAGCAGGAGGGAACCGAGGGCTTCCCAGAGCACAGCATCACCTCGCGGATCGGCGGGGCGGGCAGAGGAGTCGTAACCCGTCCTACCCGACCGGTCCGCGGGGCAACCCTCCCGCGGGAGGCCGCGCACGGCGGGAGGCCGGGCGGGAACGACGCCCCCGCCCGGCCTCCCGCCGCCGCGTCACCGCGTCACAGGGCGCCGAAGCCCACCCGGCGCGTCGCCGGCTCGCCGATCTCCACGTAGGCGAGCCGGTCCGCCGGGACGAGCACCTTGCGGCCCTTGTCGTCCGTCAGGCTGAGCAGCTGCGCCTTGCCGGACAGCGCCTCGGCCACCGCGCGCTCGACGTCCTCGGCGGACTGCCCGCTCTCCAGAACGATCTCCCGGGGTGCGTGCTGCACGCCGATCTTGACCTCCACGGCTATGTCCCTCCGAACGGTCAGCGTTGCGCGATCACCGCGCCGTACGCCGCACACATTAGCCCGGGGAGGCGACGCGCCACGGCCCGGCACGGCACGCCGGGAGCGAACAGCCCCGCGCCGCCCGGCTCAGTGGCCCTCGGCCCCGTGCAGCGGGAACCCGGCGATGCCGCGCCACGCCAGCGACGTCAGCAGCTGCACGGCCTTGTCGCGCCGGACCGGGGAGTCGCTCGCCAGCCAGTGCCTCGCCACGACCTGCGCGACACCGCCCAGGGCGACGGCGAGCAGCATCGACTCGTCCTTCGACAGCCCCGTGTCCCCGGCGATCACGTCGGAGATCGCCTCGGCGCACTGCAGGGACACCCGCTCGACGCGCTCGCGCACCGCGGGTTCGTTGGTCAGGTCCGACTCGAACACCAGCCGGAACGCGCCGCCTTCGTCCTCCACGTACGCGAAGTAGGCGTCCATCGTGGCGGCCACGCGCTGCTTGTTGTCCGTCGTGGAGGCCAGCGCCGTCCGGACGGCGTGGAGCAGCGCCTCGCAGTGCTGGTCGAGCAGGGCCAGGTACAGCTCCAGCTTGCCGGGGAAGTGCTGGTACAGGACCGGCTTGCTGACGCCGGCCCGCTCGGCGATGTCGTCCATCGCCGCCGCGTGGTACCCCTGGGCGACGAACACCTGCTGGGCCGCGCCCAGCAGCTGGTTGCGTCGGGCTCGGCGTGGCAGGCGGGTGCCCCTGGGGCGCGTCGCCTCTGTCTGCTCGATGGCTGTCACGCCGCCTCCCAAAATCGATCCAAGTGCGCTGTGCGCCGCGCCCGCCATCCTACTTTTGGGTAATCCGGCCGTGTGCGGTGCGGACGCAGAATTTCACGTACCGGACGGCGGCGGTAGCCGAACGTTCGAACACGAACGGTCCGGCCACCGCCGCACCCGCCCGGCGCGCGGGAACGGCGCGCCGGGCACGGCGGGGGCGCCCCCTCTCACACGCCGTCGCGGTAGTCGTCCTCGTCCAGTGCCACCACCCTGGCCTGCTCCACCGCGTCCGCCTCGTTCGCCGTGCCCGGGTCGATGCGCGACAGCGGATCGTCCGACTGCTGCCGGAGCTCGGTGTGCTGTTCGGCCGCGTCCGCCTCCGGAGTCTCCTCGTCCAGTGCGGCGGTGCCGGTCGCGCCGTTCTCCCGGGCCAGTTCCACCAGCGTCTCGGGATCGGTGGGGTCGACGGTCATGAGCTCCCCTTTCTCACGGGCTTCTGCCCTCGCTACGAGCCTAGAAGGTCCCCCTGATCGACGCCATGCGATCTGTGACGGCGAACACACCGCCCCGGGCGTGATCGTCTCGTAACATTGCCGCATGTCCCCGACCGAGCCTCCCCCCTCCTCCGCCGCGGCGCCTCGCGCGCACGCCGTGCGGGCCGCGGAGGGCGAGCGCCTGCGCTTGGTGGAGCTGCCCGGTCTGACGCTGAGCGTGCGCCACCGCCGCTCCGACGCGCCCGGCAGGGCGCCCGCGCTGTACGTGCACGGGTTCGGCGGCTCCTCGCAGAACTGGTCGGCGCTGATGCCGCTCCTGGAGGACGTCCTGGACGGAGCCGCCGTCGACCTGCCCGGCTTCGGCGCCTCCCCGCCGCCCGGCGACGGCGACTACTCGGTGACGGGCCACGCCCGCGCCGTCATCCGCCTCCTCGACGCCGACGCCCGCGGCCCCGTCCACCTCCTCGGCAACTCCCTGGGCGGCGCCGTCGTCACGCGCGTCGCGGCCGTCCGCCCCGACCTGGTCCGCACCCTGACCCTCGTCTCGCCCGCCCTTCCCGAACTGCGCGTCCAGCGCGCCGCGTGGCCCATGGCGATGCTCGCCCTCCCCGGCGCGGCGCGGCTGTTCGCCCGTCTGACCGGGGGCTGGACGGCCGAGCAGCGCGTGCGGGACGTGCTCGCCCTCTGCTACGGCGACCCCGGCAGGGCCACGGACGAGGGACTGCTGGCCGCGATCGAGGAGATGGAGCACCGGCTGAGGCTCCCGCACTTCTGGGACGCGATGGCCCGTTCGGCGCGCGGCATCGTCGACGCCTACACTCTGGGCGGCCAGCACAACCTGTGGCGGCAGGCGGAACGCGTCCTGGCGCCGACGCTCCTCGTGTACGGGAGGCGGGACCGGCTCGTGTCGTACCGCACGGCGCGCAGGGCCGCCGCGACCTTCCGGGACGCGAGGCTGCTCACGCTTCCGGAGGCCGGTCACGTGGCGATGTTGGAGTATCCCGAGGCGGTCGCCCGGGCGGTGCGCGAGCTGATCGCCGATCGGAACGGCGACGACCGCGGCGACGGGGCGAGGAGCTGACACGGGGCGTGGGACGACACAGCCGCAAGGGCCCCGCCCCCACCCACCGGGGGGCGGACGACAGGACCACCGCGGTCGCTCCCGGCGGCGGCCGCCGCCGCAGGGAGGCGCCGGCGGGGGAGCGGGACGCGGGGGAGGCGGGGCAGCGGCCGCCGGCTCCGCCCCGGCCGCGGG
>JAAXOU010000277.1 GCA_012396115.1 Streptomyces somaliensis DSM 40738 | reverse complement strand
AGCGGCCCCACGCCCAGCTCGGCGGCGGCCTTCTCCACCATCTCGCGGGCGTGGCGCAGCCCGATCCGGTCGAGGACGCCGCGCAGCTCGGCCAGTTCGGCGGCGCTTCCGGGGCGGCGGCGGGGCGGCGGCGCGGGACGGTGCGGGGACCGGTGACTTCCCTGCGGAGTCGTCCAGTCGCAGCTCGTAGTTGCCGGTCTGCGGGTTCAGCACCCACTGGTCGGCGGGGTCGATGCCCTCCGCCCCTCCACGGCTGTGCGCGTCCACGGTCGCCTGAATCCTCCGTCGGTGCCACGCGAGGCGCCCTCCCCCAGCGGGGCGCTCGGTCCTTCGATCCACGGGCGCGGCTCCTGCTCGAAAAGCCCGCACCGGATCGCGTCACACTATCCGCCCAGTTCAGCGCGGAGCGACGCGCGTGACAAATTCCACGTCCCTTACAACCGGGCAATCCGCCCAATCGTCATACTCCGCCACTCCGCCGCGGCCCTCCCCGGGGTCTTCCCGCGGGTCCGGCGGGCTTCAGGGGCAGGCGTTCGCCGCCGCGCTGGTCCCGGTGAACGTGGGCACCGGGGCGGGTGTCCGCGAACCGCCCGGCGGGGCCTCCGGCGGTGTGCTCGCCCCGGCGGTGCCCCCGGTCGCCCGTGCCGAGGGGGCCGCCCCGCCGCCGTCCCGTCCGGTGGCCGGGGCGACCGCCACCGGTGCGTCCGCGCGCAGCCGCTCGAACAGCCGCCTCGCGTCGGGTTGTACGAGTTCGTCCCGGTTCGGGTCGGCGTGGTGGGGCCTTCGGGGGACGGTCAGGAAGCGCACCTTCCCGGTGGGGACGCCGCGCAGCCGCCGGGCCAGGTCGTACAGGTCCCTCAGCGAGCCGAGTCCCGGGTCGGTGGTGACCGACCGGGTGGCCGCGTCCAGGACCGGGTACAGCCGGGCCGGGTTGAGCAGGACGCCGTTGCTCTGCACCTTCGTCACCAGCGCGCCGAGGAACTCCTGCTGCCGGTTGATGCGCTCGGTGTCGCTGCCGTCGCCGAGCGACTTGCGGGCCCGCACGTAGCCGAGGGCCTGCTCGCCGTCGAGCGTCCGCGGCCCGGCCGGCAGTTCCAGCTTCGCGTCCGGGTCGTCGACGGGCTCGCGGACGCACACCCGCACGCCGCCGACGGCGTCCACCATGTCCTTGAAGCCCCGGAAGTCGATCACCATGTGGTGGTCGACGCGGATGCCGGTCAGCCTCTCGACCGTACGGATCGTGCACGCCGTCCCGCCCACCTGGAAGGCCAGGTTGAACTGGGCGAACCGCGGTGCCGACCGCCCGCCCGACCTCGTGCGGCAGCCGGGGACCTCCACCATCAGGTCGCGCGGGACCGACACGGCCGTCACGCCGTGGCCGCGCGCCGACAGGTGCAGCAGGATCGTCGTGTCGGACCGCTGGGTGCCCCGGTCCCGCCCGTACTCGGCGTTCTCCCCGGCCCGGCTGTCGGAGCCGACGAGCAGGATGTTCCGGCCGCCGCGCGGGACCGGGGCGGGGCGCTCCCGCTCGTAGCGCTCCAGTTCGGCCACCGCCGCCGCGTCGGTGGAGATGTTGCCGTCGAGCTTCCGGTACAGCCACCAGCCGGTGCCGGCCGCCGCGAGGACGACGACGGACGAGCCGAGCGCCGCCCAGCGCGACCAGGCCGGCCGGCGTCCGGCCGGGGCGCCCGGCTCGGGGGGAGGGCCGGCGGTGTCCGTCACGTCGTCAGTCCGTCCTTCGAAGGCGTCGGCGGCGTCCGGGCCGCCCCCGCGCGGAGGTCTGCGCCCGGTGAGGCGTACCGCCGATGATGTACCGGGCGGGCCCCCGGTACCCGGCGGACCCGGCGCGCGGTCCGCCGGACGGGTGGACGGCGGCGCGCGCCGGGCGGCTCCGGGCGGCGTCAGGCGGTTCCGGGCCGCGCCGGGTCGCGCCGGGCGGCGTCAGACGGCGTCGGCCCGGTGGGTGACGCGCTCGCTCCCGATCCGCGCGGCCAGCGCCCCGGGCGCCAGCCGGTCCAGGTGGCGGCAGAGGACGACCGAGCCCCCCGCGGCCAGCGGCGCGTACAGCCCCGCGGCCACGCCGTCCCAGTGGTCCCAGGCCAGTCCGGACAGCAGCCGGGACCCGGGCCCGAGGCCCCGCCGGGCGGCGTCCGCGCGCGCCCGGTCGACGAGCGCGGCGCCGGTCAGCTCCGTACGGCCGCCGGCGCGCTCGCGCACGGCGAGGGCGGGGGCGCCGGGGTCGACGGGGGCGTACGGGACGAACCGGTCGCCCTGGCCCGGCACCTCGACCGCGTAGTCCTCGTAGCCGGCGGGCGGCGCGGGGAAGCGGCGCCCCAGCGGGGCGAGGGACAGGGCGAGGCGGCCGCCGGCGCAGGCCAGGCCCTCGTCGAGCCGGTCGGGGCCGGCCACCACGTGGTCCGCGCCCGCGGGGTCCCCGTCCAGGTCGGCGACCACGCCGGCGGAGGCGCAGGCGAGCAGCCAGACGGCGGTCTGCCAGTGCGCGGGCAGCAGCAGCGCGACGCGTTCGCCGGGCTCGGCGCAGAGGCCGTCCCGCAGCAGGTTCGCCGTCTTGGCCACCCAGTTGGCGAAGGTGGCCACCGAGAGTTCGACGCGCTCACCGGTGGCGTCGTCGTAGTACGTGACCAAGGGGCGGGCCGGGTCCGCGTCGAGGGCGGATCGCAGCAGGTCGGCGGGGGTGCGGTCGCTGGCGTTCACGCGGGAAAGGGTACGCGGGCGCGGCGGCGGGGGCGGGCCGAGCGGGTGATCCCGTCCTCCGGACGGGCCGATGGGGCGTCAGGAAATCCGAGAAGCGCAACTCCGGTGGAGTGCCGACCATCTGGCTATGCGTTCCATTCGAGTTCCCTTGATCGGCGTGGCCGTCGCGGTCGTCACCGCCTCCGGCTCCGCCCTCGCGCCGCTCCCCGCCCCGACCGCTTCCGCCGTCGCCGCACCCGCGGCGGACGGCGCGCCGGACCCCGGATCCACCCGCTCCCTGCCCCTCGCGCCGCTCCCCGGACACGAGCGCAGCGCGGACCCCGGCACGCGCGCCACCCAGGGCCTGCCGCGCCGGGACGTCGAACCGTTCTCCCTGCTCGGCGTGGTCTGGGATGAGCCCGACGCCGAACTGCACGGCACCGCCCAGGTGCGCACGCGGTCCACCGCGACCGGGGCCTGGTCGGCCTGGCAGGACCTGGAGACCCACCAGCACGACCACGCCGCCGACCCCGGCACGGCCGAGGCCCGCTCGCAGGCGGTGCGCGGCGGGACCGCCCCGCTGTGGGTGGGCGACTCGGACGGCGTCGAGGTGCGCGTACGGCCGGAGGCGCCCGAAGGGCGCGCCGGTGCGGCACCGGCCCTGCCGCGCGGCCTGCGCCTCGAACTGGTCCGGCCGGGCGGCGACCCGGCCGGCGGTGCGGCACCCGCCGGGACCACCGCGCGGGCGCCCGGCGCCGCGCCGCAGGACGACCCGGACGCGGACGAGCCCGGCGACGAGGGCGAGGACACCGGCACCGGTGAGGACACCGGTACGGGTGAGGACACCGGCACCGGCGAGGACACGGGCGCGGGCGAGGACACCGGGACCGGCGGGCCCGTCGACGAGCCCGTCGACGAGGACACCGGCACCGTCGACCCGGCCGAGGAGGAGAGCCCCTTCGAGCCCGGGGACACCGGTCAGGACACGCCCGGCACGCTCACCGCGGAGGAGGCCGCCGCCTCGGCCGTCAACGCCGACCTCGCCCCCCTGGGCGCCACCGAGATCCCCGAGGCCGAAGCCGAGGCCGAGGAGGACCCCTCCGACACCACCACCGCGAAGCCGTACATCGGCCCGCGCCCGCGCATCGTCACCCGCAAGGGCTGGGGCGCCGACGAGAAGCTGCGCGAACCGGGCTTCCTGTACACCAAGTCCGTCCAGGTGGCCTTCGTCCACCACAGCGCCACCGGCAACAACTACACCTGCGCCCAGGCGCCCTCCGTCCTGCGCGGCATCTACCGCTACCACGTGCAGAGCATGGGCTGGCGCGACCTCGGCTACAACTTCGCCGTCGACAGGTGCGGGGTCGTCTACGAGGGCCGCGCCGGCGGCGTGGCCAAACCCGTCCAGGGCGCCCACACCCTCGGCTTCAACACCAACACCACCGGCATCGCGGTGCTCGGCTCCTTCTCCTCCGCCACCCCGCCCGCCAAGGCCGTCACCGCCGTGGCGAAGCTGGCGGCGTGGAAACTGGGCCTGCACGCGAAGGACCCGCGCGCCAGGAGCACCCTGACCTCGGGCGGCGGGAACCTGTACAAGAAGGGCACGAAGGTCCAGTTCCACAACGTCTCCGGGCACCGCGACGGCTACTCCACCGCCTGCCCCGGCGCCAAGCTGTACGGCAAGCTCGCGACGATCCGCTCCGCCGCGGCCAAGTACCAGGGCAGGCCCTGACCGGGCCGCCGCGCCGAACCGCGCGCCCGGGCCCGCCCGGGATCTGCCTACACTGCCTGGTCGTGCCGATCAGGTGAGCGCGCTCCGGCCGGAGCCGGAGCGCCGGATCGGTCACCTCCGACGACCGGTCCAGTAGGAAGCAGAGACGACAGGTGACAGAAGCGATCCTCCTGGTCGGCGGCAAGGGGACCAGGCTGCGGCCGGTGACGGTGAACACGCCGAAGCCGATGGTCCCCGCGGCGGGCGTGCCGTTCCTCACGCACCAGCTCGCCCGGGCCCGGGCGGCCGGCGTCGAGCACGTCGTGCTGGCGACCTCGTACCTGGCCGAGGTGTTCGAACCGTACTTCGGCGACGGGTCGGCGCTCGGGCTCCACCTGGAGTACGTCACCGAGGTCGAGCCGCTCGGCACCGGCGGCGCGATACGCAACGTCGCCCGGAGGCTCACGTCGGGCCCGGACGAGCCCGTCCTCATCTTCAACGGGGACATCCTCACCGGCCTCGACATACGCGCCCTGGTCGACACCCACGGCGCCTCGGGGGCCGACGTCTCCCTGCACCTGACCCGCGTCGAGGACCCGCGGGCGTTCGGGCTCGTCCCCACCGACCCCACCGGGCGCGTCACGGCCTTCCTGGAGAAGCCGCAGACCCCCGAGGAGATCGTCACCGACCAGATCAACGCCGGCGCGTACGTGTTCCGCAGGTCCGTCATCGACACGATCCCGGCCGGCCGGCCCGTCTCCGTCGAGCGCGAGACCTTCCCCGGCCTCCTCGCCGACGGCGCCCACCTGCAGGGCATGGTCGACTCCACGTACTGGCTCGACCTCGGGACCCCGCAGGCGTTCGTCCGCGGCTCCGCCGACCTCGTCCTGGGCCGCGCGCCCTCCCCGGCCGTGCCGGGCCGCTGCGGCGACCGCCTGGTCGTGGACGGCGCGACCGTCGCCCCGGACGCCAAGCTCACCGGCGGGACGGTCGTCGGCGCGGGCGCCGCGGTCGGCGGGGGCGCCCGGATCGACGGCAGCGTCGTCATGGCGGGCGCGGTCGTCGGGCCCGACGCCGTGGTGACCGACTCCCTCGTCGGGGAGGGCGCCCGGATCGGCGCCCGCACCGTGCTGCACGGCGCGGTGATCGGCGACGGCGCGCGCGTGGGCGCCGACAACGAACTGCGCGACGGGGTCCGCGTCTGGTGCGGCGCCCGCCTGCCCGACGCGTCGGTGCGCTTCTCCTCCGACCAGTAGCCGTCCCCGTCCGGGACTACCCTGGTCCGGACCGAACCCCCCGCACCACTGGAGCCCCCGTGGCCGGCCGCTACGCCCCCCGCCCCC
>JAAXOU010000276.1 GCA_012396115.1 Streptomyces somaliensis DSM 40738 | reverse complement strand
CCGCCGCCGCCGGGGCCTGTGACCCGGGGCGCGGGGCCCCCGGGAGCCCTCCGGCCGCGGCGCCCCCGCCGGGCCGCGGGCGTTTCCTCGGAGCGGGGGGCGTGCGGCACGATGGGGGGCATGGCCCTCCGCTACGACCACCCCGGCGAACGCGCCGCCGACCGGCCGATCCGGCTCCTGGCGGTCCGCGACACGCCGCTCTCCCTCGACGAGGTGTTCCAGGCCGTCGGCGACACCGCCGCCGGCGGCACCGTCCTCTTCGTCGGGACCGTGCGCGACCACGACGGCGGCGCCTCCGTGGACGCGCTCGGCTACTCCAGCCACCCCACCGCCGAGGCCGAGATGCGGCGGGTGGCGGAGAAGGTGGCCGCGGACTTCCCCGTGCGCGCCCTCGCCGCCGTCCACCGGGTGGGCGACCTGGTCGTCGGCGACCTCGCGGTGGTGGTCGCCGTGTCGTGCCCGCACCGCGCGGAGGCGTTCGCGGCGTGCCGGAGGCTGATCGACGAGCTCAAGCACGAGGTGCCGATCTGGAAGCACCAGCGCTTCTCCGACGGCGCCGAGGAGTGGGTCGGCTCCTGCTGACCCCCCGCGGGGCCGCCCCGTAGCCCGATTTGCGTAATGTTCCGACCGGCAGCAGCGTGGAGGGGAAAGCTGGTCGATCGCTGATCGGCCAGTCGCTTTCACCTGGGGAGGTTGTGATGGCAGCACTCGCCTGGTTGTTGATACCCCTGTCGGCCACCGTCGGCGCCACGATATGGGGCGGGTGGGCGGCGCGGAGCCGCACCGCCGGGGACAAGGCCGAGCTGGACGGCTACGCACGCTTCCGCGACGCGATGGAGAAGCCGCGCCCCGGCGGTGGACCCGTCTGACGATCACCCCGGACGGCGGCCCCGAGGATGCACTGGCGAACCGGTCCCGTACTGTCGTTCCATGCCGCGCCGCACCGTGACGATGATCACCGCCGCCCTCACCCTCATCGCGCTGCTCTGCGCGGGAGTGCTCATCCCGGTGCCCTACTCCGAGATGAGCCCCGGACCCACGGTCGACACCCTGGGGAACTCCGGCGGCGAGCCGGTGCTGCGGATCTCCGGCCACCAGACCTACCCCACATCCGGCCATCTGAACATGACCACCGTCAGGGTCACCGGTGCGGAGTACCGGATGAACCTGGTCGAGGCGGTCGCCGGGTGGCTCTCCCGCGACAGCGTCGTCGTCCCGCACGACACGCTCTACCCGGACGGCAAGACGGAGGAGCAGGCCACCCAGGAGAACGCCGAGGAGTTCAGCCAGTCCCAGGAGAGCGCCCGCGTCGCCGCGCTCCGGCAGCTCGGGCTCCCCGTGGCCTCCCGCGTGGTCGTCTCGTCCGTCCAGAAGGGCAGCCCCGCCGAGGGGAGGCTGCACGCCGGCGACGTCATCAAGGAGGTCGACGGCAGGCCCGTGCGGAAACCGGGGGACGTGGCGGAGATCGTCACCGAGCGGCGGCCCGGCAGGCCGGTCGGCTTCACCGTCGTCCCGGCCGCGGACGCCGCCGCGGCGGAGAAGGCCGGCCGTGAGCCGGCCACCACCGAGGAGGTCACCGTCACGACCAGGCGGGCGGAGGACGCCGACCGGGCCGTCGTCGGCATCCGGGCCGGCACGGACCACACCTTCCCCTTCCGGATCGACATCAGGCTCGACGACGTGGGCGGGCCGAGCGCCGGCCTGATGTTCGCCCTCGGCATCGTCGACAAGCTGACCCCCGGCGCCCTGACGGGCGGCCGTTTCGTCGCCGGCACGGGCACCATCGACGAGACCGGCGAGGTCGGCCCGATCGGCGGCATCGAGATGAAGCTGGTGGGCGCGCGCAAGGCCGGGGCGACGTACTTCCTCACCCCCGCCGCCAACTGCCCGGCCGCCGCGGCGGCCACCCCGGACGGGCTGAGGCTGGTCAAGGTGGACACGATCGCCGACGCGGTGGAGTCGCTGGAGAAGGTGCGCGAGGGCGACACCGCGGGCCTCCCCGCCTGCTCGCGCGGCTGAGGACGGGACCGGGGGCCCGGCCCCGCCCGCGCCCCCGACCGCCCCCGGGGCCGGCGGCCCGGGGGCGGTCCCGCGACGGTCAGCCCTCGAACGTGGCGGCCAGCGCGTCCGCCAGCCCCGGCACCAGGTCCGAGCCGGTCAGGACCTCCGTGGGGGAGTCCTTCTCACGCAGCCGGATCGCCGACTCGCGCGCGCCGCCGCGCAGGACGGCCACGGTCATCCGCACCTCCTGCCGGTCCGGGTGGGCCGCGACCCACTCCGCGAGCCCCGCCTCGTCCAGCCCGTCCGGCACGGCCCCCTCGGCGGACGGCGGGAGCATCAGCCGCTCCACCGTCAGCGCGCACCCGCTGACCGCGTCGGGCCAGGCGACCGTCGCGAGGAACTCGTCGAGCGGGGCCCCGGCGGGCAGTTCCTCCTGCTCGATCGGGGTGAGCGGCGAGGCGGCCCCGCCGGGGCCGAGCCCGAGCCGGGCGGCGAGTCCCGGCTCGTCGGAGCGCAGCCGCGCCGTGTCGACGAGGGCGAACAGGCGGGCCGGCTGGTCCCAGCCGAGCCCCGAGGCGTACTCGTCGATCTCGAGGACCGCGCGTGTGAGCGGACCGGCGGCCATCGGAGGGCCGGAGGGGGAGACGTTGGACATGTTCAATATCCTGCCCCTTCCCGACCCGGAGACGGGAACCGGGTAAAGCTTCAGTAAGTTGCATCAGTGGGGCCGCGGGGAATCCGGGGCCACGGAACCACGCAGGCGACACACACGACCGCGAACTCGAGGGGCGTACGTTGGCTTTCCAGATGCCGGACCGCGGCGGGGGCCCGACCGGGCCACGGATCAGAGTCGGCCGGCCGTCCCGGCGGGCCCGCACCCTGCTCATGACGCTGGGGGTGCTGGCCGTCCTGGCCATGCTCTTCGTCATGTTCGCCGGGTTCTGGACGGACTGGCTCTGGTACCGGTCAGTCGAGTACTCCTCCGTCTTCACCACCACGCTGTGGACCAAGATCGGCATGTTCGCCGTCTTCGGCCTGCTGATGGCCCTCGCCGTCGGGCTGAACATCTGGCTCGCGCACCGGCTGCGGCCGCCGCTGAGCGCGATGTCGCTGGAGCAGCAGAGCCTCGACCGGTACCGCCTGGGCATCGCCCCGTACAAGAAGTGGGTGCTCCTCGCGGTCGCGGCGCTCGTCGGACTGATCGCCGGCGCGTCCGCCTCCGGCCAGTGGCGCACCTGGCTCATGTGGGCGAACGGCGTGCCCTTCGGCGTGAGGGACCCGCAGTTCCGGATGGACGTCGCGTTCTACGCGTTCGACCTGCCCTGGTACCGCTTCCTGCTCGGCTTCGGCTTCGCGGCCGCGGTGCTGTCGCTGATCGCCGCGACCCTCACCCACTACCTGTACGGCGGGCTGCGCGTCACCAGCCCCGGCGCGCGCGCCACGGCCGCGGCCACCGGGCACCTCTCGGTGCTGCTGGGCGTCTTCGTGTCGCTGAAGGCCGTCGCGTACTGGCTCGACCGGTACGGCCTGGCGGTGAAGTCCAGCGACTTCAAGGCCGCGGGCAACTGGACGGGCCTGCGGTACGTCGACGCCAACGCCTACCTCCCGGCGAAGACGATCCTCTTCTGCATCGCGGTCATCTGCGCCCTGCTGTTCTTCGCGACGCTGTGGCGCCGCACCTGGCAGCTGCCGGTCATCGGCTTCGGCCTGATGGTGCTGTCGGCGATCCTGATCGGCGGCCTGTACCCGGCGATCGTGCAGAAGTTCCAGGTCCAGCCGAACGAGCAGGCCAAGGAAGCGCCGTACATCAAGAAGAACATCGAGGCGACGCGCAAGGCGTACGCGATCGACACGACGGTCCCCGAGAACTACTCGGGCAAGGCCACCGTCAAGGCGAAGGACCGGCTGCGCCGGGACGCCGACGCCGCGGCCAGCTACCGGCTGGTCGACCCCAACATCGTCTCGCCGACGTTCCAGCAGCTGGAGCAGAAGCGGAAGTACTACCAGTTCCCCGTCACGCTCGACGTCGACCGGTACGGGGGCAAGGACACCGTCATCGGCCTGCGCGAGCTGAACATCACGGGCATCCCGAAGCGGAACTGGATCAACGACCACTTCACCTACACCCACGGCTACGGCGCGATCATGGCCACGGGCACGTCGGTGGACGCCACGGGGTCCCCGGTCTTCACGGTGAGCGGCCTGCCGACCACCGGCCAGCCGCGCGAGTACGAGCAGCGGATCTACTACGGCGAGAAGACCGAGCAGTACTCGATCGTCGGCGGCCCGCAGAAGGAGCTCGACTACGAGGCGAACGGCGAGCGGACCACCAGCTACCGCGGCGACGGCGGCGTCAGCCTCTCCGGCGCCCTCAACCGCGCCGCGTACGCCGTGGCCTTCAGCGAGCCGCAGATCCTGTACTCGGGGGCCATCGGCGAGGGCTCGCGCATCCTGTACAACCGCACGCCCAAGGAGCGGGTCGAGGCGGTCGCCCCCTGGCTGACCATCGACGGCGACGCGTACCCGGCGGTGGTCGGGGGCCGCATCCAGTGGATCGTCGACGCCTACACGACGACCAACGGCTACCCCTACGCCTCCCGCACGACCCTCGGCGACAGCACCGCCGACTCGCTGACCGCCGGCAACCGGAACCGCACGGTCGTGGCCCAGCAGAACCAGGTCAACTACATCCGCAACTCGGTGAAGGCCACCGTCGACGCCTACGACGGCACGGTGAAGCTTTACCAGTGGGACACGAAGGACCCGGTCCTCAAGACCTGGATGAAGGCGTTCCCCGGCACGGTGCAGCCGAAGAGCGCCATCGGCGACGACCTGAAGGCCCACCTGCGGTACCCGCAGGACATGTTCAAGGTCCAGCGCGAGCTGCTGACCCGCTACCACGTGCGCGACGCCGCCCAGTTCTACAGCGGCTCCGACGCCTGGCAGGTGCCGGCGGACCCGACGAAGAAGGACGGCAACGCGGTCCCGCCGTACTACCTCAGCCTGAAGATGCCGGGGGACGAGCGGCAGCGGTTCTCGCTGACGACGACGTTCACGCCGAACGGGCGGCCCAACCTCGGCGGGTTCATGGCCGTCGACGCCGACGCGGACAGCGAGGACTACGGCCGGATAAGGCTGCTGAGGGTCACGTCCGAGGTGCCGGGCCCCGCCCAGGTGCAGAGCAAGCTCAACAGCCTCCCCGACGTGGCGACGTTCGTCCGCGACATGAAGGGCGCCGACTCGGAGATCGAGTACGGCAACCTGCTCACCGTGCCGCTGGACGGCGGGTTCCTGTACGTCGAGCCGGTCTACGCCCAGGGCCGCAGCGCGCTCTACCCGCTGCTGAAGAAGGTGGCCGTGTCGTACATCGACGCGGGCAAGCCGGAGGGCGACGCCACGAAGGACACCACGCGGTTCGAGGACAGCCTCGGGGTCGCGCTCGACGAGGTGTTCGGCGCGGAGGGCGGGACGCCCACGACGCCGCCGTCGGACACCCCGCAGCAGCCGAGGCCGCCGGTCACCGGCGAGGCCGCGCTCAAGCGGGCCATCGCGGACGCCCAGAAGGCGTTCGCGGACGGCCAGGCGGCGATCAGGAAGGGCGACTGGGAGGCGTACGGCAGGGCGCAGCGGGCGCTCGCGGAGGCGCTCCGCGACGCCGCCGAGGCGGACGCCCGGCGCAAGGACACCGCCGACCCGCGGCCCCTCGGGACACCAGGAGGGCGGCGCCGAGCGCCACGACGACGAGGGCGCCGAAGACGGCGGCGATGCCCGGGTATCCGGCCAGGCCGAGGCCCGCGCCGCCCAGGGCCGCGCCCACGAAGACCCC
>JAAXOU010000275.1 GCA_012396115.1 Streptomyces somaliensis DSM 40738 | reverse complement strand
CGAAGCCCTTGAACTCGAGGTTGAAGTAGTACTCCTCGTCCGGGCCGCCCTTGGTCCAGTGGTGCTGCCCGGTGGGGGTTCCGGAGTTGCTCGGGGTGCAGACCCTGCCGATCTCGGCCGTCGCGTCGGTGACGGGTTTGAGGTCGGGGGTCGTGTCCCCGTTCCTGAGGGAGGTGCGGACCTGTTCGACGCCCTTGGACAGGTCGTCGACCGCCTTGGAGAGGTCGGCGTTGTCGGTCTTGCCCTTGAGGGTGGCCAGTTCCCGGTCGATCTCGTCGAGGGATTCCCGGATCCTCGCCGGGTCGCCGGCGTTGGAGGCGGCCCGGCCGAGTCGGTCGACGCTGGCGGCGATGGCCTCGGCGGTCCGGGCGCAGTCGAGCGCCTTGTCCAGGGCGCCGCAGCCGGTGAGCGTGAGGGCGGCGGCGAGCGCGATGCCGGAGACGAGGGCGGTGGTGTGGTGACGGCGCATGGGCGGGCGGCCTTCCCTGGCTGGTTACGGGCGTACGGTACCTTCCGCACGCCCGTGCCGGTGGGATGTCGCCGGGTGGTGGCGCGGCTGCTCAGGGGGTCGTTTCGAGGGCTTCGCGCTGGAGGGCGGCGAGGTCGGCGCAGCCGCCGGTGGCGAGGTCGAGGAGGGCGTTGAGTTCCTTGCGGTCGAAGGGCTCGGCCTCGGCGGTGCCCTGGACCTCGACGAAGCGGCCGTCGCCGGTGCAGACGACGTTCATGTCGGTTTCGGCGCGGACGTCCTCCTCGTAGCAGAGGTCGAGGAGGGGGATGCCGTCGACGATGCCGACGGAGACGGCGGCGACGGTGCCGGTGAGCGGTTTGCGGCCGGCCTTGACGAGTTTCTGCCGCTGGGCCCAGGCGACGGCGTCGGCGAGGGCGACGTACGCGCCGGTGATGGCGGTGGTGCGGGTGCCGCCGTCGGCCTGGAGGACGTCGCAGTCGAGGACGACGGTGTTCTCGCCGAGTGCCTTGTAGTCGATGACGGCGCGCAGGGAGCGGCCGATGAGGCGGGAGATCTCGTGGGTGCGGCCGCCGATCCTGCCGCGGACGGATTCGCGGTCGCCGCGGGTGTTGGTGGAGCGGGGGAGCATCGAGTACTCGGCGGTGACCCAGCCTTCGCCGCTGCCCTTGCGCCAGCGGGGGACGCCCTCGGTGACGGAGGCGGTGCAGAAGACTCTGGTGTCGCCGCAGGAGATGAGGACGGAGCCCTCGGCGTGCTTGCTCCAGCCTCGTTGGATGGTGACCGGGCGGAGTTGTTCGGGCGTGCGGCCGTCGATACGGGTCATGGGGAGAGCCTAGGCCGTGTGGTGCGCGTTCCGTGCGGGCCGGTCGGGGCGCGGGGGGTCGGGGGTGTGGCGCGGCCCGTCTTCCGTGCCGGTGGGGCGGGGGCGGGCCGTGTGTCGGTGCCGGCGGGTCACATCATGTCCTCGATCTCGGCGGCGACGGGGTCGGCGTCGGTGCCGATGACGACCTGGACGGCGGTGCCCATCCTGACGACGCCGTGGGCGCCGGCGGCCTTCAGGGCGGCTTCGTCGACGAGGTCCGGGTCGCTCACCTCGGTGCGCAGGCGGGTGATGCAGCCTTCGATCTCCTCGATGTTGTCGATCCCGCCGAGGCCGGCGACGATCTTCTCAGCCTTGCTGGCCATGTGTCTCTCCCTGGTGTTCACGGGGCATGGTCCGGGTGCCCCGCACGTCCGCGTTGGTCACGGTAGCCGACGGTCGGCCCGGCGGCGCGGGGAGCCGTCGTCCCGTCGTCGTTCCCGGTCGCGGCGTTCGCCGGTGCCGTGCCCGCGGCCGGGTTCCGGCCGAGCCTATCGCGGTTGGTCTACACCAGGCTTGTCCTCGGAGGGGGACGGGTGACGGCCGCGCGGGGCGGGCGGGTGCTCGGGGGCGGGGCGCGGCGGATGGGCCTCGTGCGGGGTGCGGGGCGGTGCCCCGCGCGCGCCGGGCGCCCGTACCGCGGGGGCGGGGGGAGGTGTGCTAGGTATTTACGGGTTCCTCGCCCTTTCCCGCCGTGCTACAAAAGGTCTACACCAATGATGGTGCAGATCATGCGGCCTCCTCGTGCCGCGTCCCCCCGAGACGCCGCCGTCCCCTCCTTCCCGAGCGGCGCCTTGCCCGATGGAGGAAGTTGATGAGTACGGCCACCGCTCCGGCGGCGCCCGCGAAGAAGCGCGGCTCCGGCCTGTTCCAGGGCCTGCAGAAGGTCGGCCGCAGCCTGCAGCTGCCGATCGCCGTCCTGCCCGCGGCGGGCATCCTGCTGCGCCTGGGCCAGGACGACGTCTTCGGCGGGGACGGCCTGGGCTGGGGCACGGTGGCGAAGGTGTGCGCCACCGCGGGCGACGCCGTCTTCGCCAACCTGCCGCTGCTGTTCTGCGTCGGCATCGCCATCGGCTTCGCCAGGAAGGCCGACGGCTCGACCGCGCTCGCCGCGCTCGTCGGCTTCCTCGTCTACAAGAACGTGCTGACCGCCTTCCCCCTCACCGAGGCGGAGGTCCGCGACGGCGCCGACGCCGTCGCCACGTACAACGACCCCAAGGTCCTCGGCGGCATCGTCATGGGCCTGGTAGCCGCCGTCACCTGGCAGCGCTTCCACCGCACGAAGCTGCCCGACTGGCTGGGCTTCTTCAACGGCCGCCGCCTCGTGCCGATCCTGATGGCCTTCATCGGCACCGCCGCCGGCGTCTTCTTCGGCCTGGTGTGGGAGCCCGTCGGCGAGGTCATCACCGCCTTCGGCGAGTGGATGACCGGCCTGGGAGCCTTCGGCGCCGGTGTCTTCGGCGCGATCAACCGCGCCCTGCTGCCGGTCGGCATGCACCAGTTCGTCAACACGGTGGCCTGGCAGGAGATCGGCTCCTTCACCGATCCCGCCGGCGCCGTCTGGCACGGCGACCTGCCGCGCTTCTTCCACGGCGACCCCACCGCCGGTCAGTTCATGACGGGCTTCTTCCCGATCATGATGTTCGCCCTTCCGGCCGCCGCCCTGGCGATCACCCACTGCGCCCGCCCCGAACGCCGCAAGATCGTCGGCGGCATGATGGTGTCGCTCGCGCTGACCTCGTTCGTCACCGGCATCACCGAGCCGATCGAGTTCGCGTTCATGTTCATCGCCCCGGTGCTGTACGCGATCCACGCGGTGCTGACCGCCGTCTCGATGGCGCTGACCTGGGCGTTGGGCGTGCACCACGGCTTCACCTTCTCCGCGGGCGCCATCGACTACTTCCTGAACTGGGGACTCGCCACCAAGCCGTGGCTGATCGTCCCGATCGGCCTGGTGTTCGCCGTCGTGTACTACGCGGTGTTCCGCTTCGCGATCGTCAGGTTCGACCTGCCGACCCCGGGCCGCGAGCCCGAGGAGGAGGTCGAGGACACCACCAAGGCGTGAGTCCCGCCGTCCGGCACCGGCCGGGCGGCGCACGGCACGGGGAGGGCCCCGGGACCGCTTCCGCTCCGGCGGGGCGGTCCCGGGGCCCCTTTCCGTGCGCGTCCGTCCGCCGCGCTACAGCTCGTACACGGCTCCCGGCCGGGCCAGCTCCGCCGGGCCGTCGTAGACCTCGCGCGCGTCGGCCAGGTTGCGCTCGCCGTCCGTCCACGGCGGGATGTGCGTCAGGACGAGCCGCCCCGCGCGGGCCCTGGCCGCGTGGACGCCCGCCTCGCGGCCGTTCAGGTGCAGGTCGGGGACGTCCTCCTTGCCGTGGGTGAAGGACGCCTCGCACAGGAACAGGTCGGTGTCGGCCGCCAGCTCGTCGAGCGTGTCGCACACGCCGGTATCACCGGAGTAGGTGAGGGACCTGCCGCCGTGCTCGATCCTGATGCCGAACGCCTCCACCGGGTGGCACACCCGGTCCGTCCGGACCCGGAACGGGCCGAGGTCGAACGAGCCGGGCTCAAGGGTGCGGAAGTCGAACACCTCGCTCATCGCCGTGGGGGACGGCACGTCCGCGTACGCCGTGGTCAGCCGCTGCTCGGCGCCGTCGGGCGCGTACACCGGCAGGGCGCCGCACCTGCCGTCGTGGCGGTAGAACCGCGCCACGAAGTAGGCGCACATGTCGATGCAGTGGTCGGAGTGGAGGTGGGACAGGAAGACGGCGTCGAGGTCGTAGAGACCGCAGTGGCGCTGCAGCTCGCCGAGGGCGCCGTTGCCCATGTCGAGGAGCAGCCGGAAGCCGTCGGCCTCTACGAGGTAGCTCGAGCAGGCCGAGTCCGCGGACGGGAACGACCCGGAACAGCCGACGACGGTGAGCTTCATGGAGCGTGAACCTCCGTGGACGGGAGCGGGGGAGCGCTGACGGGGAGGTCGTACGGTTCGACGAGCGTACGGCCCGGGGCGGCGGGGTGCTCCTCCGCGGCGGCCCGTTGTGGGGGAACTCACCCGTGCTGTCACCGGTTCGGATGGACCTGCGGGGGCGGTCCGCGGGGCGGGCGGACGCGGCGGGTCCGCGGCGCCGGCGACGGGGCCGGACGCGGCGGTCCGGCGGTCCGGCGGTCCGGCGACGGGGCGCCGGACCCCGGGGCGGAAGGGCCCTGCCCCGGGGCGGGGGCACCGGGGCAGGGGGGCCTGGCCCCGGGGCCCGGCCGGGGCGGTCAGGCCCAGAGCTGGCCCTGGAGGGCCTCGATCGCCGCTTCCGTCGTGGGCGCCGTGTAGATGCCCGTGGAGAGGTACTTCCAGCCGCCGTCGGCGACGATGAAGACGATGTCGGCGGACTCGCCCGCCTTCACGGCCTTCCTGCCGACGCCGATCGCGGCGTGCAGGGCCGCTCCCGTCGACACGCCCGCGAAGACGCCCTCCCGCTGGAGGAGCTCCCGCGTGCGGGCCACCGCGTCGGCCGAGCCGACCGAGAAGCGGGTGGTGAGGACGGAGGCGTCGTACAGCTCGGGGACGAAGCCCTCGTCGAGGTTGCGCAGCCCGTACACCAGGTCGTCGTAGCGCGGCTCCGCGGCGACGATCCGCACCCCCGGCCTGTGCTCGCGCAGGTAGCGGCCGACGCCCATGAGGGTGCCGGTGGTGCCGAGCCCGGCGACGAAGTGGGTGACCGAGGGGAGGTCGGCGAGGATCTCCGGGCCGGTCGTCTCGTAGTGGGCGGCGGCGTTGTCGGGGTTGCCGTACTGGTAGAGCATCACCCAGTCCGGGTTCCGCCCGGCCAGCTCCTTGGCGACCCGTACGGCGGTGTTGGAGCCGCCCGCGGCGGGTGAGGAGACGATCTCGGCGCCCCACATGGCGAGCAGGTCGCGCCGCTCCCGGGAGGTGTTCTCGGGCATCACGCAGACGATGCGGTAGCCCTTGAGGCGGGCCGCCATCGCGAGGGAGATGCCCGTGTTGCCGCTGGTGGGCTCCAGGATGGTGCGGCCCGGCGCGAGGCGGCCGTCCTTCTCCGCCCGCTCGATCATGTGCAGGGCCGGGCGGTCCTTGACGGAGCCGGTCGGGTTGCGGTCCTCCAGCTTCGCCCAGATGCGCACGTCCTCCGAGGGGGACAGGCGGGGCAGCCGGACGAGTGGGGTGTTCCCGACCGCGGCCAGGGGACCGTCGTAGCGCATCAGCGCGTTCCGCCGGCGACCGCCGGGAGGATCGTGACGCTGTCGCCGTCCGACAGCCCGGTGGAGATGCCGTCGAGGAAGCGCACGTCCTCGTCGTTCAGGTACACGTTCACGAAGCGCCGGAGCTCTCCGCCGTCCACGACGCGGTCGCGGATGCCCGTGTGGCGGGTCTCGAGGTCGTCGAGGAGTTCGGCGAGGGTCTTCCCCTCGCCCTCGACGGTCTTGGCGCCGCCGGTGTAGGTGCGGAGGATGGTCGGGATGCGGACCTCGATGGCCATGGTGGGGACTCCTGTGGGGGCTGGGGTGCTGGGGGCGGACGCG
>JAAXOU010000274.1 GCA_012396115.1 Streptomyces somaliensis DSM 40738 | reverse complement strand
GCGTTCGCCTTGGCCTGCTCGAAGAGGTCGCGGGCGGTGGGCGGCGCGTGCCCGCCGGCCGCGCGGACGGCCCGGCCGGGACGGCCGGGAGCGTGTTCAGGCCGAACACCCGCCCCGCGGCCGCGCAGCTGTTGACTACAACTATTCAGTCCAGCAGGATGTGAATATCTCACTCACATGAGTGATCGTCGTCCCAGTGGCCGCAGGGCCGAGCAGCCGAGGAGGCACCCCATGTCAGGACCCCGACCCGTACGGGCCCCGCGCGGTACGGAACTGAGCGCCCTGGGGTGGCAGCAGGAGGCCGCCCTGCGGATGCTGCAGAACAACCTCGACCCCGAGGTCGCCGAGCACCCCGACAAGCTCGTCGTCTACGGCGGCACCGGCAAGGCCGCCCGCGACTGGCGGTCCTTCGACGCCATGGTCCGCACGCTGCGCACCCTGAAGCAGGACGAGACGATGCTCGTCCAGTCCGGCCGCCCGGTCGGCGTCATGCAGACCCACGAGTGGGCCCCGCGCGTCCTGATCGCCAACTCCAACCTGGTCGGCGACTGGGCGAACTGGGAGGAGTTCCGCCGCCTGGAGGCCCTCGGCCTCACCATGTACGGGCAGATGACCGCGGGCTCCTGGATCTACATCGGCACCCAGGGCATCCTGCAGGGCACCTACGAGACGTTCGCCGCCGTCGCCGCGAAGAAGTTCGGCGGCACCCTCGCCGGGACGATCACCCTCACCGCCGGCCTCGGCGGCATGGGCGGCGCCCAGCCGCTCGCCGTCACCATGAACGACGGCGTCGCGATCTGCGTCGACTGCGACCCGCGCGCCATCGAGCGCCGCATCGAGCACCGCTACCTGGACGTGCGGGCCGACTCCCTCGACCACGCCCTCCGGCTCGCCGTCGAGGCCCGCGACGAACGGCGCCCCCTGTCGATCGGCGTCCTCGGCAACGCCGCCGAGCTGGTGCCGCGGCTCCTGGCGATGGGCGCCCCCGTCGACATCGTCACCGACCAGACCTCGGCCCACGACCCGCTGTCGTACCTGCCGGTCGGCACCGCCTTCGAGGACATGGCCGACGCGGCCGCCAAGGACCCGGCCGGGTTCACCACCCGCGCGCGCGAGTCGATGGCCAGGCACGTCGAGGCGATGGTCGGCTTCATGGACGCCGGCGCGGAGGTCTTCGACTACGGCAACTCCATCCGCGGCGAGGCGCAGCTCGCGGGCTACGACCGGGCGTTCGCCTTCCCCGGCTTCGTCCCCGCCTACATCCGCCCGCTGTTCTGCGAGGGCAAGGGCCCCTTCCGCTGGGCGGCCCTGTCGGGCGAGGCGTCCGACATCGCCAGGACCGACAAGGCGATCCTGGACCTGTTCCCGGAGAACGAGTCGCTGGCCCGCTGGATCAAGATGGCCGGCGAGCGCGTCCACTTCCAGGGCCTGCCCGCCCGCATCTGCTGGCTCGGCTACGGCGAGCGCGACCGCGCGGGCGAGCGCTTCAACGACATGGTGGCCTCCGGCGAACTGGCGGCCCCGCTCGCCATCGGCCGCGACCACCTCGACTGCGGCTCCGTCGCCTCCCCGTACCGGGAGACCGAGGCGATGCTCGACGGCTCGGACGCCATCGCGGACTGGCCGCTGCTCAATGCCATGGTCAACGTCGCCTCCGGCGCGTCCTGGGTCTCCCTCCACCACGGCGGCGGCGTCGGCATGGGCCGCTCCATCCACGCGGGCCAGGTCACGGTCGCGGACGGCACGGAGCTCGCCGGCGAGAAGATCCGCCGCGTCCTCACCAACGACCCCGGCATGGGGGTCGTCCGCCACGTGGACGCGGGCTACGACCGCGCCGACGAGATCGCCGCCGAGCGCGGCGTCCGGGTCCCCATGCGGGAGGAGGCGTGACCGACGGCCGTCCCGCCGCGGACGGGACCTCCCCCCGGGCCGGGCGGGACCTCCCCCGGGAGGCCGCCGGCGCGCCCCGCGCGGGCGCGTCGTTCCACGAGATGTGGGACGGCCTGCGCGGGATCGGCCGCGACGCCGGCTCCGGCGGCTACCGCCGCTACGCCTGGACCGGCGCCGACGCCGACTGCCGCGCCTGGTTCCGGGAGCAGGCCGAGAGCCGGGGCCTCGCCTACGAGACCGACCGCAACGGCAACCAGTGGGCCTGGCTGGGCGACCCGCACGGCACGGACGCCGTCGTCACCGGCTCCCACCTGGACTCCGTCCCGGACGGCGGCGCGTTCGACGGCCCCCTCGGCGTCGTCTCGTCCTTCGCCGCCGTCGACGAACTCCTCCGCCGGGGCGCCGCCCCCGCCCGCCCCCTCGCCGTGGTGAACTTCGGCGACGAGGAGGGCGCCCGCTTCGGCCTCGCCTGCGTCGGCTCCCGCCTGGCGGCGGGGCAGCTGACGAAGGACGCCGCGCACGCGCTGCGCGACGGCGGCGGGACGAGCCTGCCGCGGGCCATGGAGGCGGCCGGGTACGACCCGGCGGCCATCGGCCCGGACCCGGAGCGCCTCGATCGGATCGGCGCGTTCGTGGAGCTGCACGTCGAGCAGGGCCGCGCCCTGGACCTCTCCGGCGACCCCGTCGGCATCGCCTCCGCGATCTGGCCGCACGGCCGCTGGCGGTACGACTTCCGGGGCGAGGCGAACCACGCCGGCACCACCCGCCTCGCGGACCGCCGCGACCCGATGCTGCCGTACGCCGAGACGGTCCTGGCGGCCCGCCGCGCGGCGGAACTGGCCGGCGCTGTCGCCACGTTCGGCAAGGTCGCCGTCGAACCCAACGGCGTCAACGCCATCCCGTCCCTGGTCCGCGGCTGGCTCGACTCGCGCGCCGCCGACCAGGCGGCGCTCGACACCGTCACGGCCGCGGTGGAGGCCGCCGCGCGGGAGGCCGCCGACCGGCAGGGCGTCGACCTCACCGTCGTACGCGAGTCGTTCACCCCGGTCGTCGACTTCGCCCACGCCCTGCGCGACGAACTCGGGAGGATCCTCGACCGGGGCGGCGACCGCCCCGTGCCCGTCCTGGGCACCGGCGCCGGGCACGACGCGGGCATCCTGTCCGCCTCCGTCCCGACCGCGATGCTGTTCGTCCGCAACCCCACGGGCGTCTCGCACTCCCCGGCCGAGTTCGCCGCCGAGGACGACTGCGCGGCCGGCGTGCGCGCCCTCGCCGACGTACTGGAGGGCCTGGCGTGCCGATGACGACGTACTGGCTGGAGCACGCCTGGCTGGGCGGCACGGTCGCCTCCGGCGTCGCCCTGGACGTGGCGGACGGCCGCGTCGCCGCCGTCCGCCCCGGGGTGCCCGCCCCGCCGGCGGGTGCCGCGCCCCTGCGGGGGCTGACCGTCCCGGGGCTGGCCAACGCCCACAGCCACGCCTTCCACCGGGCCCTGCGCGGCCACGTCCAGGCCGAGCGCGGCACCTTCTGGACGTGGCGGGAGACGATGTACCGGGCGGCGTCCCGGCTCACGCCCGACACCTACCGCGCCCTGGCGACGGCCGTGTACGCGGAGATGGCCCTCGCGGGGATCACCGCCGTGGGGGAGTTCCACTACCTGCACCACGCGCCCGGCGGCACGCCGTACGCCGACCCCAACGCCATGGGCGAGGCGCTGATCGCCGCCGCCGCCGACGCGGGCGTCCGCATCACCCTCCTCGACACCGCCTACCTGTCGTCCGGCTTCGGAGAGCCACCCGACGAGCACCAGCTGCGCTTCTCCGACGGCACCGCCGACGCGTGGGCCGAGCGCGCCTCCGCCCTGCGGGACGCGGGCGACGAGGTCCGCATCGGGGCGGCCGTCCACTCCGTGCGCGCCGTCCCCGCCGACCAGCTGGCCACCGTCGCCGACTGGGCGCGCGACCGCGGCGCCCCCCTCCACGTCCACCTCTCCGAACAGCCCGCCGAGAACGAGGCGTGCCTCGCGGCCCACGGCTGCACCCCGACCCGGCTGCTGGCCGACCGGGGCGTGCTCGGCGAGCGGACGACCGCCGTCCACGCCACCCACCTCACCGACGGGGACATCGCCCTCCTCGGCGGCTCCGCCACCGGCACCTGCATGTGCCCCACCACCGAACGCGACCTCGCCGACGGCATCGGCCCGGCCGTCGCCCTCCAGCGGGCGGGCAGCCCCCTGTCGCTGGGGTCCGACAGCCACGCCGTGATCGACCTCCTGGAGGAGGCGCGCGCGATGGAGCTCGACGAGCGGCTGCGCACCCGCACCCGCGGCAACTGGACCGCCGCCGCCCTGCTGCGCGCGGCCACCGCCGACGGGCACGCCTCGCTGGGCCGGCCCGACGCGGGCCGCCTGGAGGCGGGCGCGCTCGCCGACTTCACGACGATCGCGCTGGACACCGTCAGGACGGCCGGACCGCCACCGCGTCTGGCAGCCGAGACGGCGGTATTCGCCGCGTCGGCCGCGGACGTGCGGCACACGGTCGTGGGCGGCCGCCACGTCGTACGGGACGGGGTCCACCGTCTCGTACCGGACGTCCCGCGGGCGCTGCGGGACGCGATCGCCGCCCTGCACGACTGACCCGGCCGAAGGAGGACCCCCGCACCATGAACAGCGGCAACGAACCCGCGAACAGCGACCCCGCGACCGCGGGCCCCGACACGACGAACAGCGCCGTCGCGCCGGCGGCCACCGCGACCACGCTCATCACCAACATCGCCGGTCTGGTCACCAACGACCCCTCCCTCGGTGACGGATCCCCCCTCGGACTGATCCGCGACGCCGCGCTCGCCGTCGAGGGCGACCGCGTCGTCTGGATCGGTGAGGCCAGCAAAGCACCCGCCACCGACAACCGCGTCGACGTCGGCGGCCGGGCAGTCGTCCCCGGCTTCGTCGACTCCCACTCGCACCTGGTCTTCGCGGGCGACCGCACCGCCGAGTTCCACGCCCGCATGTCCGGGCGCCCCTACGAGGCGGGCGGCATCCGCACCACGGTCGCCGCCACCCGCGCCGCCACCGACGCCGAACTGGAGGCGAACCTCACCCGCTACCTGGGCGAGGCGCTCCGCCAGGGCACCACGACCTTCGAGACGAAGTCCGGCTACGGCCTGACCGTCGAGGACGAGGCGCGGGCGCTGCGCATCGCGGCCCGCCACACCGACGAGGTCACCTACCTCGGCGCGCACGTGGTCCCCCGGGACCACGCCGACGACCCGGCGGCGTACGTGGCCCTGGTCACCGGGGAGATGCTCGACGCGTGCGCGCCGCACGCCCGCTGGATCGACGTGTTCTGCGAGAAGGGCGCCTTCGACGGCGACCAGGCCCGCGCGATCCTCACCGCCGGCAGGGCCCGCGGCCTCCACCCGCGCGTCCACGCCAACCAGCTGTCCCACGGGCCCGGCGTCCGGCTCGCGGTGGAGCTGGACGCGGCGAGCGCCGACCACTGCACCCACCTGACGGACGAGGACGTGGACGCCCTCGCCAACAGCTCGACCGTCGCGACGCTGCTGCCCGGCGCCGAGTTCTCCACCCGCGCGAAGTGGCCCGACGCCCGCCGGCTGCTGGACGCGGGCGCGACGGTGGCGCTGTCCACCGACTGCAACCCCGGCTCGTCGTTCACCTCGTCGATGCCGTTCTGCATCGCCCTGGCGGTACGGGACATGGGCATGACGCCCGACGAGGCGGTGTGGTCCGCCACGGCGGGCGGCGCGGCGGCCCTCCGCCGCGGCGACGTCGGCCGCCTCACCCCCGGCGCCCGCGCCGACCTGGCGGTCCTGGACGCCCCGTCCCACGTCCACCTGGCCTACCGGCCCGGCGTCCCGCTGGTCACCCGGGTCTGGCGGGCGGGCGTCCCGGTCACCGGCTGAGCGGCGGCCGGACCGCCGCCGCACCCCGCCCCGGCGGGTCCGGGACGGCCGTCCGGCCCGGACCCGCCCG
>JAAXOU010000273.1 GCA_012396115.1 Streptomyces somaliensis DSM 40738 | reverse complement strand
CCGGCTCCGGGACGGGGCGCCCGGCCGGAAGGGCACCCGTCCGGCCGTACGCCGCCCGCCGCGACGCCCTGCGCCTCCCCCGACCGGCCCGCGCCCGGCACGGGCGGGGTGCGGACGGCCCGACACTCCCGGCCGGGGCACGGCCCCGGTTTTCCTCCGAACGGGGCCGGGCCTGGGCTGTCCGGCCCGACGGCGCCGCGGGCGAACGGGCCGAAAACCCCCCGATTGCCCGCCGGAGCGGTGCGGGAAGGCTCACCCGGTACCCGCCCACCCGAGTGAACCCGGAGAGGAGCGGTGATGCCCACACCGCGCCAGTCCGCAACGGAGCAGTTACAAAGAGCGATATCTCGTACACAATCCTCAGGTGATGCTGTGAACGCGCTGATCGGTCGTATCCCCGTCCTGGACGTCTCCCCCCTCGTCGACTGCGGCAGAAGGCCCGCGAAGGCGGTGGCCGGCGAGACCTTCCAGGTGTCGGCCACGGTCTTCCGCGAGGGCCACGACGCGGTCGCCGCCGACGTGGTCCTCACCGACCCCTCGGGGCGGCCGGGCCCCTTCACCCCCATGCGGGAACTCGCGCCGGGCACGGACCGCTGGGGCGCCGACGTCACCCCGACCTGCGAGGGCCTGTGGACGTACCACGTGGAGGCGTGGAGCGACCCGGTCGCCACCTGGCGCCACGAGGCCGGCGTCAAGGTCCCCGCGGGCATCGACGTGGAGCTGGTCCTGGCCGAGGGCGCCGCGCTGCACGAGCGGGCCGCGGACGGGGTCCCGAAGGACGACGGCCGGGAGGCCGTCCTGACGGCCGTGGACGCGCTGCGGGACGTGCGCCGCTCCCCCGCCGAGCGGCTCGCCGCCGCGCTGTCCGGACAGGTGCGGGAGGTGCTGGACCGGCACCCGCTGCGCGAACTGGTCACCGCGTCGAAGCCGCTGCCGCTGCTGGTGGAGCGGGAGCGGGCGCTGTACGGGTCGTGGTACGAGATGTTCCCGCGCTCCGAGGGCGCGTACCGCGACGAGGACGGCCGGCTGGTGTCGGGGACCTTCCGCACGGCGGCCGAGCGGCTGCCGGCGATCGCCGCGATGGGCTTCGACGTGGTGTACCTGCCGCCGATTCACCCGATCGGCGGGACCCACCGCAAGGGACCGAACAACGCGCTGACGGCCGGACCCGACGACCCCGGCGTGCCGTGGGCGATCGGTTCGGCCGCCGGCGGGCACGACGCGGTCCACCCGGACCTGGGGACCCTGGAGGACTTCGACGCGTTCGTGGCGCGGGCGCGGGAGCTGCGCCTGGAGGTGGCGCTGGACTTCGCGCTCCAGTGCTCCCCGGACCACCCGTGGGTGCGCAGGCGCCCGGCCTGGTTCCGGCACCGGGCGGACGGCTCCATCGCGTACGCCGAGAACCCGCCGAAGAAGTACCAGGACATCTACCCGATCGCGTTCGACCGGGACATGCGCGGCATCGTCCGCGAGACGGTGCGGGTGCTGCGGCACTGGATGGCGCACGGCGTGCGGATCTTCCGCGTCGACAACCCGCACACGAAGCCGGTGGTGTTCTGGCAGAAGGTCATCGCCGCCGTGAACCGCACCGACCCGGACGTGATCTTCCTGGCGGAGGCGTTCACCCGGCCGGCGATGATGCGCACGCTCGGCGCGATCGGCTTCCAGCAGTCGTACACGTACTTCACCTGGCGCAACACCAAGCGGGAGCTGACCGAGTACCTGACGGAGCTGTCCGGGGAGACGGCCGCCTGCATGCGGCCGAACCTGTTCGTGAACACCCCCGACATCCTGCACGCCTACCTCCAGCACGGCGGGCGGCCGGCGTTCGAGGTGCGGGCGGTGCTCGCGGCGACGCTGTCGCCGACGTGGGGGATGTACGCCGGGTACGAGCTGTGCGAGAACACCCCGCTGCGGGAGGGCAGCGAGGAGTACCTCGACTCGGAGAAGTACCAGTTGCGGCCCCGCGACTGGGCGGCGGCCGAGCGGGAGGGCCGCAGCATCGCCCCGCTCGTCACCGCGCTCAACCGGCTGCGGCGCCGCCACCCGGCGCTGCGACGGCTCCGGAACCTCCGGTTCCACCACGCCGACAACGACGCGGTCATCGCGTACAGCAAGCGGCAGGGCCCGGACGTGGTGGTGGTGGTCGCGAACCTCGACCCCCACCACGCCCAGGAGGCGACGGTTTCGCTGGACATGCCGGCCCTCGGCCTCGACTGGCACGAGACCGTGCCGGTGCGCGACGAGCTCACCGGCGAGACGTACCACTGGGGCAGGACGAACTACGTGCGCCTGGAACCGGGCGTCAGCCCCGCACACGTGCTGGTGGTGTGCCGGGGCCCGGGGGGCTCCTCCCCCGACCGGCGCGGTTCGGCCCTGCGACCGTCTCCCCCGATCGGAGGGTCACCCACATCATGACCGTGAACGAGCCCGTCCACGACACGTTCGAGGACACCCCCGCCAAGGACCGGGACCCCGACTGGTTCAAGCGGGCCGTGTTCTACGAGGTGCTGGTCCGCTCCTTCCAGGACAGCAACGGCGACGGCATCGGCGACCTGAGGGGCCTCACGGCCAAGCTGGACTACCTGCAGTGGCTGGGGGTCGACTGCCTCTGGCTGCCGCCCTTCTTCAAGTCGCCGCTGCGCGACGGCGGGTACGACGTGTCCGACTACACGGCGGTGCTCCCGGAGTTCGGCGACCTGGCGGACTTCGTCGAGTTCGTGGATGCCGCGCACCAGCGGGGCATGCGGGTGATCATCGACTTCGTGATGAACCACACCAGCGACCAGCACCCGTGGTTCCAGGAGTCCCGCGCCCACCCGGACGGCCCGTACGGCGACTACTACGTCTGGGCCGACGACGACAAGCAGTTCGAGGACGCCCGGATCATCTTCGTCGACACCGAGACGTCGAACTGGACCTTCGACCCGGTGCGCAAGCAGTACTACTGGCACCGGTTCTTCTCGCACCAGCCGGACCTCAACTACGAGAACCCGGCCGTCCAGCAGGAGATCCTCTCCGCGCTGCGGTTCTGGCTGGACCTGGGCATCGACGGCTTCCGCCTCGACGCCGTGCCGTACCTCTACCAGGAGGAGGGCACCAGCTGCGAGAACCTCCCGGCGACCCACGCCTTCCTCAAGCGGGTCCGCAAGGAGATCGACGCCGCCTACCCGGACACGGTGCTGCTCGCCGAGGCGAACCAGTGGCCGGAGGACGTCGTCGACTACTTCGGCGACTTCGCGGACGGCGGCGACGAGTGCCACATGGCGTTCCACTTCCCGGTGATGCCGCGGATCTTCATGGCGGTCCGCCGCGAGTCCCGCTACCCGGTCTCCGAAGTACTGGCCAAGACCCCGGCGATCCCGGCGGGCTGCCAGTGGGGGATCTTCCTGCGCAACCACGACGAGCTGACCCTGGAGATGGTCACCGACGAGGAGCGCGACTACATGTACGCGGAGTACGCCAAGGACCCGCGGATGCGCGCCAACATCGGCATCCGCCGGCGCCTCGCCCCGCTGCTGGACAACGACCGCAACCAGATCGAGCTGTTCACCGCGCTGCTGCTGTCCCTGCCCGGGTCGCCGATCCTCTACTACGGCGACGAGATCGGGATGGGCGACAACATCTGGCTGGGCGACCGCGACGGCGTGCGCACCCCCATGCAGTGGACGCCCGACCGCAACGCGGGCTTCTCCTCCTGCGACCCGGGCCGGCTGTACCTGCCGACCATCATGGACCCGGTCTACGGCTACCAGGTGACGAACGTGGAGGCGTCGATGGCGTCCCCGTCGTCGCTGCTGCACTGGACGCGCCGGATGATCGAGATCCGCAAGCAGAACCCGGCCTTCGGGCTCGGCTCGTACACCGAGCTGCCCTCGTCGAACCCGGCCGTCCTCGCCTTCCTCCGCGAGTACGGCGACGACCTGGTGATGTGCGTGCACAACTTCTCGCGCTTCCCGCAGCCGACCGAGCTGGACCTGCGGCGGTTCGACGGGCACCACCCGGTGGAGCTCATCGGCGGGGTGCGCTTCCCCGCCGTCGGCGAGTGGCCCTACCTGCTGACCCTCGCCGGGCACGGCTTCTACTGGTTCCGGCTGCGCAGGGACGCGGTGCTCCCCACGAGGGCCGCCGCCTCCGCCGGGCGCGCGGCCGGGGGCGCCGCCGGGCCGGCGGACGCGGACGCGGCACACCGCTGACGACGCCTCCGCGCCGTCCGCGCCCCCGCACGGCGGGGCGGGCGTTCCCCCCTGCCCGCCCCGGGCACCGCCCGGCCCACCCGGGGCACCGCTCCCGGTACGTCGATCCGGGTCTGTTACGTCGATCCGGGTCTATAAGGACCATCCCCGCCCGACACGTCCCGCACAGTCGGACAGCTCATGGCGATTCCGGGACACTCTGCACATTCCGTGCATTTCTTGATACCCGGGGAAAGGACGCGCTGCCGTGTCGGAGACCGCATCCACCGCCCGGGCACCCGTCGCCCTGCTGCCGTCGCTGGCGCCGCTGCTCCACGAGTGGCTACCCGGCAGGCGGTGGTTCGCCGGGAAGGGGGAGCCCCTCACCGGTTTCGCCCTCGTGTCGGCCACCGAGCTGCTCCCGCCCGGCGCCGCCGGGCCCGGCCTGCTGCACCTGCTCGTCCGCGTGCGGCAGCCCGGCGCCGGAGCCCCGGCCGGCTCGCGCGGCGACTGCTACCAGTTGCTGCTGGGCGTGTGCGACGCGCTCCCGCCCCGGCTCGCCCCCGCCCTGCTCGGGCGCGTCTCCCGGGGGCCCCTGGCGGGGCGCACCGTGTACGAGGCGCTCCAGGACCCGAGGCTCGCCTCGCTGTTCCTGGAGCGCCTGCGCTCGCCCGGCACGGCCGGCCCGCTGGCCTTCCACCGGGCGGCGCCCGTCCCCGGCGGGCTGGCCCCGCGCCTGCTGGACGCCGAGCAGTCCAACACGTCGCTCGTCTACGGCGACGCGTACATCCTGAAGGTCTTCCGGCGGATCCACCCGGGCGCCAACCCGGACCTGGAGCTGCCGCTCGCCCTCGCCCGCGCCGGCTGCGCCCGGGTGCCCGCGCCCGTCGCCTGGTACGAGGCGGGGTCCGGCCCGGAGGGCTCGACGCTGGGCGTGCTCCAGCCGTACCTGCGCGGTTCGCGCGACGGCTGGCGGCTCGCCCTCGACGCGCTGGCCGCCGGCCGCGACTTCGCCCGGGAGGCGCGCGCCCTGGGCCGGGCCACCGCCGAGGTGCACACCGCCCTGGCCCGGGCGCTGCCCACGGTGGCGCTCACCCGGCGCCGGGCGCGGGACCTGGCCGCCGCGATGGGCCGCCGCCTGGACGCCGCCGCGCGGGCGGTGCCGGCGCTCGTGCCGTACGTCCCCGGGCTGCGCTCCGCCTTCGAGGCGGTCGCCGCGTCCGCCGGGGACGACGGGGTCCGGCACGTCCAGCGGGTCCACGGCGACCTGCACCTGGGGCAGGTGCTGCGCACCCCGGACGGCGGGTGGTCGGTGATCGACTTCGAGGGGGAGCCCACGAAGCCGCTCGCCGAGCGCCGCCTCCCGCAGCCACCGGTGCGGGACGTCGCCGGGATACTGCGCTCCTTCGACTACGCCGCCCACTCGCACCGCCCGTGGCGGCCGGAGTGGGCGGAGCGCTGCCGCGAGGCGTACTGCTCCGGCTACGCCGAGGCGTCCGGCCGCGACCCGCGCTCCGAGGGGGCGCTGCTGCGCGCGTACGAGACGGACAAGGCGGTGTACGAGGTCGTCTACGAGGCCCGGCACCGCCCCGACTGGCTGCGCGTGCCGATGGCGGCCGTCCGCCGCCTGGCCTCTCCACCCGGCGTGGACCCGGACCCGCCGCCCCCGGGGCGGGCGCTCTCCGGGCGCCCGCGGCCCTCCCCCGACC
>JAAXOU010000272.1 GCA_012396115.1 Streptomyces somaliensis DSM 40738 | reverse complement strand
GCCCCGCACGCGGTCCGCCGCGATCGGCCGGTTTCCGGCTCCCGGCCCGCCCCTTCCGGCCCGGGCCCGGAAGGGACCCGGACGCTTCCTCCCGGACCGGCGCCGCCCCCGCCGCGGCGGCGCCCACCTGGTACGGAGCGTGTGCGCGCCCCGACCGCCCGGGCGGCGCGCCGTTCCGTTCCGGAGGGGCGCCGGTCCCCTCCGAGTGGCCCCTCGGAGGGGACAAGGGTTTTCCCCGTATCCGCGTCATGGCTTGTTTCCCTACTGTCTCCCGCACCGGTCGTTCCCCCTTTCTGGCTCGTAACCGTCAGGTGCACGCAGCCCCATGCGTGCGACCCCAGGGAGGACCTCCGGGGCGGCCCCGACGTCGGGGCCGTCAGCGCCGGCGGCGGCGCGGGGGGGCGTACCTGCTCCCCGGGACTGTGGAGGTGCCCCACAGACAGCCACAGTCCCGCGCCGCCGCCCGCGCCCCGCACCGTCAGCAGCTCCGGGAATCGCCGGAACAGCCCCCTGAAAGGGAACACCTTGAACGGTTCCAGGCGGAGACTGATATCCGTCGTGGCCGCGAGCGCCACGCTCCTCGGCGTCACGGCCACCTCCGCGGTGGCGTCCGCCGCGCAGGCCGCCCCCTCCCCGAAGCCGGCCCTGCCGGCCTCGCAGGCCATGGCCCCGGCCGCCACCGTGCCGTCCGCGCCGGTCGAGAAGGTCATCGTGACCTACAAGGCGCGCACCGCGGAGGCCACCTCCAACACCGCCGTCAAGGACGACACGGCCGAGAAGGCCGCCAAGACCGGTGAGGAGCTCTCCTTCGAGCGCCGCCTCGCCGGGGGCTCCGCGCTCGTCGACCTCGGCGCCGCGACCACCGGGCGGGACGTCGCGAAGGTCATGGACGCCTTCCGCGCCGACCCGGCCGTCGCCTCCGTCGAGGCCGACATCCGCGCCTTCCCGATGGCCGTGGCCCCCAACGACACGGACTACGCCAAGCAGTGGGACCTCTTCGAGCCCACCGGCGGCATGAACGTGCCCGGCGCCTGGGACAAGGCCACCGGCAGCGGCGTCACCGTCGCGGTCATCGACACCGGCTACGCGGCCCACACGGACCTCGCCGCCAACACCGTCGCCGGCTACGACTTCATCTCCAGCGCCACCGACGCCCGTGACGGCGGCGGCCGCGACAGCAACCCCAAGGACGAGGGCGACTGGAGCGCCACCGACGGCGAGTGCGGCACCGGCTCCCGCGCGAGCAACTCCTCCTGGCACGGCACCCACGTCGCCGGCACCATCGGCGCCGTCACGGGCAACGCCAAGGGCATCGCCGGCATCGCCCACGGTGCCAAGGTCCAGCACGTCCGCGTGCTCGGCAAGTGCGGCGGCTCCTCCGCGGACATCGCCGACGCCATCACCTGGGCGTCCGGCGGCAGCGTCCCGGGCGTGCCCGTCAACGCCACCCCCGCCAAGGTCGTCAACCTGAGCCTCGGCGGTGCCAGCAGCACCTGCCCGACCGTCTACCAGAACGCCATCAACGGCGCCGTCTCCCGCGGCTCCACCGTGGTCGTCGCGGCCGGCAACAGCAACACCAACGCCTCCGGCTTCACCCCGGCCAACTGCGGCAACATCATCAACGTCGCGTCCACCAGCCGCGAGGGCAACCGTTCGTACTACTCGAACTACGGCACCATCGTGGACGTCGCCGCCCCCGGTGGCGAGACCCGCCGCGCCACGGACACCCCGGGCACCGTCACCACGCCCGAGAACGGCATCCTCTCCACGCTGAACTCGGGCACCACGACGCAGTCCCTCGAGAACTACAAGCCCTACCAGGGCACCTCGATGGCCGCCCCGCACATCGCCGGTCTCGCCGCGCTCCTGAAGTCGGCCAAGTCCACGCTGACCCCGGCCGAGATCGAGTCCGCGATCAAGACCAACGCCCGCCCGCTGCCCGGCACCTGCTCCGGCGGCTGCGGCACCGGCATCGCCGACGCCGCCAAGACGGTCGACGCCGTCCTCGGCGGCACCACCCCCGGCGGCACCTTCACCAACTCCACGGACGTGACGATCGCGGACAACTCCACGGTCACCTCCCCCGTCACCGTCACCGGTGTCGCCGGCAACGCCCCGGCCACCCTCAAGGTGAACGTCGACATCAAGCACACCTGGCGCGGCGACCTGGTCGTCGACCTGGTGGCCCCGGACGGCACCGCCTACCGGCTGAAGAACTCCGACGGCGGCGACTCGGCGGACAACGTCCTCGCCGCGTACACCGTCGACGCCTCCTCCGAGGTCGCCAACGGCACCTGGAAGCTCCAGGTCCGCGACATCGCCACGGGTGACACCGGCTACATCAACTCCTGGGGCCTCACCTTCTGAGAACCCGACAGGAGCAGCATCACCGCAGGTCAGGGGCGCGCACCCGGTACTTCACCGGGGGCGCGCCCCACCGCGTGGCCCGGAACCCGCGTCCACATACCGGACACGGGGCCTGGACTCCCCGTCCCCGGTTCGTATCCTCACAGGGCGCGGGCAGAGGGTCCGCCGCGTGAGGGCCGGACCCGCGCGCCGGAGGGTGGTGGCAGATGAGGACGACGCCCTACCCCTCCGCGCCCCGGGTCGGCCGGGCCCGTCTCATCGACCGGCTCGACCAGACGCTCCACACCCGCGGCCGCGCCGTGCTCACCGGACCCGCCGGCATCGGCAAGACCGAGGTCGCCCGGGCCGCCGCCGCCGAGGCCGCCGCCCGCGGGGAGAGGGTCCTGTGGCTCGCCCCGCAGCCCGCCGACCGCGACACGCCCGGCGCCGCCGCGGCCGCCCTGGTCGCCTCCGTGCCGCCGTCCGTCCTCGGCGGGCTGCCCGGCCCGCAGCGCGCCGCCGTCGCCGTCCTGTGCCGCGAGGCCGCCGCGCCCGAAGCCGGCCGCGACCCCATCGCACTGCGCCTCGCCCTCGCCCGGATACTGCGCACCCTCGCCGGGAAGGGCCCCGTCCTCCTCGTCGTGGACGACACCCGCCACGTCGACCCCGAAAGCGCGGACCTGCTCCGCTTCGCCCTCCAACTCGCCCCGCCCGAGCTGCGCGTCCTCGCCGTCGAGACGCCCGCCGCGTACGGTCCCGACGCCCCGCACGGCGAGGCCGGCACCGACCCGCGGCAGGGGCCGCACACCGCCGTCCCCGGTGCCGCCGGCCCGGAGGCGGCGGCCGGCGGGGCGCCCGCCGCCCTCTGGGTGCCCTCCGAGGCCGACGTGCTGCTCGTCCCCCCGCTCCAGGCCGACGAGATCGCCGAACTCCTCGTCCACCACCGCCTCGCCTCCCGCATGGCCGGCCGCATCCACCAGGCGAGCGGCGGCAACCCCCGCCTCGCCCTGGCCGTCGGCCGCTCCCTGGCCGACGCCCGCACCCCCGTGCACCACGCCGAGGCGCTGCCCCTGTCCGGCCGCGCCCGCGACCTCGCCCGCCGGATGCTCGCCCCCGCGCCGCCGCCCGTGCGCGCCGCGCTCCTGCTCGCCGCGCTCGCCCTGCGCCCCACGACCGCCCTCGTCCGCCGGGCGGGCCGGCCCACCGCCGAGACCGAACTCGTCGCGGCCGAGCGGGCCGGGCTGGTCTCGCTCACCGAGGACGGCGCCGTCACCTTCACCGCCGGGCTGCTGCCGACGACCCTCGTCCACGACACCTGCTGGACCGAGCGGAGCGAGGCGCACACCGCGCTCGCCCGCGTCGTCGACGACCCCGTCGAGGCCGTGCGGCACCGGGCGCTCGCCACCGACGTCCCCGACGAGCGCCTCGCCGCCGAGGTGGCGGCCGCCGCGGAGACCGCCCGCCGCCGCGGCAACAACGCGCTCGCCGCCGAACTCGCCCTGCTCGCCGCCGAGTCGACCCCCGTCCACCTAGGACGCCGCCGCATCGCCCGGCTCGCCGACGCCGCCGGGGAGGCCGCCCGTGCCGCCCGCGCCGACCTCGCCCTGCGCGCCGCCGCCGACCTCCTGGCCCGGGACGCCGGCCCCGAGGACCGGGTACGGGCCCGACTCGCCGTCATCGACACCGCCGGCCAGGGCCTCACCGACCTCGACGAGCTGTACGTCCACGCGATGGAGGACTCCGAGGGCTCACCGGCGCTGCGGGCCGCCGTCCAGCTGCGCCTCGCCGTCAAACACGTCCTCGCCGACGGCGACCTGGTCCGCTCGCGCGCCGCCGCCGTCGAGTCCGCCGCCCTCGCCGCCTCGGTCGGCGACCGCCACACCGCCGCGCAGGCGCTCACCCAGCAGGCCCGCGTGGACCGCGCCCTCGGCTCGCCCGACGCCGAGGGGACCCTCGCCGAGGCCCGCGCCCTGGAGCGGGCCGACCGGCCGCTCGGCGTCCGCAACGCCGCCCAGATCCTGACGATCCGCCACGCCCTCTTCGACGACCGGCTCACCGAGGCCCGCGACGCGATCAACGCGCTGCTCCCGCCGGTCGAGCGGCGCGGCTCCGTCGAGGACGCCATCGAACTGCTCCACACCCTCGCCGCCGTCGAGTCCCGCCTCGGCCAGGGCGCCGCCGCCCTCCAGCACGCCCACCGCTCCCTCACCCTCACCCTGGAGGCGGGCCTGTCGCCCGGCCCCGCCTGGTACACGCTGGCCCTCGCCGAGAGCGCGGGCGGTTCCTTCGCCCGCGCCATGAGCTACGCCCGGCGCAGCGCCCAGGCGTCGGAGGAGGAGGGCGACCACGTCTTCCTCTCCCGCGCGCTGTACGTCCTCGGCAGGGTCCAGCTGATCACCGGCGACGTGGCCGCCGCGCTGGACACGCTGCGCCGGGTCCAGGAGGGCGAGCGCGCCCTGCGGATCGTCGACCCGTCGGTGCTGCGCTGGCACGAGGAGCTCGCGGAGGTCCTCCTCGCCCACGACGCGCGGGAGGAGGCCGAGAGCCTGCTCGCCGAGGTGTCCCCGGTCGCCGAACGCCTCGGCCGCACGACGGTGCTGCTCGGCTGTGACCGCGCCCGGGCGCAGTGCCTGGCGGCGGCCGGCCGTCCGGAGGAGGCGGCCGGGCTGCTGGCGGTGACCGCCGAGCGGTTCGCCGAGCACGGCCTCGTACTGGAGCAGGGGCGGTGCCTGATCGCCCTGGCGCGGGTGGAGCGGCGGCGGCGCAGGCGCTCCGCGGCCCAGCAGGCGCTGAACGCGGCGGTCGCCGTCTTCGAGCGGGCCGGGGCGGTGCCCTGGCTGGAGCTGGTGGCGGAGGGCCCCTCCCGCGCCGATGCGGTCCCGTCGGGGGCGGACGCGCTGTCGCGGCTCACCGAGGCGGAGGTGCGCCTCGCGCGGATGGTGGGGCAGGGGGCGAGCAACCAGGAGGCGGCGGCCCGGCTCTACCTGAGCGTCAAGACCGTCGAGGCGCGGCTGACGCGCATCTACCAGAAGCTCGACGTGCGGTCCCGCGCCCAGCTGGCCACGGTCATCAACGCGGGCCCGGCGGGCCTGTCCGGCGCGGGCGACGGGGCCGGCGGCCCCGGCTGAACGGACGGCGCCCTCCGCCGGGCGGCCCCGGTGGCCGGGACGCGTGATGCGCGGGTACGGCTCCGCCGCGCGGCGGAGCGCCGCGCGGCGGGAGCCCGTGTGCGTGATGTGGGGGGCGGGGTTCAGTGCCGGGCGGCTCCGCCGGCCGCGGGCGGGGTGACGCCCTGCGCGGCCTCCCCGGTGACGCCGTCGACCAGCGTCGTGACGTCGTCCGCGCCGAGCAGGGTGCCGGCTTCGGGCAGGCCGTCGCCGGTCAGGGCGTGCGAGGACGGGGTGAGCAGGGACGTGATGACTCCGGCGGCGAGGGACGCCACGGCGAGCATGCTGCGCTTCTTCATACCCGGAACAACTGCCGGGGCGCTCCGCGGTCACGGCCCGCCCGCGACGAAATTCCCGCCCTCCCG
>JAAXOU010000271.1 GCA_012396115.1 Streptomyces somaliensis DSM 40738 | reverse complement strand
GGACGCGGGTGGCGGCCGGTGGCGGCGGGCGGGGACGGCCGGGCCGGGGCCGCCTCACGCGGGCGTCGGCGGGCGGGGGGCCGGGGCCCGTCCGCTCCGGTCCGTCTCAGCCGTGGTTGCCGAAGAGGGAGCGGCGCAGCCGGTTCAGCGGCGCGAGGAGCGAGACGCGCGCGCTCCTGCTGCGGCGCCTGCGCGCGACGTCGCGCGTGGTCAGCTCCAGCATCAGGGATGTCGCCTCGGCCGTCTCGCGTTGCGGGACGGCGGGGCCGCCGAGCACCGAGAGGTGGCGGTCGAGACGCGAACTGGTCGCACCGCTCCCGCAGGTGACGGCAGGCACGCGCGGCCTGCTGCGCATCGTTGTCTGTTCCATGACACTCCCCACCCGTACAAGGGCACCCGGCCCGGGCCAACGTCAACCTTATCGTCCCCGCCATGCAGTCGTGTATCCCGGCACCGGGACACCACGCCGGACAAGGGGACGGCGGTGACACTCCGGATGCGCCCGGTCGCGGGGCGGGTCGGTGGGGTCCCCGCCGGCCGGTGCCGCCGGGGAGGAGCGGCGGACCGGCCCCGGTGGCATGTCGTCCGGCGGTGCGCACCGGACGCCGGGGGCGGGGCGCGGGCCCCGCTCCGGCGGCGGGGCCGCGACCGGTCCCCGCCGCCGGAGCGGGCCGTCCGCGCCTACGCGGCGCTCTCGAGGACCGGGAGGTAACCGCCGGACTGGCCCGCGGCCGTGGGGTGGTACGACTCGCCGATGTTGAGCCAGTTGACGCTGTGAAGCCACGGCGCACCGGAGCAGATCTCGTGGCCGGTGAAGGTCGGGACGACGTCGCCGAAGGTGAAGCCGTGGTCGGCGGCGCGCTTGGCGGTGGTGGCGTTGAGGTGGTCGGCGGCGTCGTTGAGGGCACGCCGCTCGTTCTCGGTCAGTCCTGCGATGCAGGAACCGCCGAGCTTGTAGAAGCGGGGGTAGCCGAGGACGACGACCCGCGCGGCGGGTGCCTTGCCGCGGATGGCGCGGTAGACGGTGTCGAGGCGGCCGGGCAGCGTCGTGTCCACGTACCCCCTGGCCGTGTTGACGCGCTGGATGCAGGTGGCCTCGGACTGCGTGACACAGGTGGTCATGACGTCGGCGAAGCCCGCGTCGTTGCCGCCGACGGTCAGGGAGACCAGGTCCGTCCCGCTGTTGAGGGGACCGAGCTGACCGGCCGTCACGTCGGTCGTCCTCGCGCCCGAGCAGGCGGTGAAGGCGAACGACGAGGGGGCGTTGGCGGCCGCCCAGAGGGCGGGGTAGGCGCGGGGCGTGCGCTTGCAGGAGCCGCTGGCGCCGTCGTACGCGCCGGCTCCGACGCCGGAGGAGTAGGAGTCGCCGAGGGCCACGTAGTCGACGGCGGTGGTCGAGGAGTCGGCCTGCGCGGCCCCCGTGCCGGTGAGGGCGAGGGCGGCGCCGAGGAGGAGTGAGGACGCGGACGCGGCAACGCGGGAAGCTTTCATGGAACCCCCTGTCGCAGGATCTCTGCCTGCCTCTTGGTAGCAGCAAGACGTGTTCATGCCAATAGGCACAGCGGTGGCCGCCCGCGCGTTCCCCCGTTCGGAGGGGCACGCCGCACGCGCCCCCCGCGCGCCCCCAACCGCGCGGCACACCGGGAGGGTTGGTCCCGCCGGCGCACCCGGCCCGCGCGCCCGGCCGTCCTTCCCGTACGGAACACCGCGGCGGCTCCCCGCGCCCTCCGGCACGCCGGCCCTTCACCCGTACGACGGCCGGCTTTCCCCCGCCCGTGCGGCGCCCGCGCGGGCGGGGCCGAAAACCGGTGCGGCCCCGACCGGTGTGCCGGATCATGGCCCCATGTCAGCCAACCCGCAGGACGCCCTGCCGATCCGGCTCACCGTCGACGACGGCGACTCCCCCTCCGACGTGGTCGACGCCCTGTTCCTCGGCCGCTTCGCGACCGGTGAGCAACCGCACTCGCGCAGCCGCAGCCTCGACCGGGTCAGGCCGGGGTCGACGCTGCTCCCGCCGGACGCGAAGGTCCTGCGGTCCGCCCGCGCCGACGACCGCAGCGCCGTGCTCGCCGAGGGCGAGGGGTGGACGCTGCTGGTGTCCCGCTGGAGCCGGGGGGCGGACGTCACGGTCACCGCCGTCGACGACGACCTGGCCGAACGGGTCCTGGCCCGGGCGACGCACGGGGCGCAGGACGAACCCGAGCCGTGTCCCGACGACATCACCATGGGCTTCTGGTACCTGTCGCCGCGGTGCGGCCCGCGCCGGACGACCCGTCAGATCGCCGCCGGAGCCTGGGAGAAGGTGCGGCCCAACTACACGGCGCCCGTCGCCGACGCGCTGGACCGGTTGATGAAGGTCACGCCCGAGGGTGTCGCGGGGCGGCTGCTGCTCCTGCACGGTCCGCCCGGCACGGGAAAGACGTCCGCGCTGCGCACGCTCGCCCGCGAGTGGCGGGACTGGTGCCAGGTGGACTGCGTCCTCGACCCGGAACGGCTCTTCGGGGACGTCGGCTACCTGATGGACATCGCGATCGGCGAGGAGGACGGCACCGGGAGGGGCCGCTGGCGGCTGCTGCTCCTGGAGGACTGCGACGAGCTGATCCGCGGCGAGGCCAAGCACACCGCGGGGCAGGCCCTGTCGCGGCTGCTGAACCTGACGGACGGGCTGCTCGGGCAGGGCCGCAACGTCCTCGTCGGCGTCACCACCAACGAGGACCTGGAACGGCTGCACCCGGCGGTCGTCCGTCCCGGCCGGTGCCTGGCCCGCATCGAGGTCGGGCCGCTGACCCGTGCCGAGGCGGCCGCCTGGCTGGGCGGGGAGGGGGACGTCGGCCGGGACGGCGCCACCCTCGCCGAGCTGTACGCCCTGCGCGCCCTGGCCACCCGCCCCTCGTTGAACGAGCCGACGCACACCCGGTCCCAGGTGTTCGTCCGGCGGATCAGGTCCACCAGCGGGACGAGCGCCGACTCGGCCTTCAGGTCCACGTTCCAGCGGGCCCCGGGGAACTCCTCCAGCAGCTCCTCGAAGAGGGGCAGCGGCTCGCGGCCCCCCACGCGCGCCCGCCGGACCTCGCTCCACGGGAGCCGGGCGATCCGCCCCCGCGCGTCGGTGACCCGGTCGAGGGTGGCGTCGTGGAACGCGACGAGCCTCCCGTCCGCCGTCGTGTGCACGTCCGTCTCGAAGTAGCGGTACCCGGCCTCGGCGGCCCGCCGGAACGCGGCCGCGGTGTTCTCCAGTCCGTCCGACGCGCCGCCGCGGTGGGCGAACGGAATGGGGTGCGGGTGGTCCAGGTAGGGGTGGCCAGGTCGGGGGCGCGTCAGACGAGTCACCGCGGCAGTATCACCTGCTCCGGTGACGCCGGGGCGACCGCGGTGCTGCCGGGGGCCGTACCGGCGGTGGCGGCGGGTACCGCGCCGGGCAGGGCGAACAGGCGCAGCGACAGCTGGGCGAGCGGTCCTATCGTCAGGGCGTACAGCACCGTGCCGACGCCGAGGGAGCCGCCGAGGAGGAAGCCGGCGGCGACGACGCCGAACTCCAGGAGGGTGCGGATCAGCCGGACCGAGCGGCCGGTCGCTCGGTGCAGGCCGGTCATCAGCCCGTCGCGCGGGCCCGGCCCGAGGCGGGCGGCGATGTAGAGGCCGGTCGCCAGGCCGTTGAGGGCCACGCCGGACACCATCAGCCCGATCCGGGCGGGCAGGCCCCCGGCATCCGGGACGACGGCGAGGGTGGCGTCCATCGCGGCCCCGATGAGCAGGACGTTCGCCACGGTGCCCGGGCCCGGCCTCTGCCGGAGCGGGATCCACAGCAGCAGGACGACGGCGCCCGTGGCCGTCACGACGGCGCCGATCGACAGGCCGGTGAACTCCGACAGGCCCTGGTGGAGCACGTTCCACGGCTCCAGGCCGAGTCCGCTGCGGACCAGGAGCGCCGAGCTGGCGCCGTACAGGAGGAGTCCGGCGGTGAGCTGCGCGAACCGGCGGGGGATCCGTCGCCCCCGGAGTCGGCCCTCCGGTGCGGGCCGCTGTGCCGACGACGATCGGGGCAAGGTGCACTCCCGGGAGTTGCTGGTGTGGTGGACTGGCCTGTGACACTCTCTGGCGTGCGATTGGATGCCAACCATGGCCAATCCCGGGAAGGTGGACTGAAATCATGGCTCAGTGGACTTCGGCGGTGGGGTCCGCCCAACTGGCCCGCCAGCTGGCCTCGCAGCAGGTCGCGCCCGCCGGCCCCGGCACGCGCCGCCCGCCCGCCTACCGCGCCCTGGCCGACGGGATCCGCCTGCTCGTCCTGGAGGGCCGCGTCCCGGTCGCCGCCCGCCTCCCCGCCGAGCGGGAGCTGGCCCTCGCCCTCTCCGTGAGCCGCACCACCGTCGCCGCGGCGTACGAGGCGCTGCGCGCGGAGGGCTTCCTGGAGTCGCGGCGGGGCGCGGGCAGCTGGACCACCGTGCCCGCGGGCAACCCGCTGCCGGCCCGCGGCCTCGAACCGCTGCCGCCCGAGTCGCTCGGCTCGATGATCGACCTGGGCTGCGCGGCGCTCCCCGCTCCCGAGCCCTGGCTCAGCCGCGCCTTCCAGGGCGCCCTGGAGGAGCTCCCTCCCTACGCGCACACCCACGGCGACTACCCGGCGGGCCTGCCCGCGCTGCGCCGCACCCTCGCCGACCGGTACACGGCGCGCGGCATCCCCACGATGCCCGAGCAGATCATGGTGACGACCGGGGCGATGGGCGCGATGGACGCGATCTGCCACCTGTTCGCCGGGCGCGGGGAACGCGTGGCCGTGGAGTCGCCGTCGTACGCCAACATCCTGCAGCTGATGCGGGAGGCCGGTGCCCGGCTGGTGCCCGTCGCCATGGCCGAGGGCCTCTCCGGCTGGGACCTGCCCCGCTGGCGGCAGGTCCTGCGGGACGCCGCGCCCCGGCTCGCGTACGTCGTGGCCGACTTCCACAACCCGACCGGCGCGCTCGCCGACGAGGACCGGCGCAGGGCGCTGGTCGACGCGGCCCGGTCGGCGGGCACGGTCCTCGTGGTCGACGAGACGATGTCGGAACTGCGCCTGGAGGACGGCCTGGAGATGCCGCGCCCCGTCTGCGCCTTCGATCCGGCGGGCAGCACGGTGCTGACGGTCGGCTCGGCGAGCAAGGCGTTCTGGGCGGGCATGCGGATCGGCTGGGTGCGCGCCGCGCCCGACGTGATCCGCTCGCTCGTCGCCGCCCGCGCCTACGCCGACCTGGGCACACCGGTCCTGGAGCAGCTGGCCGTCAACTGGCTGCTGGGCGGCGGCGGATGGGAGGAGGCGGTGGCGCTGCGCCGTGCCCAGGCCCGGGAGAACCGGGACGCGCTGGTCGCCGCCGTCCACCGGGAGCTGCCGGGCTGGGAGTTCGAGGTGCCGCTCGGCGGGCTCACCCTGTGGGTGCGCACCGGGGGCCTGTCCGGTTCGCGCCTGGCGGAGGCGGGGGAGCGCGTCGGCGTGCGCGTCCCGTCCGGGCCCCGCTTCGGCGTGGACGGCGCCTTCGAGGGGTACGTGCGGCTTCCCTTCACCGTGGCCGGGGCGGTCGCCGACGAGGCCGCGGTGCGCCTGGCCGCCGCCGCGCGAGCGGTCCGGTCGGGAGCGGCCGGCGGGCCGGTGTCGGAGGACCCCCGGACCTTCGTGGCCTGACGCGGGGAGGTCAGCGGGGGAGGGCCGCCCCGCCCGCCGGGAGCGGGGCCTCCCGCGCCTGCCACTCCGGGAGGAGGTCGAGCACCGCCCGGCGGTGGGCCTCCGGCGCCGCCTCGTCGTACGGGTCGGGGGTGGCCGGCACCTGGAGGCGCACGACCGGCCCGGTGCCCAGGCGGGCGTAGCCCCGGCCCGGGGGGACCTCGGGCGGCGGCGTCGTGTGGGGCGGGGCGCCCAGGACCGCCGCGAGCCGCCCGG
>JAAXOU010000270.1 GCA_012396115.1 Streptomyces somaliensis DSM 40738 | reverse complement strand
GGCGGCCCCGGTGTCCGTCCCGTTCTCCGCGGGCGACCGGGCGGCCGCCATCCGCTCGGCGCAGGCGGGCGCCGCCGCCACCGCCGAACGGCTCGGGCTCGACACGGCCCGCGAGAAGCTGCTCGTCCGCGACGTGGTGAAGGACGCCGACGGCACCGTGCACACGCGCTACGAGCGCACCTACCGGGGCCTCCCGGTCCTCGGTGGGGACCTCGTGGTCCACACCGCCGGGGACGGCCGGAGCAAGGGCGTCACCAAGGCGGTCCGGGCGAAGGTCGCCGTGGCGAGCACCGACGCCGCCGTCGCCCCGGCCGCCGCGCGCGGGACCGCCCTGGCCGCGGCCGCCGCCGAGGACGACGTCACCGGCACGCCGTCCGCCGCCGCACCCCGCAAGGTGGTGTGGGCGGCGGGCGGCAAGCCGGTCCTGGCGTACGAGACGGTCGTCCACGGCCTGCGGCACGACGGCACCCCGAGCGAGCTGCACGTCGTCACGGACGCCGCGTCCGGCGAGGAGCTGTACTCGTACCAGGCGATCGAGACGGGCAGCGGCACCAGCCAGTACAGCGGCACCGTCCCGCTCGGCACCACGTCCACCGCTTCCGGCTACACCCTCACCGACGGCGCCCGCGGCGGCCACCGGACGTACGACCTGAACGGCGGGACGTCCGGCACCGGCACGCTGTTCACCGACGGCGACGACGCCTGGGGCACCGGCCTGCCGACCAACCGTCAGACCGCCGCCGTCGACGCCCACTACGGCGCCGCGCTCACCTGGGACTTCTACCGGAACGAGCTGGGCCGCAACGGCATCGCCGGCGACGGCAGGGCCGCGTACTCCCGCGTCCACTACGGCAACGCCTACGTCAACGCCTTCTGGTCCGACTCGTGCTTCTGCATGACCTACGGCGACGGCGCGAACAACTCCAAGCCGCTGACCTCCATCGACGTGGCCGGCCACGAGATGACCCACGGCCTCACCTCCCGCACCGCGGGCCTGCGCTACAGCGGCGAGTCCGGCGGCCTGAACGAGTCGACGTCCGACATCATCGGCACCTCCGTGGAGTTCTACGCCAACAACTCCAGGGACCTCGGCGACTACCTGATCGGCGAGAAGGTCGACATCCACGGCAACGGCACCCCGCTGCGCTACATGGACAAGCCCAGCAAGGACGGCAGCTCGGCCGACTACTGGTCCTCCTCCGTGGGCGGCCTCGACGTCCACCACTCCTCCGGCGTCGGCAACCACTTCTTCTACGTGCTGTCGGAGGGCAGCGGCGCGAAGACCGTCAACGGCGTCGGCTACAGCTCGCCGACCTACGGCGGCGTCTCCGTCACCGGCATCGGCCGCGCCAAGGCGTACCGGATCTGGTACCAGGCGCTGTCGGTGTACATGACGTCCACCACCACCTACGCGGGCGCCCGCGCGGCGACGCTCCGGGCGGCGTCCGACCTGTACGGCTCGACCGGTGCCGAGTACCAGGCCGTCGCCAGGGCCTGGACCGCGGTCAACGTGAAGTGACGCCCCGCCTCCACTCCCCCGCGGTGCCGGGGCGCGCGGGCGCCCCGGTACCGTGGGGTCTCCCGTCGAGGGGGGTGGAAGAGGTGTCCGTCGAAGGCACTTGGAGCATCGGGGAGCTCGCCGGGCGGGCGGGCACCACCGTGAAGACCGTGCGGTTCTACTCGGACCTGGGGCTGCTGCCGGAGGTCTCGCGCAGCGCCGGCGGGCACCGCCGGTACGGCCCGGAGGCGCTCGACCGGCTGCGGACGATCCGGTCGCTGCGCGGCCTCGGACTGCCCGTCGCGGAGGTCGGCCGCGTCCTGGACCGGGAGGACGCCCTGGAGGACGCCATCGCGGGCCGGCTGCGCGAGCTGAACTCCCGGATGGCGGAACTGCGCTGGCACGAGGCGTCCCTGCGGCTGCTGCGGGACTGCCCGGCGCGGGAGCGCGCCGAACGACTGCGCCTGATCGGGGCGATGGGCGCACCGCCCGACACCACCGTGGTGGCCCGCTTCCTGCGGCGGTTGCTGCCGCCGCGGCTGCCGGCCCGGTTGGTCTCGTCCATCACCGACGCGGCGGTGCCGCCGCCGCCCCACGACCCGACCCCCGCCCAGGTCCTGGCCTTCGCCCGGCTCAACGCCCTGGCGGCGGAGACGGCCGGAGCGATCGGGGTGTGCCGTCCGGTGGCGAGCGCCCCGGCCGGGGAGTGCCGTCCGGCGGTGCTGTACGACGGGCTCGCCGAGGCGTTCGCGCTGGCGGCACCGGATGTGCGGGCCCGGCGCGAGCCCTTCGCCGGGGAGGCGCTCGACTGTTTCGTGGCCGCCCACGCCGGGATGCGCGGCGTCCGCGACACCCCGGAGTTCCGGCGGCGGCTGACCCGTTTCCTCGACGAGCTCGCCCATCCCCGCGTCGACCTCTTCTGGCGGCTCACCGCCGAGGCCGCCGCCTCGACCGAGCCGACGTTCGGCGCCGTGGACGACTGGCTGCGGGCCGCGCTGGCCCGGCAGCTCGCCGAAGCGGCCGGCTGACCTCCCCGGGCCGGCGGCAAGGCTTTTTCCGGCCGTCGGGAAACGGCCGGCCGGCGAGGTCGCCGACGTCCGGCCGTGCGACGGCACTTCCCCCGGCGTGCCGCCGGATGAGATCTTTCGCGCCTACCACTTCTGCACCCGGCCCGGTCGGCGCCACCCGCGCGGCCGGGCCTTCGGAGGACACATGCTTGCCCACATATCCGCCGGGCTCAGGCGCTCGGCCGCCGTCGCCGCCCTCGGCGCGGCCGTCGCCCTCGCGGTCCCCGCGGTCCCCGCCTCGGCGGTCCCGCGGACCCCGGCAGCGACACCGGCGCCGGCCGCCGCCGCGGTCCCGGCCGGCACCTGGGCCGCGGGCACCCGCGCGTACCTGGTGATCACCGCCCCGGGGGACACCTCGGCCGCACGCGCCGCCGTCACCGGCAACGGCGGCACGGTCTTCGCCCACTACGACGCGATCGGCGTCGTCGTCGCCCACTCCACGTCCGCCTCCTTCGCCGCCACGATGCGCGGCGTCGCCGGCGTGCAGCACGTCGGCGCGACCCGCACCTCGGACGTGCCGGCCGACGCGTACGCCCCGGCCCTGCCGCCCGCCGCGGCGCAGACGCCGACGACGCTGACCGAGACCAACCGCTGGGACATGACCCAGATCAAGGCGGACCGGGCGTGGGCGGTGAGCACCGGCTCCGCCGCCGTCAAGGTCGGCGTCCTGGACACCGGCGTCGACGACCTCCACCAGGACATCGCGCCCAACTTCAACGCCGCCGACTCGGTCTCCTGCGCCTACGGCAGGGCCGACACCCGCCCCGGGGCCTGGCGCGACGTGGACACCCACGGCACGCACGTCGCCGGCACGATCGCCGCGGCGAAGAACGGCAAGGGCGTCGTCGGCGTCGCGCCCGGCGTGAAGATCTCCTCGGTCCGCATAGCCGAGCCCGGCACCGCCCTGTTCTACGCCGAGAACACCGTCTGCGGGTTCATGTGGGCCGGCGACCACGGCTTCAAGGTGACCAACAACAGCTACTACACCGATCCGTGGATGTTCAACTGCCCGGACGACCCCGACCAGGCCGCCATCATCGAGGGCGTCCGGCGGGCCCAGGCCTACGCCGAGCGCAAGGGCTCCCTGCAGGTCGCCGCCGCGGGCAACTCCGACTACGACCTGGCGAACAAGACCACCGACACGTCGAGCCCCAACGACTCCACCCCGGTGACCCGCCGGATCACCAACGCGTGCATCGACATCCCGACCGAACTGCCCGGTGTGGTGACCGTCTCCGCCATGGGCCGCGGCAACGTGAAGGCGTCGTACTCCAACTTCGGCCGCGACGTCGTCGACATCGCCGCACCGGGCGGCGACGGCGCGCACGGCGTGTACTCGACCATGCCGGGCGGCAAGTACGGCAACATGAGCGGCACCTCGATGGCGTCCCCGCACGTGGCGGGCGTCGCGGCGCTGATGGCGAGCACCGACCCCTCCCTCACCCCGGCGGACCTGCGGGCCAGGCTGGCGTCGCAGGCGGCGGACACCGCCTGCCCCTCCGACGGCCGCTGCACGGGCACGACGGCGAACAACGGGTTCTTCGGCGAGGGCCAGACCGACGCGCTGAAGGCGGTCGGCGGCGGGACCGCGCCGGGCAGGTACTTCGAGACCACCACCGACGTGAACGTCCCCGACAACACGACGGTGGAGAGCCCGATCGCCGTCACCGGCCTGAGCGGCCGCGCGCCGGCCGCCCTGAAGGTAGGCGTGGACATCAAGCACCCCTACCGCGGTGACCTCGTCGTCTCCCTGGTGGCCCCCGACGGGACGGCGTACCTGCTGGAGGACTTCCCCAACAGCGACGGCGGTGACGACGTGGTCAAGACGTACACGGTGAACGCCTCGTCGGAGACCGCGTCCGGGACCTGGAAGCTCCGTGTCCGGGACATCGCGCTGCGCGACACCGGCCGGATCGACACCTGGAACCTCACCTTCTAGGCCGCTTCCCCGGGACCCGTCCCGCCTCCGTCGCGCCCCGGGCGCGGGGCGGGCCGGGCTCCGGCGTCCGGGGCGGGCCGGTGCGCGGCGCACCGGCCCGCCCCTCCGCTACTCCTCGTAGTCCTCGGGCCTGACGCCGGCCTCCTCCATGGCCTCCCGCATGGAGCGGCCCGTGGCGCCGGGCTGCTCCTCCGGCCGGTCGTCGGTCCCGGTGGACTCGACGACCTCGTCCGTGGTGGTGGTCTTCGGCCGGTTCTCCTCGGGCACGGTCACTTCGACCCCTCCTCCTCCGTCGGATCCTGCGCGTCGGTCGGCGGGTACCCGGACGGGCCGGTGCGATACCCCTGCGGGTGCGGCCGGTCCGCTGCCCCGGGGTTCCGGCGCGCGGTGCGGTGGCGGGAGGAGTGGAGCGGGCCCGTACGGGTACTCCGCCCGGGTCCGTGTCACCGTCGGGAGCGTGCCGGAGGTCACCGTGCGCATCAAGGGCCTGGTCGTGGTCGTCACCGGGGCGTCCAGCGGGATCGGCAGGGCGACGGCGCTGGAGTTCGCCCGGCGCGGTGCCTCGCTGGTGCTCGCCGCGCGCGGGGCGGAGGCGCTGGAGGAGGTCGCCCGCGAGTGCCGGGCCCACCGGGGCGCCCGGGCGGTCGCCCAGCCGACCGACGTGGCGGACGAGGCGGCCGTCGCCGAACTCGCCCGGCGGGCGGTCCGGGAGTACGGGCGGATCGACGCCTGGGTGAACGCGGCGGCGGTCGCCGTGCTCGGCGCCGTGGAGGACGTACCGGCCGACGAGGTGCGCCGCGTGTTCGACGTGAACGTCCTGGGCTGCGTCAACGGGGCGCGGGCGGCGCTGCCGGTGATGCGGCGGCAGGGCGCCGGCGTACTGGTCGACGTGGCGTCGGTGCTGGGCCTGGTCTCCTCGCCGTACAACAGCGCCTACACGATGTCGAAGCACGCCCTGCTGGCTTTCGACGGCTCGCTGCGGCAGGAGCTGCGGCTGGCGGGCGAGCGGGGCGTCCACGTGTGCACGGTGCTCCCGGCGACCGTCGACACGCCGTTCTTCCACCACCTGGCCAACCGGACCGGCCGCCGGGTGCGGGCCATGCCGCCGGTCTACACGCCGCACCGGGTGGCCCGGGCGATCGCGGGGGCCGTGCGCAGGCCGCGGCGGGAGGTCTTCGTGGGCGTGTCGGCGCGGTCGCTGCGACTGCTCACGGCGGCTGCCCCGGGCGCGCTGGAGAGGCTGCTGGCGGTGAAGGTCGACCGCACCCTGTTCGTGCCGGGGCGCGGCGCCCCGCACGACGGGGGGACCCTCTTCGCGCCGCCGCCGGGACCGGGCCGCGTGGTCGGGAGCTGGCACGGGGCG
>JAAXOU010000027.1 GCA_012396115.1 Streptomyces somaliensis DSM 40738 | reverse complement strand
GACGGACGCCCCGCCCCCGGCCACGACGCCGCCCGCGTCCCCGCCGCCGGAGCCCGCCCTGCGGTCGCGTTGACCGGCGGCTAGGCCGCGGGGCCGGCCGGGTCCGCGGGGTGCGGGGCCACCAGCGGCAGCGAGGACGCCAGCCGCGCCTCGCACAGCTCCACCAGCACGTCGTACGCCGCCTTGCCCATCAGCTCCGTCAGCTCCGGCCGGTAGGTCACGTACACCGGTTCGCCCGCGCCGTGCGCCGAGGCGGCGGAGGTGCACCACCAGTGCAGGTCGTGGCCGCCGGGACCCCAGCCCCGGCGGTCGTACTCGCCGATCGACACCTGGAGCACCTTCGTGTCGTCGGGCCGCTCGATCCAGTCGTACGTCCGCCTGACCGGGAGCTGCCAGCACACGTCCGGCTTGGTCTCCAGCGGCTCGCGCCCCTCCCGCAGCGCCAGGATGTGCAGCGCGCATCCCGCGCCGCCCGCGAAGCCGGGGCGGTTCTGGAAGACGCACGAGCCGTCCCAGCGCCGCGTCTGCCGCTCGCCGTCCTCGTCGAGCTGCACCCAGCCCGACTCCCTCCCCACGTCGTGGAACTGCCACAGCTCCGGCGTGAGCCGCTCCACGTGCCCGGCGACCCGCTCCTCGTCGTCCTCGTCGGAGAAGTGGGCGCCCAGCGTGCAGCACCCGTCGTCGGCTCGGCCCGCCCGGATGCCCCGGCAGCCGCTGCCGAAGACGCACGTCCAGCGGGACGTCAGCCACGTCAGGTCGCAGCGGAAGACCTGGTCCTCGTCGGCCGGGTCGGGGAACTCCACCCACGCGCGCGGGAAGTCCAGGCCCTTCTCGTCGTCCCCGTGCGGGGCGCCGGCCCCGGCCGCCGGGACCCCGTACTTCTCGCCGGGGCCCGTTTCGCCCGGCTTGGCCTTCTTGGTCTTTGGCACCCGTCCAGAGTAGGCGCAGCACGTCACACGGGCGCAGTAGCGTGTGCAGGCATGAGACTCGCAGTCCTCGACGTCGGTTCGAACACGGTGCACCTGCTCGTCATGGACGCCCACCCGGGCGCCCGGCCGCGGCCCGCCCACTCGCACAAGGCGGAGCTGCGCCTGGCCGAGCTGCTGGAAGCGGACGGCGCCATCGGCGCCCACGGTGTCGACCGGCTCGTCGCGATCGTCGGGGCGGCCGTGCGCACCGCCGGGGAGAAGGGCTGCGAGGCGGTCCTCCCCTTCGCGACCTCCGCCGTCCGCGACGCCGCCAACGCCGAGGCCGTCCTCGCGCGGGTGAAGGCCGAGACGGGCGTCGACCTGCGGGTCCTCACCGGGCCCGAGGAGGCCCGGCTCACCTTCCTCGCCGCCCGCCGCTGGTTCGGCTGGTCGGCCGGGAAGCTGCTGCTGCTCGACATCGGCGGCGGCTCCCTGGAGATCGCGTACGGCGTCGACGAGGACCCCGACGCGGCCGTCTCCCTCCCGCTCGGCGCCGGACGGCTCACCGCCGGCTGGCTGCCCGGCGACCCCCCGAGCCCGGCCGACGTGAAGGCGCTGCGCGGCCACGTGCGCTCGGAGATAGCCCGCGCGGTCGGCGAGTTCGCCCGCTTCGGCAGACCCGACCGCGTGGTCGCCACGTCCAAGACGTTCAAGCAGCTCGCCCGGATCGCCGGGGCGCCGGGCTCCGGCGACGGCCTGTACGTGCGGCGCCTGCTGAGCCGGGCGGCGCTGGAGGAGTGGGTGCCGAGGCTGGCCGGCATGACCGTCGAGCGGCGGCGCGCCCTGCCCGGCGTGTCGGAGGGCCGGGCCGGGCAGCTGGTGGCCGGGGCGCTGGTCGCGGAGGCCGCGATGGACCTGCTGGGCGTCGAGGTGCTGGAGATCTGCCCCTGGGCGCTGCGCGAGGGCGTCATCCTGCGCCGTCTCGACCACCTCCCCGAGTGACGGACCGGCCCCGTACCCTTTTCCTCGTGGCAGACGTGGCAGAGCAAGCGGAGCGGCCGGCGGCGCGCGTACCCCGTGCGAAGGTCGCCCTCTCGACGGCCTCGGTCTACCCCGAGTCGACGGCGACGGCCTTCGAGGTGGCCGCCCGCCTCGGCTACGACGGTGTCGAGGTCATGGTGTGGACGGACCCGGTCAGCCAGGACGTGGAGGCCCTGCGCAGGCTCTCCGACTACCACCGGGTGCCCGTGCTCGCCGTGCACGCGCCCTGCCTGCTGATCACCCAGCGCGTCTGGTCGACCGACCCGTGGACCAAGCTCCAGCGGGCCCGGGCGGCGGCGGAGGGGCTCGGCGCGTCGACGGTCGTCGTCCACCCGCCGTTCCGCTGGCAGCGGCAGTACGCCCGCGACTTCGTCACCGGGATCTGGCGGATGGCGGGCGAGACGGACGTGCGGTTCGCCGTCGAGAACATGTACCCCTGGCGGTACCGCGACCGCGAGATGCTCGCGTACGCCCCCGAGTGGGACGTCACCAAGGACGACTACCGCCACTACACGGTCGACCTCTCCCACACGGCGACCGCGCGCGCGGACGCGATGGCGATGGTCTCCCGGATGGGCGACCGGCTGGGCCACGTCCACCTCGCGGACGGGCGGGGGTCCGCGAAGGACGAGCACCTCGTGCCGGGCCGCGGCACGCAGCCCTGCGCCGAACTGCTGGAGCACCTCGCCCGCACCGGTTTCGACGGGCACGTCGTCATCGAGGTCAACACGCGGCGCGCCATGTCCGCCGCCGAACGGGAGGCCGACCTCGCCGAGGCGCTGGCCTTCACCCGCAGGCACCTGGCGTCGTCGGCCCGCCTCCCGTGACCGGCGGCACGGCGCCGCGCCGGGGCCGGGGGCGGCCGCCCGCCGCCGGGCGCGCGGACGGGCCCGGCACCCGGGAGCGCATCCTGGAGGCGGCCCGCGCCGAGTTCGCCGAGCGGGGCTACGACAGGACGTCGGTGCGCGGCGTCGCCAAGGCCGCCGGTGTCGACGCGGCGCTGGTCCACCACTACTTCGGCACCAAGGAGGAGGTCTTCGCGGCGGCCGTCGAGGTCTCCTTCGAGCCCGCGCTGGTCGTCCCCGCCGTGATCGGCTCCGGTCCCGAGGGCGTGGGGGAGCGGCTGGCCCGGTACTTCCTCGGCGTGTGGGAGGACCCCGCCACGCGCGCGCCGCTGCTGGCGGTCATCCGCTCGGCGCTCACGCACGAGGCGGCGGCGAAGGTGCTGCGCGGCTACGTGCTGCGGCGCCTGCTGGAACGGGTCGCCGAGGACCTCGACGTACCGGACCCGCGGTTCCGGGCGGAGCTGGCCGCCTCCCACATGGTCGGCATCGCGATCCTGCGGTACGCGATCCGGGTCGAGCCGCTGGCGTCGGCGGAGCCGGAGGCGATCGTGGCGATGGTCGCGCCGACCCTGCAGCGGTACCTCACGGAGGACTGACCGCGCGCCGGGGCCGTACGGGGCGAGGCCCATACGGGGGGCGCGGGCGGGAGGGGTGCCCGGCAGGCGAGCCGGCCGTCCCGCCATGCGGACGCGGCGTCCACCACCTGGAGCGGCGACGTACGCTCGGAGGAGCCAGTCTCTCTGACGAGGAGCGAGCGACGATGCCCCAGCTGAGGTCCCGCACAGTCACCCACGGCCGCAACATGGCGGGCGCCCGCGCCCTCATGCGGGCCTCCGGGGTACCGGGCGAGGACATCGGCCGCAAGCCGATCGTCGCCGTCGCCAACTCCTTCACCGAGTTCGTCCCCGGCCACACGCACCTCCAGCCCGTCGGCCGGATCGTCTCCGACGCCGTCCGCGCCGCCGGGGCGATCCCGCGCGAGTTCAACACGATCGCCGTGGACGACGGCATCGCCATGGGCCACGGCGGCATGCTGTACTCGCTGCCCTCGCGCGACCTGATCGCCGACTCCGTCGAGTACATGGTCGAGGCGCACTGCGCGGACGCCCTGATCTGCATCTCCAACTGCGACAAGATCACCCCCGGCATGCTGATGGCGGCGCTGCGCCTGAACATCCCGACGGTCTTCGTCTCCGGCGGCCCCATGGAGTCCGGCCGCGCCACCCTCGTCGACGGCACGGTCCGCACGCTCGACCTGGTCGACGCGATCTCCGACGCGGTCAACGACGCGGTCTCCGACGAGGACATCCTCCGCATCGAGGAGAACGCCTGCCCGACCTGCGGCTCCTGCTCCGGCATGTTCACCGCCAACTCGATGAACTGCCTGACGGAGGCCATCGGCCTGTCCCTCCCCGGCAACGGCTCCGTCCTCGCCACCCACACGGCCCGCCGCGCCCTGTACGAGAACGCGGCCCGCACCGTCGTCGAGATCACCCGGCGGTACTACGAGCAGGACGACGCGTCGGTCCTGCCCCGCGGCGTCGCCACGTTCGCGGCCTTCGAGAACGCGATGGCCCTGGACATCGCCATGGGCGGTTCCACCAACACGATCCTGCACCTGCTGGCCGCCGCGCAGGAGGCCGGCGTCCCCTTCGGGCTGGAGGAGATCGACGCCGTCTCGCGCCGCGTGCCGTGCCTGGCGAAGGTCGCGCCGAACACGGCGAAGGACCGCACGTACTACATGGAGGACGTGCACCGCGCCGGCGGCATCCCCGCCCTCCTGGGCGAGCTGCACCGCGCGGGCCTGCTCAACGAGGACGTTCACGCCGTCCACAGCCCCTCCCTCGCGGACTGGCTGAAGACCTGGGACGTGCGCGGCGGCTCCCCGTCGGCCGAGGCCGTCGAGATGTGGCACGCGGCGCCCGGCTGCGTGCGCTCCGCGGAGGCGTTCTCCCAGTCGGAGCGCTGGGAGGCCCTGGACCTGGACGCCGAGGGCGGCTGCATCCGCTCGGCGGAGCACGCCTACTCCGAGGACGGCGGCCTCGCGGTTCTGAGGGGCAACCTGGCGGTCGACGGGTGCGTCGTGAAGACGGCCGGCGTCGACGAGTCGATCTGGACGTTCGAGGGCCCGGCGGTCGTCTGCGAATCGCAGGAGGAGGCCGTCGAGAAGATCCTGAACAAGCGGGTGCGGGACGGCGACGTGGTCGTCATCCGCTACGAGGGCCCCAAGGGCGGCCCAGGCATGCAGGAGATGCTCTACCCGACGTCCTTCCTGAAGGGCCGCGGCCTCGGCAAGACCTGCGCGCTGGTCACCGACGGCCGCTTCTCGGGCGGCACGTCCGGCCTGTCCATCGGCCACGCCTCCCCGGAGGCGGCGTCCGGCGGCACGATCGCGCTGGTCGAGGACGGCGACCGGATCCGCATCGACATCCCGAACCGGACGATCGAGCTGCTGGTCGACGACGCGGTCCTCGCCGCCCGCCGCGCCGCCCTGGCCGGCGCGTACGCCCCGCGGAACCGCACCCGCAGGGTCTCGGCGGCGCTCCGCGCCTACGCGGCCATGGCCACCAGCGCCGACAAGGGCGCCGTCCGCGACGTCACGAAGCTCCCCTGACGTCCACGGGAGCGTCCCGGGGCGGGGAGCGGCGGTCCGGCGCCGGGCGGTCGTCCGCGCCGGGTCGCCGGCCGCGCCGGACCTCCGGCCCCGGCCCCGGCCCGGACCGCCCCCGGACTGCCCCCGTCCCGGACCGTCCCCGTCCCGCGCCGGGTCACCACCCGGCCGGGTCGACGGCGAAGACCGCCCCGTCCGGCGCCCCGCCGTACACCCTGCCCCCGGACACCACCGGAGGGGCCAGCGACGGCACGATCCCGGCCGCCATCCGCGGCCCGCTCTGCCCGACCGGCACCCCGCGCCCGGCGTCGATCCCGAGCAGCCGCCCGTCGCCGGCCACCAGGAGGACCCGGCCGTCCGCGACCACCGGCCGCGACACCCGTGCCGCTCCCGTCTCCAGCCGCCACCGCTCCCGTTCCCGTTCCCGCCCGGGCCCGGCGCCCAGGTCGACCGCGGCCAGCGACCCGCCCGACCCGACCACGTACGCGGTCTCCCCGTCGACCACGGCCTGCGCCTGGTCGGCCGCCGCCGTCAGGGGGACCCGCCGCGCCCCCCGGTCACCCAGGTCCAGCCGCACCACGGCGTCGGTGTACAGGTCCTTGTCGGCGGAGAGCAGCACCAGTGCCTCCCCCGTCGCCTGCACGGGCGTCAGCGACCCGGGCACCCGTTCGTCCCACAGGACCTTGCCGTCCACCGGGTTCACGGCGCTGACCAGCGTCGACGCGCCGTCCCCCGCGACCGCCGCGGCGAACACCGGCCCGCCCGCGACCCCGGCCACCCACTGCGCGCCGCGCGCCGCGGGCCGGCCCGTCCACCGTCCGGCGCCCGTCGCGGCGTCGAACGCCCGCACCCGCCCGTCCCCGTGGACGACGAGCACCGTGTCGGCGCCGTGCACGACCTGGGCGTACGAGCCGAGGCCGACGCCCCAGCGGACCGCGCCCGTCGCCGGGTCGAGCGCCTCCAGCCGGGCCTCGCCGCCGGCCGCCGTACGGGGGCTCACCACACGGACCAGCCCCCCGACCGCCACCACGGAGGCGCCCTCCTCCGCCCCGGCCCCCGCCCCCTCCGGCGCCCCGGCCGCCCGCAGCACGACGGTGAGGACGATCGTGACCAGCAGGTTCAGCACGAACGCGGTGAGGCCGATGTAGCCGATCTCGCCGATGCCGGGGATCTCCGACGCGGAACCGCCGAAGTGCTTCTGCGTGGGGCCCGCCACGTTGTACGCGGTCCACGTGCCGTACACCATGCCGACCGCCCAGCCGCCGAGCAGCGCCCAGCGGTGGAACCAGCGGGTGAACAGGCCGCCGACCAGCGCCGGGAAGGTCTGGAGGATCCAGATGCCGCCCAGGAGCTGGAAGTTGATGGCGACCGTCTTGTCCATCGTCAGGACGAAGGCGAGCGCGCCCACCTTCACCAGCAGCGACACGACCTTGGACACCTTGGTCTCCTGCTCCGGGGTGGCGTCCGGCCTCAGGAAGTCCCGGTAGACGTTGCGGGTGAACAGGTTCGCCGCGGCGATGGACATGATGGCCGCCGGGACGAGCGCGCCGATGCCGATCGCGGCGAAGGCCACGCCCGCGAACCAGTCCGGGAACATGTCCTCGAACAGCTGCGGGATGGCCAGCTGGCCGTTGTCGACCTTGATGCCGGCGGCGATCGCCATGAACCCGAGCAGCGCCAGCAGGCCCAGCATCAGCGAGTACAGCGGCAGGATCGTCGTGTTGCGGCGGATCACGTCGCGGCTGCCGGACGACAGGGTCGCGGTGATCGAGTGCGGGTACATGAACAGCGCCAGCGCCGAGCCGAGCGCCAGCGTGGCGTACTTCCACTGGTCCGCCTCACCGAGTACGAGTGCCCCGCGCGGCTTGTCGGCGACCGGGTTGACCTGGGCGAACGCGTCGCCCGCGGCACTGAAGACCGCGTCGAAGCCGCCCAGCTTGACCGGGATGTAGACGATGGCGACCGCGATGACCAGGTAGATCAGCGCGTCCTTGACGAACGCGATCAGCGCGGGGGCGCGCAGTCCGGAGGAGTAGGTGTACGCCGCGAGCACGCCGAAGGCGATGAGCAGCGGCAGGTCCTTGACGAACCAGTGCGTCGATTCGCCGCCGCCGACGCCCATCACGTCCAGCACGGCCTGGATGCCGACCAGTTGGAGCGCGATGTACGGCATGGTGGCGAGGATGCCGGTGACGGCGACCGCCAGCGACAGGCCCCTGGAGCCGAACCGGCCGCGCACGAAGTCGGAGGTGGTGACGTACCCGTGCCGGTGCGACACCGACCACAGGCGGGGCAGGAAGACGAAGATCAGCGGGTAGACGAGGATCGTGTACGGCACCGCGAAGAAGCCGGCCGCGCCCGCCGCGTAGACCGCCGCGGGGACGGCGACGAAGGTGTACGCCGTGTACAGGTCGCCGCCGAGCAGGAACCAGGTGATCCACGTGCCGAACGAGCGCCCGCCCAGGCCCCACTCGTCCAGGCTGTTCTCGTTCTCGGCCCTGCGCCAGCGGGCGGCCGCGAAGCCGAGCACCGTGACGAGCAGGAAGAAGAAGACGAAGACGGCGAGCGCGACGCCGTTGACACCGTCCTTCACCGCCCCGCACCCCCGTCCCGGGAGGCACGGGCCCGCTGGTCGCGGTGCCACAGCCGGTACGCCACCATGGTCAGCGCGGTCGACAGGAGGACCCACAGCATCTGGTACCAGTAGAAGAACGGCACCCCGATGAGCACGGGCTCGGTCCGGGCGTAGGAGCCCACCCAGAGCATCGCGACGAACGGGGCGACCAGGCAGAGCGCGATCACCACCCGGACGGGCGTGACGACCGGTTGTTTCCCTCGTACCGCCTCGGACATGACGAAACCGTCCCCTCGTGATCAACCGTGGATGCGGTGAATCTAGGGGACGGCCCGGCCGCGGGGAACCCGTTGCCGGGTAACGGTGTGACTGCGGCCACCGCGGTGGCCCCTGTGAACGGAGGGGCCGCGGCGGAGGGCCGGACCTCCGCCGCGGCCGGCGCCGCTACTCGTCGGCGGGCCGCCTGAGGCGCGCCACGAACTTGTAGCGGTCGCCCCGGTACACCGACCGGACCCACTCCACGGGGGCGCCGTGCTCGTCGATCGAGTGGCGGGACAGCATCAGCATGGGCAGGCCCACGTCCGTACCGAGCAGCCCGGCCTCGCGCGGGGTGGCCAGGGAGGTCTCGATGGTCTCCTCGGCCTCGGCCGGCCGCACCCCGTACACCTCGGCGAGCGCCGTGTAGAGGGAGCCGTACCTCGCCAGGGAGCGGCGCAGCGCCGGGAAGCGCTCGGCCGACAGGTGCGTCGTCTCGATGGCCATCGGCTCGCCGCTGGCGAGGCGGAGCCGCTCGATGCGCAGCACCCGCCTGCCGGGCCCGGTGTCGAGCAGCTCCGCGAGGGCGTCGTCGGCGGTGACGTACCCGACGTCCAGCAGCCGGGAGGTCGGCTCCAGGCCCTGGGCCCGCATGTCCTCGGTGTACGAGGTGAGCCGCAGCACCTGCGAGACCTTGGGCTTCGCCACGAAGGTGCCCTTGCCCTGGATCCGCTCCAGGCGCCCCTCGACCACCAGTTCCTGGAGCGCCTGGCGCACGGTGGTGCGGGAGGTCTCGAACTCGGCGGCCAGGGTGCGCTCCGGCGGCACGGGGGTGCCGGGGGGCAGCGTCTCGGTCATCTCCAGCAGGTGGCGCTTGAGCCGGTAGTACTTCGGCACGCGGGCCGTTCCGGCCGCCGCCCCCTCCTCGGACGGAAGCCCGCCCGTGGTCCCCGTACCGCCACCGTCCGTGACCATGGCCCGCCTCTCCGACTCCTGTGCCGCCGCCGGCTCCCCGTCCGCCGCGGCCCACATGGTGACACGGACCGGTCACGGATCGTCGTCCCTTTTCGGATGCGGGACCGGTCCGGTGGGGGACACGACAGCTCCTCTTATACACCCCCTCGCCACCTCCGGGACCCGGCCCGTACCCCGGCCGCCTGCCCGGGGCGGGGACAGGGGGCCGCCCCGCCGCCGCACGGGCTCCGCGGGGGCGGGGGCGGGGCATGATGGCCGTCCCGATCCCCTCCCCTCGTCCGGCGCCGGACCGCCGCGGGTCCCGCGGCCGGCGCGGTGAAAGGACGGCCGGTCCCATGGCCCCACGCCCGCCCGGCACCTCCGACGCGCTCCGCCGCGACGCCCTCACCGTCCTCCAGCCCGGTTTCACCGGCACCGCCCCGCCGGACTGGCTGCTGCGGCGCGTCGGCGAGGGGCTGGGCGCGGTCGGCCTGTTCGCCCGCAACATCGCCGCGCCCGGGCAGCTGACGGCCCTCACCGCCCGGCTGCGCGCCGAGCGCGAGGACCTCCTGATCGCCGTCGACGAGGAGGGCGGCGACGTCACCCGGCTGGAGGCGCGCACCGGCTCCTCCTTCCCCGGCAACCTCGCGCTCGGCGTCGTCGACGACCCGGATCTGACCCGCTCCGTCGCACGCGGGCTGGGCCGCCGTCTCGCCGCCTGCGGGGTGGACCTGAACTGGGCGCCCTGCGCCGACGTCAACTCGGATCCCGACAACCCGGTCATCGGCGTGCGGTCCTTCGGCGCCGACCCGGAACTCGTCTCCCGGCACACCGCTGCGTACGTCGAGGGCCTGCAGTCCGCCGGCGTGGCCGCCTGCGCCAAGCACTTCCCCGGGCACGGCGACACGAATGTGGACTCACACCTCGCGCTGCCCCGTATCGATGTGGAACCGGACACACTGCACGCCCGTGAACTGGCGCCTTTCCGGGCGGCCGTCGCCGCGGGTTCCAAATCGGTGATGAGCGCGCATATCCTGCTGCCCGCGCTCGACCCCGACCGCCCCGCCACCCTCAGCCCGCGGATCCTCACCGGACTGCTGCGCCGGGAACTGGGCCACCGGGGGCCGATCGTCACCGACGGCATGCAGATGCGGGCCGTCGCGTCGGCGTACGGCATCGAGCGCGGCTCCGTCCTCGCGATCGCGGCGGGCGCCGACGCCGTCTGCGTCGGCGGCGGCCCGGCGGACGAGGGGATCGTACTGGGCCTGCGCGACGCGCTGGTGGAAGCGGTACGAACCGGTGAACTGCCCGAGGAGCGGCTGGCCGACGCGGCGGCGCGAGTGCGCGCCCTCGCGTCCTGGACCCGGGCGCACCGGGTCGGGGGGGCCGGCTCGGGGCCGGGCGCGGCGGTGCAGGAGGGGACCGCGCCCGGCACCGGAACCGGTCTGGCGGCGGCCCGTCGCGCGCTGCGCGTGACGCCGGCGGAGGGGCCGTACGCGCTGCCCGCCGCGGCCCCGTACGTGGCCTCCTTCGTCCCCGGCGCCGGCATCGCGGTGGGCGACGCGACCCCGTGGGGTGTCGGCGCCGAACTGGAGCGGCTGCTGCCGGGCACGCGGACCGGGAGGTACGGCCCGGACGCCGCCGCCGGGGACGTGCTGCGGGCGGCCGGAGGGCGTCGCGTCGTGGCCGTCGTGCGCGACGCGCACCGCCATCGGTGGATGGCGGAGGCGCTGGACGGGCTGCTCGCCGTCCGCCCCGACACGGTCGTCGTGGAGATGGGGCTGAACCGGGCCCCGGCGCGCGGGGCCCCGCACATCGCGACGCACGGTGCGGCGCGGGTCTGCGGGATCGCGGCGGCGGAGGTCGTCGCCGGCGCGTAGCGCCCCGGGCACGGGTACCGGGCGCCCGGGGTGCCGTCCCGGGTGCGGCGCGGAGCCTACAGGCCCTGCCAGGCGGGCTTGCGGGCGTAGGCGAGGCGGAAGTAGTCGGCGAGCTCCAGCCGGGAGGCGGCGGCCTCGTCGACGACGACCGTCGCGTGCGGGTGCAGCTGGAGCGCGGACGCCGGGACGAAGGCGGCGAGCGGGCCCTCCACGGCCCGTGCGACCGCCTCGGCCTTCCTCTCGCCGGTGGCGAGGAGGACCAGGTGGCGGGCGTCCAGGATGGTGCCGATGCCCTGGGTGACGACGTGCTGCGGCACCCGGTCGGCGTCGCCCCCGAAGAACCGCGCGTTGTCGGCCCGGGTCTGCTCGGTGAGCGTCTTGATGCGGGTGCGGGAGGCGAGCGACGAGCAGGGCTCGTTGAAGCCGATGTGACCGTCCGTGCCGATGCCGAGTATCTGCAGGTCCACGCCGCCCGCCTCGGCGAGCGCCGCGTCGTACGCCTCGCACGCCGCCCGCACGTCGTCGGCGGTGCCGTCCGGGCTCATGAACGACGCCGGATCCAGGCCCAGCGGCTCCACCACCTGGCGCAGCACCGTGGAGCGGTACGACCCGGGGTGCCCGGCCGGCAGTCCGACGTACTCGTCGAGCTGGGCGATCCGGAGGCGCGAGACGTCCACCGCACCGGAGCGGACCATGGCGCCCAGGGCGTCGTAGACGGGCAGCGGCGTCGAGCCGGTGGCCACGCCGAGCAGGGCGTCGGGCTTGCGGCGCAGGAGGTCCGCGACCGCCCCGGCGACGAGTTCGCCGCCCGCCTCGGCGTCTCGGACGATGACGACTTCCACGCTGGCCTGCCGATCTGGGAGGGGGAGGGAAAGGCGCCCGAAGGGCGGTATAGACCAATTTACCGGAAGGGGGTCCGTCCTCCCAGGCCCCGCCCCCCGGGCCCCTCCTGCGGCGCCGCTCCGCACGCCGGGTACCCCCGAGGTCCGCTCCGACCCGTCCCCGCCCACCCCGGCACCGGGACGCGGGCCGGGCGACCTCCCGGAGGAACCCCCGCGGGCCCCGGCGGCCCACCACCCGGGCACGCCGCGTACGGGGCGGCCCCCGTCCGGGCCCGCGCCCACGGGGCCGGCGCACGCCCCGGCACCTCACACGCGGGGCGGCACTCGCCGGGGACGGCGTCCGGGAAGAGCACGACGGACCGGACCCCGACGGAAACGGGGGCGGGATGGGGGTGGGGCCGGGCCGGGCCCGGACGCACCCGCGGGCCGCGGCGCCGCGACGGGACCCTCGACCCGTCCGGCACCGCAACCCGGGGTCGCGACGGCCGGGGTGTGCGGTCCCGCGGCCGTGGGTGAGGCTTCGGCGCAGTGGGGGTGGAGAGCGCCGGAGCCTCGATCCGCCCCCTGTGCGGGGAGGGCGGAGGTCTTCACTCGACGGTCCTCGCCCGTCTTCGCCGGACCGGCCCCGCCCGTCCGGCGACGGAGGAGGGGCTGCCGGTCCATCCTCCCCCACGGACCGGCAAAGCACCAGGCTCGGCCGCGCGGGTACGCTCGCAGGCGTGCCCTCCATGAACGACCTCGTACGCCAGCACACCGCCCTCGGGGAGTCCGACCTCGAATGGCTCCACCTGCTGGTCTCGGAGTGGCAGCTGCTCTCCGACCTCTCCTTCGCCGACCTCGTGCTGTGGGTGCCCACCCGCGACGGCGCCCGCTACGTCTCCGTCGCGCAGATGCGCCCCAACACCGGGCCCACCTCCTACCAGGACGACATGGTGGGCCGCCTCGTCCCCCGGGGCCGCCGTCCGCTGCTCGACGCCGCCCTCGACGAGGGCCGCATCGTGCGCGAGGGCGACCCGGAGTGGCGCGAGGAGGTCCCCGTACGGGTCGAGTCGATCCCCGTGCGGCGGGAGGGCCGCGTCCTCGGCGTGATCGCCCGCAACACCAACCTGCTCACGGTCCGCACGCCCTCCCGGCTGGAGCTCACCTACCTCCAGTCCGCCTCCGACCTGGCCCAGATGATCGCCGCGGGGGCCTTCCCCTTCCCGGAGCAGCAGGTCGACATGGACGCCTCGCCGCGCGCCGGCGACGGCCTGATCCGGCTCGACGCGGACGGCGTCGTCCAGTACGCCTCGCCGAACGCGCTCTCCGCGTACCACCGCCTCGGCCTCGCCGCCGACCTGGTCGGCCAGCACCTCGGCCAGATCACCGCCGAACTGGCGCCCTCCCGCGGCCCGGTCGACGAGGCGCTCGTCAAACTGGCCAGCGGCTACGCCCCCCGCGAGACGGAGGTCGAGGGCAACGGCGGCGTCATCCAGCTCCGCGCGATCCCCCTCAAGCCGAAGGGCACCCGCATCGGTTCGCTCGTCCTCCTCCGCGACGTGACGGAACTGCGCCGCCGCGAGCGCGAGCTGATCACCAAGGACGCCACCATCCGGGAGATCCACCACCGGGTGAAGAACAACCTCCAGACGGTCGCCGCGCTGCTGCGCCTCCAGTCCCGCCGGATGGACTCCGACCAGGGCCGGGAGGCGCTGGACGAGGCGGTGCGCCGGGTCGGCTCGATCGCCATCGTCCACGAGACCCTGTCGCAGAACCTGGACGAGCGCGTGGAGTTCGACGACATCGCGGACCGGGTCATCTCGATGGTGGCGGAGATCTCGCCGGGCAAGGTCGCCTGCCGGCGCGAGGGGCGCTTCGGCATCCTCGACGCCGAGGTCGCCACCCCCCTGTCCATGGTGCTCACCGAGGTCCTGCAGAACGCCCTGGAGCACGCCTTCGCCCCGGCCGAGCAGGGCACGGTCGAGGTCGCGGCGGTCCGCGGCGACGGCCGCGACGCCCGGCTGCTGATCACCGTCCAGGACGACGGGCGGGGCCTGCCGGAGGGCTTCGACCCGCAGCGTGCGGGCAACCTGGGGCTGCAGATCGTCAGGACGCTGGTGGAGGGGGAGTTGGGTGGCACGTTCGCCATGCGCCCGGCCCCCGGCCGGGGCACGCGGGTGGTGCTGGACATCCCGGTCCGCGCGCACAAGTGACCCCCGCCCGGCGCGCCGGAAGGGGCGCGGGCGGCAGCGAGCCCCGGACCGCATCGTGCGGTCCGGGGCTCGAACGCTGTGGGTTACTGCTGCGCGCTGCTATTCGGGAGGCGCGGTGGCGGTGCTCAGGCGCTGACGTTCCGCGCCCGGTTACGGGCGGCGCGGCGCTTCATGGCGCGACGCTCGTCCTCGCTGAGGCCGCCCCAGACGCCGGAGTCCTGGCCGGACTCGAGCGCCCACTGCAGGCACTGCTCCATCACGGGGCAGCGACGGCAGACGGCCTTGGCTTCCTCGATCTGCAGCAGCGCAGGACCGGTGTTGCCGATGGGGAAGAACAGCTCGGGGTCTTCCTCACGACAAACGGCGTTGTGACGCCAGTCCATGGCTGCTACCTCTCCTTGGTGTTGCGTGCAAGTTGCTTGTGAATGTGAACGCTTTCACGAATCCCCCCGCAAGTGAAGGGCCGACTGCCAGACGGACTGGTGTGGTCCTGGGTTGAGGAGGGGTTCTGGCTCTCAGTGGAGGCCGGTGCTGCGGGCCGTCCCGATCGCCAGGAAGAGACTCGCAAACCTCGACGGCGGATACAACCCCTTCCAGAAAGTTTTTTTTGATTCCTCGGTGTCGGCTAGGTCACAGCCGTACTTCTATAGGGTGGATCCCGGTCCATGCGTTCGAGATAAAGGGTCAACAGCCCTTCCGCTCACACAATCACACCCAGTGCACGACGAACGCCTGTGAACGTCACGCTCGTACGGAGCCCCAGGTGGTCTCCGTCCATCTGGAACGGCAGTGGGACCTTGGAATGCAAGGCGAAGTCGATCTGGTCGTGCAGGGAGACCGCGTGCCTGCCCTGCGGGCCGCGCTCCGGGCTGGAGGTCAGCAGCTGCGTCCCGTACCGGGCGACGGCGGGCCCCGAGAGGCGGCTGAGCCCCAGCACGTCGAGCGCCTTGTCGAACGACGCCTCCGGCGACGCGTACACCGGCTTGTTCCCCAGGAACGTCCAGGGGGAGGTGTTGCAGACTATCGACAGCACCAGGCCCTCGACCGGGTCGTGGCCCGGCCGCTCCAGCGTGATCGTGCCGTGCCTCCGGTACGGGTCCGCCAGCAACTGGCGGACGACCTGGCGCAGGTACAGCGCGTGCGTCGACCGCTTGCCGCGCTCCCGCTGCTCCTCGACCCGGCCGATCACGCCCGCGTCGAAGCCGAGGCCCGCGCAGAAGGTGAACCAGCGGGCCGGCACCGCCTCGTCCTCCGTGCCGGGGGTGCCGGCCGCCAGGCCCAGCCCGATGGTCCGGCTCCGCCGCTTGCCCAGGGCGTCGAGGATCGCGCCGGTCGCCTCGACCGCGTCGTTCGGCAGCCCCAGGGCGCGGGCGAACACGTTCGTGGACCCACCCGGCACCACCGCCAGCCGCGGCAGCCGGTCCGGGTCGGGCCCGCGGTGCAGGAGTCCGTTGACGACCTCGTTGACGGTGCCGTCCCCGCCGAGCGCGACGACCAGGTCGACGTCGCCGGCGTCGGCGGCCCGCCGGGCCAGGTCCCGGGCGTGGCCCCGGTACTCCGTCGTCACGGCGTCCAGCTTCACCTCGCTGGCGAGGGCGTGGATCAGCACGTCACGGGTGCGGGCACTCGTGGTGGTGGCTGCCGGGTTGACCACGAGGAGTGCGCGCATGCCCGCCAGGTTACCCACCCCGTGTGGTGCCGGATCCGGGGCGGCCGGGGAGGGGCGGCTACCCTGCTGGGGTGAGCAGCAGCGAACGGAACCCCGCCCCCGCGCCGCGCCCCGCCCGTGTGACGGCCGCCGCGGCGGTGACCGGGCTGGAGGCGCTCGCCCTCGTCGCCGGGGGCCTCTACGTCCTGGTGAGCACCCTCACCGGCACCCCCGACGGCGTCGTCCAGGCCCTCACCGGCGGCGCGACCCTCGTCGCGCTCGGCCTCATCCCCCTGCTGGCGGCGCGGGGCCTGCTGCTGTGCCGCAGCTGGAGCCGGGGTCCGGCGATCATCACGCAGATCATGGCGCTGCCGGTGGCGTACACGCTCCTGACGGGCGCGGGCGCGGCGATCCCGGCGGGGATCGCGCTGGCGGCGGCGGCGGTGGCGGGGCTGGTGCTCCTGGTCCACCCCGCGACCACCCGGGCCCTGGGCATCACCGGCCGCACCCCCTGACCGCCCGCCGGTCCGCCGGCGGACCGGGTCACTCCTCCACCAGGAGCCTCTCCCGCAGCTGGGCCAGCGTGCGGGCCAGCAGCCGGGAGACGTGCATCTGGGAGATGCCCACCTCCTGGGCGATCTGCGACTGCGTCATGTTGCCGAAGAACCGCAGCAGCAGGATCCGCTTCTCCCTGGGCGGCAGGCCCTCCAGCAGCGGCTTCAGGGACTCCCGGTACTCGACGCCCTCCAGGGCCTCGTCCTCCGCGCCCAGCGTGTCGGCGACCGCGGGCGACTCGTCGTCGGTGTCGGGCACGTCCAGCGAGAGCGTCGAGTAGGCGTTCGCCGACTCCAGGCCCTCCAGGACCTCCTCCTCGGAGATCGCCAGCCGCTCCGCCAGCTCGTGCACGGTCGGCGACCGTCCGTGCAGCTGGGACAGCTCCGCCGTCGCCGTCGTGAGCGACAGCCGCAGCTCCTGCAGGCGCCGCGGCACCCGGACCGCCCAGCCCTTGTCGCGGAAGTGCCGCTTGATCTCGCCCACGACCGTCGGCGTCGCGTACGTCGAGAACTCGACGCCCCGCTCCGGGTCGAACCGGTCCACGGACTTGATCAGCCCGATCGTCGCGACCTGCGTCAGGTCGTCCAGCGGCTCGCCCCGGTTCCGGAACCGGCGTGCGAGGTGCTCGACGAGCGGCAGGTGCATCCGCACCAGCCGGTTGCGCAGCTCGGCCCGCTCCGGCGAGCCGTCCGGCAGGCCGCGCAGCTCGACGAAGAGCGCCCGTGCGCCGCTCCGGTCCTGCGGGTCGTGACGCTGGTTCCTGCCGCGCTGCCCGCCCTCGCCCATCCGCGCCCGCTCCGCCCGCGTCCGCGCCGGCGCCTCCGCCGGACCGTCCACCGGGTGCGGCCGCGCCTGCTGTTCCGGGATGCCCGCGACGCCCTCCGCCGCGTCCACGGCCCGCGGGCCGCGTCCCTCGTCCCGCACCGGACCGTCCCCGTCCATCACGCCGGCCCGGGTCCCGCGCCGCGCTGTTTGTACAGGCTGATCGAGACCGTGCGGTCCTCGGCGACCGAGGAGTCCACCTTGCCCGCCAGGGCGGACAGCACCGTCCAGGCGAACGTGTCCCGCTCGGGGGCGCGGCCGTCGGTGGTGGGCGCCGACACCGTGACCTCCAGCGAGTCGTCGACCAGCCGGAACACGCAGCTGAGGACCGAGCCGGCCACGGCCTGCTGGAGCAGGATCGCGCACGCCTCGTCCACCGCGATGCGCAGGTCCTCGATCTCGTCGAGGGTGAAGTCCAAACGCGCCGCCAAGCCGGCCGTGGCCGTACGCAGCACGGACAGGTAGGCACCCGCAGCGGGCAGCCGGACTTCCACGAAGTCCTGGGTCCCGGGCTCGCCTGCGATCTGGGACACCCTCACCTCCAAGGTGGCACGAACTCGTTCGGGGACCGGGGGAGCGAGATCCCCCGGAGCCGTGCGGTACGCGAAACGCGTAGTCGCCGTGACGCTATCGCGATCAGCGCCGTCGTGTCGCCGGGGACCCCGGACCAACGGGCGTCACTGATGGTAGACACATGGACACTCAAGGTGGCTAGGGGGTTGCCGCAGCCAATCCCGAGGACCCGGCGGAGGGTTGACGTACCCAGCTCCCGGGCGGTCGAACCGTCCGCGTCTCACGCTCGCCGCCCCCCGTCCGGATCCGGCCGCCCGGTCACCACCGCGGCGACCGTCGTGCCCGGCACGAAGGCGCCCTCCTCGGCCAGCGCCACCAGCGCGTACAGCATCTTGGCGACGTACAGCCGCTCCACCGGCACCCCGTGGCGCGCCGCGAAGTCCTCCGCGAACGCCTCCAGGGCGGGGCCCGTCCGCCCGTACCCGCCGAAGTGGAAACGGTCGTCCAGGTCCCACCCGCCGACCGGGCCGCCGAACGCGGCCGTCTGCAGCGCCCGCACCTCCCGGCCCAGGAAGCCGCCCTTGAGGACCGGCACGCCCAGTGCCCGCTGCCCCGGCGCCAGGCCCGCCGCCAGTCCGGCCAGGGTCCCGCCCGTGCCGCACGCCACCGCCACCACGTCCGCCCGGCCCCGCAGCTCCCGGCCCAGCTCCGCGCAGCCGCGCACCGCCGCCGCGCCGCTGCCGCCCTCCGGGACGACCACCGTGCCCTCCGGCGCGTCCTCCAGCAGCCGCGCCACCACCTCCGGGTCGTCCTTCGCGCGGTACGTCGCCCGGTCGACGAAGACCAGGCGCATCCCGTCCGCCGCGCACCGCTCCAGCGAGCGGTTCAGCGGCCGCCCGGCCAGCTCGTCGCCGCGGACCACCCCGACGGTGGGGAAGCCCAGCAGCCGCCCGGCCGCCGCGGTGGCCCGCAGGTGGTTGGAGTACGCCCCGCCGAAGGTCAGCACCGGCCGCCCGGCCGCCGCGGCCAGGGTGGGGGCCAGTTTCCGCCACTTGTTGCCCACCAACTCCGGGTGGATCAGGTCGTCGCGCTTCAGCAGCAGCCGCAGCCCGCGCCGGGCGAACCGGTCGTCGTCGACCGGCCGCAGCGGCGAGGGTGGCCGGGGCCCCAGGACGGCGGCGGGATCGGGTGGACTCACCCGCCCATTGTGCGCCGCCCACGGGCCCGGGCGGGGCCGGGGACCCGCGGGCGCGGGCGGCGGGGGCCGGTCCGTACCGGCTGCCGACTAACGGCCCCGGTCCTGGTCCCGGTCCCGGTCTCGACCCCGGCCCCGGCCCCGGTCCTGGTCCCGGCCCGTGTGGGCCTCCGGCACGATGCGGTCGACGAGGGCGTCGACCGTCCGGTCCAGCTCCGCCGGCGGGAGCACGCCGGGCAGGGTGAGGTGCTCCAGCAGCAGGCCGGTCATGGCGAGGTACAGGGTGAGGACGGTGCCGGCGTCGCCGGGCAGCCCCGCGTCCAGGTGGAAGCGGGTGTTGCGGTCGAGTTCCTCGCGCACGGCCCTGCTCAGCTCGGCCCGGAGCGCCGGGCGCCGGGTGGCCTCCAGCCGCAGCTCCAGCATCGCCAGGTAGTCGGTGCGCTCCTCCGTCATGCGCCGGACCAGCCACTTCATCAGCTCGGCGACCAGCGCGCGGTCGGGCTCGGGGCGCATCGCGGCCTCGATCCGCTCGGGCGGTGGGGTCATGCGGACGTGGATGCGGGAGCCCGCCTGGGTGAGCAGGTCGTCCCGGCTGGAGAAGTAGTTGGACGCCGTGCCGGCCGGGACGCCGGCCCGCGCGTCCACCGCCCGGAACGTCAGCCCCCGGGCCCCCTCGCGGGCCAGTACGTCGATGGCGGCGTCGAGCAGCGCGAGCCTGCGCGCCGGATTGCCGGCCATGGGCCTTCCTCCCTCTCCGCCCCGAGTGGCGGGTGTCCGAAAATCGTCCTTGCCGTAACCACTACGTTTGTAGCACTCTAACTGTAGTGGTTGCGGGCGCCCGCCCGGCCACCCCCTCCGGAAACGCGAAGGACCACCGCTTGCGCACCCTGACGTACCTCGTCGCCTGCTCGATCGACGGCTTCATCGGCGACCCGGAGGGCGACGCCTCCTCGATGTTCCGCTTCCTGGACGAGGAGTACCTCGGCCACCTCGCCACCGAGTACCCCGAGACCCTCAACACGGAGGGACGCCGGGCGCTCGGCATCGCCGACGCCCCGAACCGGCACTTCGACACCGTCGTCCAGGGCCGCGGCAGCTACCGCCTCGGCCTGGACGCCGGCATGCCCAGCCCGTACGGCCACCTCCGGCAGATCGTCGCCTCCCGCACCATGGGGACCTCCCCCCACCCCGACGTGGAGATCGTCTCCGGCGACCTGGTCGCCCGCGTCCGCGCCCTGAAGGCGGAGGAGGGCCCTCTCGGCATCTGGCTGTGCGGGGGCGCCGGCGTCGCCGGCGCGCTGATCGACGAGGTCGACGAGCTGGTGGTCAAGACGTACCCGCAGCTCTACGGCTCGGGGATGCCGATGTTCGGCGGCGCCGCCTTCACCCCCGCCGACTTCGCCCTGCGCGACGTCCGGGCCTTCGGCAACGGCGTCGTCGTCCGCCGGTACGGCAGGAACCGCTGAACCGCAATACCCTGGAGGCATGGGCAGCGAAGGACGCCGTACCGTCCGCCGCCCGCGGGAGGCGCCGGCCGCCGAGCCGGTGTGCCCCTCCTGCGGACAGCCTGTCGGTAAGGCCATACACCGGAGCAAGGTGCTCGGCGCGTGGGTCCCCACCTGGCGGCCCCGGCCGTGCGGCAACCCGGAGTGCGACCTCTTCGGCAGGCCGCCGCACGGGGCCGCGGGACCACCGGGGAACGACCGGGGCGACAGCGCCGAGATCGGCTGAAGTCGGGCACCGGGGGTGTCCGACTCCGGACCGGGGACGGGTGTACCGCTACAGTCCGCGCCATGTCATCGGAGTCATCGGAGTCGACCGACGTCTGGACCGGCTGGTACCGGGACCGCCGGGGAGCGGAAGCCATCCTCATCACGTCGGACGGGCGGAACGTCAGCACCCGCGTCAGGGGGGTGCTCTACTCGGGCGGCGGCTTCGCCGACCTGCGGGCGGACGAGGAGAGCGGCGGGCTGCCGCTGACCGGCTGCGTGCTCGAATGGGACCTGCCGCTGCCCGTGCTGACCGAGGGCACGGCCCAACAGGCGACCCTGAGCTGTCTGCTGGCACTGGGCGAGGCGCTCTCCGACGGGTCGCCCGAGCGGACGGACCTGCAACTCACCCTGCACTGCGGCGGAGCGGCGTACGAGTCGGGCGTGACCGGCGGCGACTTCGAGCGGGCCCTCGACCGCATCCTGCGGCAGCTCCCGCCCGGCACGCGCTTCGCCCGCGACCTGATCCAGGCGGCGTGACCGCGCACGCCGCGCCTCCCGCCGCGGCGGAGCGGCGCCCCGCCCGGTGCCGCGCGGGGCGCCTCCGCGCGTAGGGGACGCGGACCCCGGGGGCGGGCCGTCACCCGCGGGCAGACGGCGGTCCGTCCCCGTCGTGACGGGGGCCGCTCCGACCCGGTCGGCGACCTTGTTCCCCGCCCGCGCCGGCCCCTGCCCGGGGGCGCCCCTTCCCGGGCGGCCCGGGCGGTACCGGGCAGACGCCCGGCTCCCGGGTACGGGACGGACCGGCGACCAGGAGGCCGCCGGTCCGGAAGGGCCCGGGGAGATCAGGCCTTCTTGGTCTCCCAGAAGATGCGGTCGATCTCGGCGATGAGCTCCAGGGCCTTCTCACCGGTCTTCGGGTCCGTCGACGCCTTGGCGGCCGACAGGGCCTTCAGGGTGTCGTTGACCAGCTGGTGCAGCTCCGGGTACTTCTCGAAGTGCGGGGCCTTGAAGTAGTCGCTCCACAGCACGGAGACGTGGTGCTTCGCGAGCTCGGCGCGCTGCTCCTTGATCACCGTGGCGCGGGCCTGGAAGTGCGGGTCGTCGTTGGCGGCCATCTTCTCCTGGACGGCCTTGACCGACTCGGCCTCGATGCGGGCCTGGGCGGGGTCGTAGACACCGCAGGGCAGGTCGCAGTGGGCGCTGACCTTCACCTTCGGGGCAAACAGGCGGGAGAGCATGTAGCTGTCCTTCCTCGTGATCGTCTTCTCAGGTGGGACATTACTCGGTGGAGGAGCGGTTTTCGCGAGCGCCCCCTGGGGCTTAGGACGAAAGTCCGGGAAGATCATGGGACCGGTGGAGGAACGAGGCGTGGGAACCCCGGCGGGCGGTGGACGGCGATGACGGAACGGGGGAGCGGGCCCCTGCTGCCCTTCGGGGTCGCGGAGGTGACGGGGCCCTCCATGGTGCCCACGCTGCACCACGGCGACCGGCTGCTGGTGCACTACGGGGCGCCGCTGTGCCCCGGCGCGGTGGCCGTGCTGCGCCACCCGCTCCAGCAGGACCTGCTGATCGTCAAGCGGCTGGCGGAGCGGCGCGGGGACGGCTGGTGGGTGCTGGGGGACAACCGGGCCGCCGAGGCGGTGGACAGCAGGGCCTTCGGGACGGTCCCCGACGAACTGGTGCTGGGCCGCGTCCGGGCGCGGTACCGGGGCGTCCGGCCCGGGCGTCAGCGGTCCGCCGGCGTCGTGCTGGCGTGGCTCCTCTCGGCCGTGCGGCCGGTGCCCGCGCGCCCGGTCTCCAGGCGCTTGCGGGCCCGGTAGGCGGCCACGTTCGCGCGGGTGGCGCAGCGGTCGGAGCAGTAGCGGCGGGAGCGGTTGGTGGAGGTGTCCAGGTACGCGTTGCGGCACGGGGCCGCCCGGCACAGGCCCAGCCGGTCCGCGCCGAACTCCGTGAGGTGGAACGCCAGGCCCATGGCGGCGACGGCGGCGTACCCGGCGGTCGCGTTCGACGGGTGCTCGGCCAGGTGCATGTGCCAGCGGGGGTGGCCCTCGGCGTCGAGCAGGTCGTGGCCGGAGATCTGCGGACTGACCGGGAACTCCAGCAGCAGCGAGTTCAGCAGGTCCACCGCCCGCGCCCGGTCGCCCCCGTCGGCCGCGGTGAAGACCGCCCGCAGCCGCGCGCGCACCGCCCGGAACCGGTTCACGTCGGTGTCCGTCAGCCGGCGGGACATCTGGGTCATCCCGTCGAACAGCTCCCGCACCGCCTCGACGGAGGTGAGGCGGTCCCTGCCGCGCGCCGGTTCCTCGGTGTTCACCAGACGTACGGCGTAGTCCGAGTAGGAGGCCAGTTCCACGAGAAGTCCTCACCGGGGCGGTCTTGGGGCCGACGATTCAAGAGTAAGGGACGGAAAAAACCCTCGGGTGTTACCCGGCCACCGTATCGGGCCGTGTCCCCCGCACGCTCCACGACGCGTGCTCACCGGGAGTACCACGAAGGGACCGCGTCCCCGGTTCCCCGGCACCGCCCCGGGGCGCGGCGCGCACGCGGAGGGGCGGTACGGGTGCCGGGCACCCGTACCGCCCCTCGGCCGCGCGGCCCGCCGGGCCGGTCAGAGCACCTTCGACAGGAACGCCTTCGTCCGGTCGTGCTGCGGGTTCGTCAGGACGTCCCGCGGGTTGCCCGACTCGACCACCACGCCGCCGTCCATGAACACCAGCGAGTCGCCGACCTCGCGCGCGAAGCCCATCTCGTGGGTGACGACGACCATCGTCATGCCCGACTCGGCCAGGTCCCGCATGACGTCCAGCACGTCGCCCACGAGCTCCGGGTCGAGCGCCGACGTGGGCTCGTCGAAGAGCATCAGCTTCGGCTCCATCGCCAGCGCCCGGGCGATCGCCACCCGCTGCTGCTGGCCGCCGGAGAGCTGGGACGGGTAGTGCCCGGCGCGGTCGCCGAGGCCGACCCGGTCCAGCAGCTTCAGCGCCCGCTCCCGGGCCACCGCCTTGGACTCCCGCCTGACCTGGACCGGGGCCTCCATGACGTTCTCCACGGCCGTCATGTGCGGGAAGAGGTTGAAGCGCTGGAACACCATGCCGATGTCCCGCCGCTTCAGCGCGACCTCGCTGTCCCTGAGCTCGTACAGCCTGTCGCCCTTCTGGCGGTAGCCGACCAGTTCCCCGTCGACGTACAGCCGGCCGGCGTTGATCTTCTCCAGGTGGTTGATGCAGCGCAGGAAGGTCGACTTGCCGGAGCCGGACGGGCCGATGAGGCAGAACACCTCGCCCGGCGCCACCTCCAGGTCGATCCCCTTGAGGATGTGCGCGGTGCCGTAGGACTTGTGGACGCCCTCGGCCTTCACCATGGCGGTCGCGGTCATGCCGTGCCTCCCTGCCGGCTGGAGAACGACAGCAGGTGCGTCTTCACCTTCTGCCACGGGGTGGCCGGAAGCGAGCGGGAACTTCCGCGCGCGTAGTACCGCTCCAGGTAGTACTGCCCGACACTGAGGATCGACGTCATGATCAGGTACCAGGTGGCCGCCAGGAACAGCATCTCCACCGGGGCGCCGGACGCCTGCCCGATGTCCTGCGCGTTGCGCAGGAGTTCGTAGTACTGCACCGCCGCCACCAGCGAGGTCGTCTTCAGCATGTTGATGACCTCGTTGCCCGTGGGGGGCACGATGACGCGCATGGCCTGCGGGACCACGATGCGGCGCAGGGTCTTGCCGTGGCTCATGCCCAGCGCGTGGGCGGCCTCGGTCTGGCCCTCGTCGACCGCGAGGAGGCCCGCCCGGCAGATCTCGGCCATGTACGCGGCCTCGTTGAGGCCCAGGCCCAGGAGCGCCGTGAGGAACGGCGTCATGAAGTCGGACCACTCGTCCTTGTAGACCGGGCCGAGGTTGATGTACTCGAAGACCAGGCCCAGGTTGAACCAGACGAACAGCTGGACCAGGACCGGGGTGCCCCGGAAGAACCAGATGTAGAACCAGGCGATGGACGAGGTGACCGGGTTCTTCGACAGCCGCATGACGGCGAGCAGGATGCCGCCGACGATGCCGATGGTCATCGACAGGACGGTCAGGAGCAGCGTCTGGCCGACGCCCTCGACGATCCGGCCGTCGAAGAAGTAACCGGGGATCGCGTCCCAGTTGATCTTTCCCTGTGCGAACGCGTAGATGATCGCGACGAAGGCGGCTATGGCGATGGCGGCGCTGACGTACCGGCCGTAGTGGCGGACCGGGATCGCCTTGATCGCCTCGGGGCCGGAGGGCGGGACGGAGCCCTCCGGGTCCTTCTTCAGCTCAGTTGTCACAGTGGTGGTGCCTCTCAGTGGCCTGTCGCTGCCGACCGGTAATCAGGAACCGCCGTTGATCTTGGCCTCGGTCACGGCGCCCTGGGCGACGCCCCACTTGTCGAGGATCTTCTTGTACTCGCCGTTGGCGATGATCGCGTCCATGGCGGCCTTGATCGCGTCACGCAGCCGGCTGTCCTTCTTGGCGACGGCGATGCCGTACGGGGCCGCCTGGACCTGCTCGCCGACGATCTGGAAGTCGTTGCCGCCGCCGGAGGTCTTCACCGTGTACGCGGCGACCGGGAAGTCGGAGGAGCCGGCGTCCGCGCCGCCCGCGCGCAGGCGGGTCTGGGCCAGCTGGTCGTTGTCGAAGGACTCGATCGCGATCGCGGGCTTCCCGGCGTCCGTGCACTTCTTCGACTCGGACTTGATCTGGTCCTCGGAGACCGTGCCGCGCTGCACGACCAGCTTCCTGCCGCAGAGGTCCGACCAGGACTTGATGCCCTTGTCGTCGCCCTTCTTCGTGTAGAGGGAGACGCCGGCGCTGAAGTAGTCGACGAAGTCGACGCCCTCGCCGACCTTCTTCTTCGTCTCCGAGTCGATGCCCTGCTGGCGGTCCTTCGTGTCCGTCATGGCGGACATCGCGATGTCGTACCGGTCGGCGCGCAGACCGGTGATCAGCGTGTCGAAGGTGCCGTTCTCGAACTGGAACGTCACGCCGAGCTGCCGGCCCATGGCCTCGGCGAGGTCGGGGTCGATGCCGACGACCTTGCCGTCCTTGTCCTTGAACTCGACCGGCGCGTACGCGATGTCCGAGCCGACCTTGATGACGCCCTTGTCGCGGATGTCCTGCGGCAGCCTGTCGGCGAGCGGGGCGGAGGGGGCGGCCGCCTTCGTCCCCCCGCCGGACGCCCCGCTCTGCGTCTGGTCGCCGCACGCGGTGAGCAGCAGGGCGCCGGCGACCGCGGTCGCGGCGACCACGGCGGTCCGGGACGACCGCGGCGTCCGGGTCTTCGCGGAGACCGGGCGGCGGGTGGTGCTTGCGGTCATGGTCGGGTTCCTCCGGCGGGTGAAAGGAATGCCAATGAATCGGGAACGCGTTTTCGAACGTCGCGGCCTCGTGTGGTTACGGCATCTTGCCATTCGGACCCCCCTCCACAAGGGGCTCCGCATGTCAAAATCGGATAACGGGCGACTCCGGAACCCCGGCGAGCCCTCCCGCCAGGGACGGACCTTCTGCGGACCACTCATTGCCGCACCGGAAAATCTCCTGTCGATCTCGCGATATGGACGAGGGGACAACGGCAATCCGGCCCGGGGGCGACTTGTCCAGACATCCGCCTATGAGTCATGTCACCCGGGCGAGGGGCGCTCCGGGCCGAACGACCGGTGCTCCACCCCCGGGGTCCGCCGCGCCGGAGCGGCCCGGCGCGGCCCCGCAGGGCCCGGTGACCGGCCCCACGGCGGATCCGACTCGTCCCCCGGGGCGTCCGTCGGGTAAGAAGGATCCTTACACCCCTCACCCGGGGCTCAGGGCGCGTTGTGCGGCGCGCCCGCGCGTTCGTACCAGTCCCCGCGGGGGTGGGCCAACCGCCTTCCGCGAGGCACGGACGCGGTGCCCGCCCACCCTCCTCAACCAGGAGTGGCCACCCTCGAACCATGAATGATTAAGGGGTCAACCCAATGGCAGCGGAGATCGTCAACCCTCGTGGCGCCAGCGATACCGACGAAGGCGCGCACGACGTTCCGGACGAGCCCTTCGACCCGGCATTCGCCCTCCACCGGGGCGGGAAGATGGCCGTGCGGGCCACCGTCCCGATCCGCGACAAGGACGACCTGTCCCTCGCGTACACGCCCGGCGTGGCGAAGGTGTGCAGCGCCATCGCCGAGCGTCCCGAACTCGTCCACGACTACACCTGGAAGTCCCAGGTCGTCGCCGTCGTCACGGACGGCACGGCCGTCCTCGGCCTCGGCGACATCGGGCCCGAGGCCTCCCTCCCCGTGATGGAGGGCAAGGCCATCCTCTTCAAGCAGTTCGGCGGCGTGGACGCGGTTCCCGTGGCGCTCGCCACGACCGACGCCGACGAGATCGTCGAGACCGTCGTCCGGCTCGCCCCCTCCTTCGGCGGGGTCAACCTGGAGGACATCTCGGCGCCCCGGTGCTTCGAGATCGAACGGAAGCTCCAGGAGCGCCTCGACATCCCGGTCTTCCACGACGACCAGCACGGCACCGCCATCGTCACCCTCGCGGCCCTGCGCAACGCGGCCAGGCTCACCGGGCGCGGTCTCGGCGACCTGCGCGCGGTGATCTCCGGCGCGGGCGCGGCGGGCGTGGCGATCGCGAAGTTCCTGCTGGGGGCCGGTCTCGGCGACGTCGCGGTCGCCGACCGCAAGGGGATCGTCAGCCGCGACCGGGACGACCTGACCCCGGTCAAGCGGGAGCTCGCCGAGCTGACCAACAAGGCCGGGCTGTCCGGCTCGCTGGAGTCGGCCCTCGCCGGCGCGGACGTCTTCATCGGAGTCTCCGGCGGTACGGTCCCCGAGGCGGCGGTCGCGTCGATGGCGCCGGACTCGTTCGTGTTCGCCATGGCCAACCCGAACCCGGAGGTCCACCCCGACGTCGCGCACAAGTACGCGGCGGTCGTGGCCACCGGCCGGTCGGACTTCCCGAACCAGATCAACAACGTGCTGGCCTTCCCCGGGATCTTCGCGGGCGCCCTCCAGGTGCGGGCCTCCCGCATCACCGAGGGCATGAAGATCGCGGCGGCCGAAGCGCTGGCGGGCGTGGTCGGCGACGAGCTCGCGGCCGACTACGTGATCCCCTCGCCGTTCGACGAGCGCGTCGCGCCGGCGGTCACCGCGGCCGTCGCGGCGGCCGCCCGCGCGGAGGGCGTCGCCCGCCGCTGACCGACCCGGAGGGCCGTGCGGCGACCCCGTGCGGGGGCGGACCGCGCGGCCCTCCGGCGTGCCGGGCGACGCCCGTGCGGGGGAGGGACGCGCGTCACAGGGGGGCGTGGTTCCGCCGCCCACCGCGCGCCCCTAGTCTCGGGGCCATGTTCGCCGCCTATGCCGCACGCATCGACCCCGACCGCCCCCTCGACGGCCTCGAACTGGGCGACCGCCCGGAGCCCGGAGCACGGCCGGGCTGGACCACCGTCACCGTCAGGGCCGCCTCCCTCAACCACCACGACCTGTGGTCCCTGCGCGGGGTCGGCCTGCCCGAGGAGAGACTGCCGATGATCCTCGGCTGCGACGCCGCCGGCGTCGACGAGGACGGCAACGAGGTCGTCGTCCACTCCGTCATCGGCCAGACCGGCCACGGGGTCGGGCCCCGGGAGCCCCGCTCCATCCTGACCGAGCGCTACCAGGGCACGTTCGCCGAGCGGGTCGCCGTGCCCGTCTGGAACGTGCTGCCCAAGCCCCGGGAGCTGAGCTTCGAGGAGGCCGCCTGCCTCCCCACCGCCTGGCTCACCGCGTACCGGATGCTCTTCACCAACGCCGGGGTCCGCCCCGGCGACTCCGTGCTCGTCCAGGGCGCGGGCGGTGGCGTCGCGACCGCCGCGATCGTCCTGGGGAAGGCCGCCGGACTGCGGGTCTTCGCCACCAGCCGCGACGAGGCCAAGCGCAAGCGCGCCGTCGACCTGGGCGCCGTCGACGCGTTCGAGCCGGGGGCGCGGCTGCCGCAGCGGGTGGACGCCGTCATCGAGACGGTCGGCGCCGCCACCTGGTCCCACTCGATCAAGTCGCTGAGGCCCGGCGGCACCCTGGTCGTCTCCGGCGCGACCAGCGGCGACCGGCCCCCGCACGCCGAACTGACCCGGATCTTCTTCCTGGAGCTGAAGGTCGTCGGCTCGACGATGGGCTCCAAGGACGAGCTGGAGGACCTGCTCTCCTTCTGCGCCGCGACCGGGGTCCGGCCGGTGATCGACGAGGTGCTGCCGCTGGACCGGGCGCGGGAGGGCTTCGCCCGGATGGAGTCGGGCGACCTGTTCGGGAAGATCGTGCTGACGCCCGCCTCCTGAGGCCGCCCGCACGGGGCCGGCTCGGGACGAGCCTGCTCGGACGGGCCGGCTCGGGACGGGGCCCGGGGCCGGGCGCGTACGGGCGGGGACCGTTGGAACCCGAGGTCCCCGAGGTCCCCGGGGGCCCGCCGTGCCCCGTCGTCCCGTACGCCTCCGACCCGGGCCCCGCCCCCGACCCGGGCCCGTCCCCGGCCCCGCCGCACCCCGTCGCCCGCCCGGTCCGCCGCTTCCGCGTTCCGCCGTCCGCCGTCCGCGGCGGGTGGGGAGCGGCGCGCCTCGTCTCCGCCCCGTACGGGGTGCGGACCGGGCGCAACGCGTCGGATCCGCCGGGAACGGGCGAACTGCCCTAGCGTATGACCCATGGACGCGACACCGACCGGCGTGCTGCTGTTCTGCCGGGCCGACCCCGACGAGGCCGCCGCCCCGGCCCGCCTGCTGCGCGAGCGCGGGGTCCTCGCCCCGGCCGGTGCGGGCTGGAGCCTCCTCGTCCCCGAGGGGCGCCCCTGGCGCGACGGCTCCGAACCGGTCGAACGGATCGCCACCGGGTGGGCCACCGCCCTCGCCGTCGGCGGACCCTGGCCGGTCGTCGCCCTGTGGTGGGACCGGGAGCGGGCCGGCCACACCCTCGCGTACGGGTTCCGCAGGCCCGTCGACTACACCTGGCTCGCGGACGGCACCCCCGCCGGCGAGGACGAGGCCGTGCTCACCCTCGCCGAGCGCCTCGGCCTCGACCCGGTCCTCGACGTGCGGGACCTCCAGGCGCTCACCCGCCCCGACCCGGACGCCGACGCCCGCGCCCGTCTCCTGGGCCTCCTCGCCGTGCTCAGCCGCCTCGGGCTGGAGCCGCCGCCGGGGGTGCGGCCCGGCGAGACCGCCGAGCGCCTGCTCGCCGCCGTCCGGGAGGTGGCCGCGTCCGCGGTCGTCACGGCCCACAACCACGTGCTGCGGCGCTGGCTGCGGGCCGGCGCCGAGGGCGACGTGGAGGCCCAGCTGGACCACGCGTTCGCGATCGTCCGCAG
>JAAXOU010000269.1 GCA_012396115.1 Streptomyces somaliensis DSM 40738 | reverse complement strand
CCCCGCCACCCGCTCCGGCCGGCGCCCCCGCGCCCCGGGACCCGGCCGGCGGCGGCCCCGCCGGCCGGGGCGTTCCGCAGCGGAGCCGTACGCACGAGAGCAGCACCGAGGACGCGCGATGACCACCACCCCGTACACCTCCCCCATCCCCGTGCGCCGCGCCCACCTCGGGGACGCCATCGCCTCCGAGTGGACCAAGATGCGGTCGCTGCGGTCGACGGTCTGGACCCTGGGCGCGATGGTCGCGCTCGTGGCGGGGCTCGGGGCGCTGCTGGCGTTCCTCCTGGGCGAGAGTCCCTCGACCCCGCCCGAAAGCGGCGTGTCCGTCCTCAGCCTGGGCCTGCTCGGGATGCTGCTCGCCACGGTGTGCGTGATCACGCTGGGCGTGCTGACGATCACCTCGGAGTTCGGCACGGGCATGATCCGCACGACGCTGACGGCGTGCCCCAGCCGGAGCCGGGTGCTGACCGCCAAGGCGGTCGTCTTCTCCGGGCTGGTCTTCGTGACGACGTCCCTCGTCTCGGCGCTCACCGCGGCCGCGCAGGTCGCGATCGTCGGGACGTCGGGCGGGGCGACCGGCGGGCAGTGGGCCCGCGTGACGGTGGGCGTGGGCCTCTTCATGGCGTGCCTGGGGCTGCTGTCCCTCGCCGTGGGGGCCCTGCTGCGGCACTCGGCGGGGTCGATCACGACGATGATCGGGCTGGTGCTGCTGCCGTACGTGCTGGCGATCGGCCTGTACACCGACGAGCTGAGCGGACTGCGCACCGCGCTCATCGAGTACTCCATCCCGTCCCTGCTCGGCGCCCTCTACATCGGCGGCGGCATGTCGATGCCGTCCGGCTGGGAGGCCCTGGGAATCATCGCGGGGGTGACCGCCGTGGCGCTGGGCGGGGCGTACGCGGCGCTGGACCGGCGGGACGCCTGAGCCACGGCCCGCGCCGGCCCCGCCGCCGGTGGCGGACGGCGCCCCGCGGCCCCCGTCGCGCCGGTGACGGCCGGTGCCGGTCCGTGCGCGGTGCCCGTCGGGGACCCCACCGGGCGTGCTCGCGGAGTGGGAGGGGCCGCCGTGCCCCGTCCGCGGTCGCGGGTACGGAGGAGCGGGCCGGCGCCGGTGCCCCTTTCGGCCATCGGGGGACCTTCCGTCCGACGGGCGCGGGGCCGGCCGCTACGCTCGGCTCCGGCCCCGACCGGCGGCCGGAGCCGGTGCGCGGGATCCGGGCAGGCGGCCGGAGCGGCCCGGTCCGCCGCGTCCTCGCGGGCCGCGCGGGACCCGGAGCACCGGGGCCCGATCCGACACGTCGTACGGGGTGGGGAATGCCCAAGCACCGCTTGTCCAAGAAGAACCGTTACATCGCGCTGGCGGCAACGGGCGCCGTCGTCGTGGCCGGCGCCGGGGTCACGGCCCAGACCTCGGTGGCCGCCCCGGCGTGGCCGGCGCAGAAGACCTACACGGGCCGGGCCTTCGACACCTGCGCGGCCCCCTCGCTCACCGCGATGAGGGCGTGGAAGAAGAACGCCTACTACGGCGGCGTCGCGGTCTACGTCGGCGGCAGGAACCGCGGCTGCGCCCAGCCCAACCTGACCAGGTCCTGGGTGAAGTCGGTCGACGCGCTCGGCTGGCGGATCATCCCCCTGTACGTCGGTGCGCAGCCGCCCTGCCAGAAGAGCGGGAACAGGGAGAGGTTCACCGCGGCCAACGCCGCCTCGGTCGGGGTCGGCAACGCCAACGACGCGGTCGCCAGGGCATCGGCGCTCGGCATGAGGCCCGGCAGCCCGATCTACCTCAACATGGAGTCGTACGACGTCACCGACAAGGCGTGCAACGACGCCACCCTCACCTATGTGCGGTCCTTCACCAGGACCCTGCGCGCCAAGACCTACCGCGCCGGCCTCTACGGCTTCAGCAGCTCCAGCGCCAAGGCGATCGCCACCGCCAGGGACCGCACGGACCTGCCGGGCAACCTCTGGTACGCCCTGTGGAACGGCCGGGAGACCACCACCGGGGACTGGCCCTGGGACCCGAAGCTGTACACCGGCCACAGCCGCGGCCACCAGTACACGGCCAACAGCAGGGAGACCCGCCGCGGTCACACCATCACCGTCGACCGCAACGCCTGGGACGCCCCGGTCGCCCTCGTCGGCTGACGTGCGGTCCGCGGCGGACCGCCGCCGGGTTCCGGTGGTGACCGGGCCGAGTGGCCGCCCCACCGTCGAGGCTGGAATCGAAGGGGTGCGAACCGGCCCGGAGGTACGCCGCCGGCGGCACGGAGGCCTCCGCCGCGACCCGGACGGACGGAACCGGCCGCCGGGTGGCGTCCCGGGCACGGCGGCCCCGGCCGGTACGAGCGCGGCGGGGCCCTGGCGGATCCACGCGGGTGGATCACCGCGCCTCCGAACGGTGTCGCGTACGGGCGCCCGGCGGTGCCCCGGGACCGGCCGACTGCGCGGACCGGGGGGCGGGAGGGACCGATCAGGACTGACCGGCGCCAGGACCGACCGGCGGAGCGCGGTCGGAGCCGTGGGCGGAGCGCCGCCGCGGTGACCGCGCCGCGGAAGACGCCGGCCCGCTCACCGCGACCAGTGGCGACCGCCCGGGAGTTCTCGAGTCGGCCGGTGGCCGGCCCACCCCGTTGCGGCGCCGGTGGCGCTCCCGGCCGAACGCGGTGATCACCCCGTCGGCCACCGCGACGACCCGGCGGCGGGGGTGCGGCTCCGGGAGTGACCGCTCGTGATCCGCCAGGCCCCCGACCCGTACCGGAACCGGAACCGGCACGCGGTTTGCCGGAGGGCCGCACGATCCGCCGGGCGGCGTCTAGCGGCGCGGCGCGTTGCGGGACCGCTGCACCCGGGTGGTGCGGCGGTCCCTGGCGTTCCAGCACCCCCGGTGCCAGTGCCGCCGGTCGTCCACGTCCCCGTACTCGGGCCAGGCCACCAGGTGCGGGACGCCGGAGGGGATCTCCTGGTCGCAGCCGGGGCAGCGGTACCGCTTCCCCGTCGCGCCCGCGCCCGCCACGTCCCGCACGGCCCAGTCCTCGCCCTGCCACGCCTCCGTCCGCCGGAACCCGCCGTAACGGTCGCCGCCGGCCCCGCCGGTCTCGGGGGACTTCTCTCCGCCCCTCCTGTGGGGCCGGTTGCGGCGCGGGGACACGGAACACCTCACGGGGCGGACGGGACGGGTGTCCCGTCCAGCGTAAGGGTCCTGCGACGGCCCCCGGGACACCGCAAACACAGGTGCGAACGGCCGCTCGCCCGGGGGGAGGTCGGCCGAAAATCGCAAGAACCCGGCCCCGTGCCGTTGCCTCCGGCGCGGATCGGGCGTTGTCGGCGGTGGGGGGAAGTGGCGTCGGCGGTCGAGGAGGCACAGGACGATGCGCGTGGGGACTTTCGTGCTGGCGGCGGGGTTTCCCGGCCAGGGGCACAGCGAGGCGCTGCACCGCGCGGTGCGCTCGGCGGAGGTCGCGGAGGAGGTGGGGCTGGACTCGGTGTGGCTCGCGGAGCACCACTTCGTGCCGTACGGGGTCTGCCCCTCCGCCGTCACCCTGGCCGCGCTGCTACTGGGCCGGACGCGGCGCATCCGGGTCGGCACGGCGGTGAGCGTGCTGCCGACGGCCCACCCGGTCGCGCTGGGCGAGCAGGCGTCGCTGCTGCACATCACCTCGGGCGGGCGGTTCACGCTCGGGGTGGGGCGCGGTGGGCCGTGGGTCGACCTGGAGGTGTTCGGCACGGGCCCGGAGGCGTACGAGCGGCACTTCCCGGAGTCGCTGGACCTGCTGCTGCGCTGGCTGCGCGAGGACCGGGTCGGGGCGGACGGCGAACGGCACCGCTTCCGGGAGGTCGCGGTCGTCCCCCGGCCGGACGAGCTGGTCGACGGGGCGGCCGCGCCGGAGACGGTCCTCGCCTGCACCTCGCCGAGGAGCGTCCGGCTCGCCGCGGAGCGCGCCCTGCCGATGCTGCTCGGGATGCACTGCGGGGACGAGGAGAAGGCGGAGATCACCGCCCTGTGGCGCCGTGAGGCCCTCGCCGTCGGGCACGCCCCGGACGAGGTGGCGAGGATCGCCGGACGGCATGTGTCGGCGGGCGTGGTACAGATCGCCGACCACACGGCGGACGCGGAGGAGACGCTGCTGAAGGCGATGCCGGGCTGGCTGCGCCAAGGGCTCGACGCCCATGTGACCGTGGACGGTCGGCACCGGTCGATGCGGGACCCCTACGCCTACACGGAGCTGCTGTGCCGGCTGCATCCGGTCGGGACGCCCCGGCTGGCGGCGGACCGGCTGGCCGCCACGGCGGAGCGGACGGGCATCGGGCGGTTCGCGCTGCTGGCCGAGGGGTCCGGTCAGCTAGCGGCGACGGAGGAGAACCTGCGCCGGCTGGGCGCCGAGGTCCTGCCGCTGCTGCGGTGAGGCGTACCGGCGCCGGCCGGGCGGCACGGGAGCCGGGCCCGCCCGGCCTGCTGCCGCCCCTGCACCCGTCGTGCCCGCGGTGCGGTGCGGAGCGGCAACACGCGCGCGGCGTCAGCAGTCGCGCAGACCGGGCGACTGGTTGAGCAGCTGGGCCCGCGCGGAGGTGAAGCGGGCGAGCCGCTCGTCGACCGACGGGTCCAGGGGGAACACCGCGACGCGATGGCAGTTCTGGAAGGCCAGCCGGACGCCGAAGTGGCGCTCCAGCGCCCCCCGTATCGCGTCACTCGCCAGCGCGCGCAGCAGCTGCCCGCGCGCGTACTCGTCCGGCGGGGGCGTCTGGTTGTCGGCGAAGGCTCCTCCGTCCGCCCTCAGCCGGGCCACCAGAGAACTGATCGTCTCCCATGCGAAGGGCAGGGAGGTCCGGACGCAGTCGACGAAAGCCGCTTCATCGACCTCGCCTCGCTCGGCCTGTTCCAACAGGACCGGTGAGACGTCGAGCGACATGGGTTCTCCTCTCGCGACCCCGCGGGGAGCGGGGTCTTACGGGCAGGGAAGGAGGAGCCCCCGTGCGCACACGCTGAGTGCACGAGTGGCGACCTCCTGCTTCCAAGGTAGGCGCGCCGTCCGGACCGCACCAGGAGACCGACCCACAACAGGCCAAGGAATCACGGTCGTTTGGCACCGGATCGCGCGGAACCGCGTGCGTCGAGTAGCGTTGCCGACCATGCGTCTCGTCATCGCCCGCTGCTCCGTGGACTACGCGGGCCGGCTCACGGCCCACCTGCCCTCCGCCCCCCGCCTGATCCTGGTCAAGGCGGACGGCAGCGTCTCGATCCACGCCGACGACCGGGCCTACAAGCCCCTCAACTGGATGTCCCCCCCGTGCACCCTGAAGGAGGGGGAGGGCGGCTCCGCCGGCGTCTGGACGGTCGTCAACAAGGCGGGCGAGAAACTGATCATCACGATGGAGGAGATACTCCACGACTCCTCCCACGAGCTGGGCGTGGACCCGGGCCTGGTCAAGGACGGCGTGGAGGCGCACCTGCAGGAGCTGCTCGCCGACCGGATCGAGACACTGGGCGGGGGGTACACGCTGATCCGCCGCGAGTACCCGACGGCGATCGGCCCGGTCGACATCCTGTGCCGGGACGCCGGCGGCGGCACGGTCGCCGTGGAGATCAAGCGGCGCGGGGAGATCGACGGCGTGGAACAGCTGACCCGCTACCTGGACCTGCTGAACCGGGACCCGCACCTGGCGCCGGTGCGGGGCGTGTTCGCCGCCCAGGAGATCAAGCCGCAGGCCCGCGTGCTGGCCACGGACCGGGGCATCGACTGCGTGGTGCTGGACTACGACGCGCTGCGCGGTGTCGAGGACGACAAGCTGCGCCTGTTCTGACGGGCCGTCAGGGATACCGGGTGGCACGCGTACGGCCCCGGGCGGCATCGCCGCTCGGGGCCGTACGCGTGCCCGGGGCCGTCGCGCCGGGGCGGGCG
>JAAXOU010000268.1 GCA_012396115.1 Streptomyces somaliensis DSM 40738 | reverse complement strand
CCTCCGCGGCCGCCTCCTCCGCGGCGGCGCGGGCCACGGCCTCGGCGGACGCCTGCTGCTGCTCGGCCTGCTGGAGGATGCGCGCCCGCAGCGTCTCGCCCGCGTCGGCCCCGGCGCTCCCGGCACCGGCGGGGCCGCTCCCGGGGGACGGCGTGAGCACGGCGAGGCCGGCGGGGGCCGGGGCCTCGTCGGACGCCTCGTCGGGCGCCTCGTCCACGTCGCCGCCGAGGAGCGCGCCGACACCGGGGAGCGAGGAGGCGTCGGGGAGACCGACGTCCGGGAGGGATATCGCGACGCGGGGCTTGTCGTGCGCGGTGGCCATGCCGCCCGCGCCGACGGCGGCGATGACGCCGACCCCGAGGACGGTGGAGCTGCGGGCGAGGCCGCCGCGCTGCTTGACGACGCGGTGCCGTCCCCGGACGGGGCGGACGGTGTCCTCGGTCGGGTTCCACTCGGAGGCGACCGCGGGCGCGGCGGTGTCCGGGGCTCCCGGAGCGGCGGGGTGGCCGATCGTGCCGTGAGGAACGAAGGGGGCTTCGGGGGCAGGCTTGTTGGACGCCACGGGGGCGTGCTCCTTTCCTTCCTTCTCCGCCTACCGGGTTAGCTGACGGGTTCGGAGCAGGAAGGTCTCCTACGGGCCGGTGAAGGCCCGATTCACCCCAGGTGCGGTGGTTCCCCGGTTCCCTTGCGGGATTCGGCGCATGCGCACGGTGCCGCCTCTTGCGGCGACTGACGCGACCGCGCTGCGTTATCGAACGTTAATAGAAGCCAGGTCCGCATTCCAAGCTGTTCCTTCGGGGAACCGGCCCGATCCACATCGGAGCAAAGCCCCGTAAAAGGACAAGCCGCTTCAAAACAACTCGCCGCCGGGGGACGCGGTTTCCGCAACGCCCCGCCGAGCCGCTGACCGCCCGTCAATTCCCCTGGCTCAGCGTGCCGTAGCGATGACGCGCCGTACGCGCCGACCCGAGCGCACCGCCGCGCGAACACGCCGAAGGCCCGGTGCTGTGCGCACCGGGCCTTCGGTTCCAGTAGCGGGGACAGGATTTGAACCTGCGACCTCTGGGTTATGAGCCCAGCGAGCTACCGAGCTGCTCCACCCCGCGTCGGTGAACACCACCTTACGCCATCCCGGGGAGACCGTTCACCGATTTCCCGTCCCGTCGGCCGGGAGGCGCTCGGAAAGTCCTCCGGGAAGGGTTCCGGGAAGGGTTCCGGGAAGGGTTCCGGCGGCGCGGTGCGGAAGCCCGCGGCACCGGCGGCGACCACCCGGGAGGACCCGCCCGAGGGTGCGCGGCCAGCCCGCCCCCCGGGGCGTACCGGCCCCGGACGAGCCGTGGGACGAGTGGCCGGACGGGCTGGCCGGGCCGGTGGGGCGGAGTACGGTGGGAGGAAGGCGAACGTCCGGTTCGCCCGGGGGACCGGACCCCCAGACAGGCGGACACCGGCATGACCGACTTCGACGAACCCGCCGCCCCCGAGCACCTCCACCGCACCGGTCATGAGGCGGTGGCACCCGGCACGGCGCTCCTGCGGCTGGAGACGACGGAGTCCCGCGAAGGCGTCCTCGACGGGGCGTGGTGGCCGCGCTCCCGTGACATCACGGAGGAGCTTCCCGCCCTGGTCAGCGCCCTGGTCGAGCATCTCGGGCCGATCACCCGCGTCGGCCTGGACGCCGCCGCCTGGGACGGCCTGCCGGTCCGCCTGGTCATCGACGACCGGGTGGTGCACATCACCTCGTTCCCCGTGGGCGACGACACCGTCCTGATCACCCGCGGGGAGCGGGACCACTTCTCGCTGCTCGTCGTGCCGCCGGACACCCCCCTGGAGGCGGCGCGCGCCGCGATGGTGCAGGCCGTCCGGGCGGACAACGTCGCCCAGGCCCGGCAGATCCTCGTCGACACCGGTGGCGGGGCGAGGGCGCGGCGCTGACCCGCGGGGTGCCTACCGCGCCGCGCGCCTCCGGGTGCGCCGGGAGAGGTGGGCGCCGAGGAAGACCAGGTCCGCCACGAGGACGACGGCGCCGACGACCAGCAGGTACGTCAGACCCTCGACAGCGACGCCGACGAGGCCGAGCACGACGGCCAGGAGGACGAAGAACAGGAAGATCGCCATGCCGGGGTACTCCTCCGTGTGACGGGACGGTTCAGCGGCGGGCGAGCCGCCGCTCGCCGACGGCACCGGGCCGGTAGGCCATGCCGTAGTGGTCGAAGACGGCCTGCTCGTCCTCGGCGGCGAGCACGCCGTCGGTCCCGATGGCGGGGGCCCTGCGGACCGTGCCCCTGTCGTACGGCACCCTGACGTAGTCCGGTCCGACGGTCGCGTCGTCGAGCGGGACGAACACCAGGCGCTGGCGGGTGGGCAGCCCCGTGCGGACGGTGGCCATGGCCGGCTCGTCCGTGGCGGTGCTCACGTAGACCGCCTCCAGCACGCCGATCTTGTGCCCCTTCGGGTCCACGACGTCCTGGTTCCGCCACTCCCGGATGTCTGCTGGATGGATCATGCGGTCCGCTCCCTGGTCGGGCAGGCTTCCGGGCGGAGCCGCTCCACCGGCCGGCAGCGGCACGGCGCCGTGCCCCGCCCCTGTCCCCCCAGCCTGCCCCGGCGCCCCTCCGGCCGCCACACGGAAGCCGGCTTCCCGCGGGCGGGTCCCGCGCACTCCTCCCGGCGGCCCGTGGGGCCCGTGGGGCCCGCGGGCGCGGGGCCCTCCGCCCGCGCGTCGCGCGCGAGGAGGGCCCGGACACACGGGCGCCCCGGTCGCCTGAAGCGGCCGGGGCGCGAAACCCGTGGTCGGAGCCGCACACCGGCTCCCGATCCGGTAGGCCCTGTGGGACTCGAACCCACAACCAACGGATTAAAAGTCCGCTGCTCTGCCAATTGAGCTAAGGGCCCTCGACGGGTCATCCACGAGCATAGCCCGCCCCGGGGCGTGAGCCGATCGGGTATCGGCACAACACCCGCTCCCGGCGGGCCCGGAAAGGCGGACGGGCCCGCACGCGGCACCCGGAGGTCGCGTGCGGGCCCGTCCCAGGGGTCCTACGGCGTGTCAGCCGTTGCGCTTCCAGCGCGGCTTGTCCTCGCGGCGGCCGAAGGAACCGGAACCCCGGTGGCCGCCCGCGGGGCGGTCGTCGCGGCGGCCGTACGGGCGGTCGTGACCGCCGGCGCGGTGGCCGCCGGCCGGACGGTCGTCGCGGCGGTCGCGGTTGAACGGGCGGTCGGTGCGGCGGAAACCACCACGGTCACCGCCCCGCTCGTCACGGCCGTCGCGGTTGAACGACGGGCGGTCGTCACGGCGCTCGTGCGACGACGGGCGGTCGTCACGGCGGTCGCGGTTGAACGACGGGCGGTCGTCGCGGCGGAACCCACCACGGTCGCCACCCCGCTCGTCGCGGCGGTCGCGGCTGAACGACGGACGCTCCTCACGACGCTCGTACGACGACGGGCGGTCGTCACGGCGGAAGCCACCGCGGTCACCACCCCGCTCGTCACGACGGTCACCCCGGTCGTCGCGGCGGTCGCGGTTGAACGAGGGACGCTCGTCGCGGCGGAACCCACCACGGTCGCCACCCCGCTCGTCGCGGCGGTCGCGGCTGAACGACGGGCGGTCGTCGCGGCGGAACCCACCGCGGTCACCACCCCGGTCGTCACGGCGGTCACCCCGCTCGTCGCGGCGGTCGCGGCTGAACGACGGACGCTCCTCACGGCGCTCGTACGACGACGGACGCTCCTCACGGCGCTCGTACGACGACGGGCGCTCGTCGCGGCGCTCGTACGACGACGGGCGGTCCTCCCGCTGGGCGGGGACGGACACCTCCGCCCCGGCGGCCGGAGCCGCCTCCGCGGTGGCGGTCTCCGCGGCCTCCGTCACGGCCTTCTGCGGGTCCTCGCCCCGCTCGCGCGCCGCACGGGCGATCAGGCGGTCGGCCTCCTCGCGGAGTTCCGCGGCACGGTGCTGCATGCGCTCCAGCTGCTTGGCCAGCTCGGCGACCTCGCGCTCGGCCTGCTTGGCGGCGTTGTTGGCCGAGTCGGCCTGCACCTCCGTCAGCGAGCGGGCGCCGGTGATCTCGGCCACCTCCGGCTCGAAGGCGCCCCCCTGGCCGATGATGTGGCGGGAGGCGTCGACGCCCGCGTCCTCCATGAGGCGGAAGATCTGGCGGCGCTGGTGCGGCAGCGCCAGGGAGACCACGACGCCGGAGCGCCCGGCGCGCGCCGTACGGCCCGAGCGGTGCAGGTAGTCCTTGTGGTCGCCGGCCGGGTCGACGTTCAGCACGAGGTCGATGCCGTCGACGTGGATGCCGCGCGCGGCGACGTCCGTGGCGACGAGGACGTTCACGTACCCGTCCTTGAAGTCGGCCAGCGTCCGCGTGCGGGCGCCCTGCGTCATGCCGCCGTGCAGCGCGTCGGCCTTCACACCGGCGTCGCACAGCTGCTCGGCGACGCGGTCGGCGCCCAGCTGGGTGCGGACGAAGATGATCGTGCGGCCCTTCCGGGCGGCGATCGCGGCGGTGACCGGCGCCTTGTCCTTCGGCTTCACCACGAGGACGTGGTGGCTCATGGTCGTGACGTTGCCCTGGGCGCTGTCGACCTCGTGGTTGACCGGGTCGTTCAGGTAGCGCTTGACGAGCGTGGCGATCTCGTTCTCCATGGTCGCGGAGAAGAGCATGCGCTGGCCGCCGGCCGGAACCTGGTCGAGGAGCTCGGTGACCTCGGGCAGGAAGCCCAGGTCGGCCATCTGGTCGGCCTCGTCGAGCACGGCGACCCGGACCTGCTCCAGCGAGCAGGCGCCGCGGTTGATGACGTCGCGCAGCCGGCCCGGCGTGGCGACGAGGACGTCGACGCCGCGCTCCAGGGCGTAGATCTGGTTGCCCATCGACGTGCCGCCGCAGACGACCTTCATCTTCAGGCCGAGCACGTCGCCGTACGGCTGGAGGGCGTCCGCGACCTGCATGGCGAGTTCACGGGTCGGGGTGAGGATGACGCCGCGGGGCTTCTTCCTCTCGGTGTGGCCGCCGGCCAGCGTGGCGAGCAGCGGCAGGCCGAAGGAGAGGGTCTTGCCGGAGCCGGTGCGGCCGCGGCCGAGGATGTCCTTGCCGGCCAGCGCGTCCGGGATGGTCGCGGCCTGGATCGGGAACGGGACGGTGACGCCGTTCTGGGCGAGCTTGCGGACGACGCCCTCGGGGAGCCCGAGGTCCGCGAAGGTGACGGCGTCCTCGGCGCCGGCCTCGGGGGCCTCCGCCTCGGCGGTCTCGTCCTCGGCGCGGGGGGCGCCGGTGCCGGCGGGGGCCTCCGCCTCGGGGGCGGGGGCCGTCGCGTCGTCCTGGGGGTTCCCGGCGTTCTCGGGGTTCTCGTTCAGAACGGTGTCAGTGCTGGAAATGGACATGCGAAATGCGAAACCTTCCGGAGTCTCGGCACGCGCCCGTCAACTCCGTGTTTCGCTGCTTAGCAAATCGACCGCCTCGATGCGGTCAGCCACGGCAAGGGAGAGTACGCGCCACACGCGGCGCGCTTCGGTCATGGCGCCGGGCAAATGGGATCAAACGATCTACTACCATACGCACCCTCCCCCGCCTAGCGCAAGCCGATCACGTCATACGGACGTGACCTGCGGCGATGCGGTCGTTTCCGGCCAGAAGGCGGGCAGGTGGTGATCGCGCATCGCCTTGACCCGGGCCTCGGCGGAGGGCGACTCGGACGGTGGTTCCGTCGGTCCGGCCGTCGGCGCCTCGCTCGGCGCGGGCGGCGCCGAGTGGGTCGGCTCGGGCGGGGCGCCGGGGTCGGAGGGCGAGGGGGACGGCCGGTCGGGCCCCGCGCCGTCGTCCTGGCCGCCCGTCCCGCCGGGACCGCCCCCGGAACCGCCCTCCGTCTGGTACCAGATGGGCCTGCACTGCCGCGCCCTCTCCGACAAGTGCCGCTACGACGTGGCCGGTTACACCTTCGCCGGGATGCCGGGCGT
>JAAXOU010000267.1 GCA_012396115.1 Streptomyces somaliensis DSM 40738 | reverse complement strand
ACCACCGAAGACTCCACGGTGAGATAGGCCACATCCCGCCCGTCGAATACGAAGCCAACTACTACACCGAACTCACGAAACCCCAGGTCACCACCACAACCTGAGATCTCTACCGAACCCGGGGCGGTTCACGCACCGCTGCCCTGTCGGCCCGGACAGCAGCCTCTCTGGAGGAGCAGCTGCACGCGGCCGTGGAACGGGCGGACGGCGACGTGGAGGAGGCCCTTCGGGCTCTGGACGACGTCGAGCGGGCACGGACGGAGGCAGACATCCTGCGGCGTCGGCTTCGCGAGGAAGGCCGTTACGACGACACCGTCGTCGCGGAGCAGCCTTCCGGCGTACCGGACTCGTTCGAGGAGCTGTGGGAGCGGCTGGACACATTCGAAGGCGTTCGGGTCACAGCCGGCAAGAGCAGGGCTCTCGAATTGGACGAGACGGAGCGGGCCCGTGTGTGGGCGGCGAAGGCGTGGAACGCCCTGCGGGCGCTGGACTCCTACGCGCAGGCGGCCCGGGAGGGGTGCAACGGTGGTTTCTACCAGCACTGCACGTCGGACCGTCCAGGGGCGGTGAACTGGCCGCACAAGCAACTGGCCACCGTCGAGTCCGACACGACGATGAACAGATGGGGCGCGGAGAGGATCTTCACCGTCCCCTTGGAAGTGGATTCCTCCGGACGCAAGGAAATGCAGGCCCATCTGAAACTCGCCTCCAAGGGCAGCACCTCACCAAGGATCTACTTCCTGGACGACACGAAGGGCGCCACCGGACAGGTGATCGTTGGTTATGTCGGCCCCCATCTGACCAACACGAAGACCAACTGACACGAAGCAGCGGCTCCGGCCCGCCGGTGACCGAGTACTGGTCACCGGCGGAAGCCACGAAATTCCAGGGCACACCGACAGAGCGAAGGTTGCCGTTCCGTCGCATCGCATGCGCACACACGAGCACACGGCGCCTCCGCTCGACAGTGCAGCCGGTTACCGGCGCGTAGAGCCGAACGGCGAGGTGCTCCCGTTGCGCTTTCCGGTCGCTTCCTGCCACCGCGAGGGCAATGACGCTCCCGTGGAACGGCACCTTCCCTCATACGGTTACGCACATCGCACGATCCAGCACTCCGCCGGCGTCTACTACGACAAGACCGGCTCTCCTACGACTCAGAGCACACCTCAGCCAGGACGACCGTTTCCCGACCCATGAAGATCGGCCATCTCGATGAGCGTCCGGTCATCGCTTTCGCAACTTCACAGCAGGACCGCATCCGGCGCGCGGTCACTTCCAGCCGTTCCAAGCGATTGGTCGAGACCTATATCAACTACCGTCTCCTCCAGACCAGTCGATTCGCTGGTCCTTCGACTGGCGCGAATCACGGTTCTGCCGGTTCCGCGTGAGCGGTTGTGTTCCTCCTGCACCACTGACGATCAGTTCTGACCCACATCCCAGAGGGGGAACATCTCGTGTTACGTGGCAACTTCGGCCGCAAGGTGGCGGCGCTCGGTATCGCCGCCGCCGCACTCACCAGCCTCGTGACCGCCGCGCCGGCCCAGGCCGCGGCCACCGGCGCCAACGCGGTGTACGCGGACTGCGCCGTGGGCAGTTACGGCAAGAACAGCGACGGCGTGTGGATCTCCTGCGGCGACGTCGTGGGCGGCGAGGCCCGTGGCCGCGCCGACTGCGCCGCGGCTCCGGACATCTACACGTCCTGGGTCACCGGCTGGAAGTACTCGCAGAACGGTTTCTGCCTGTTCAAGATGCGCGGCGCCATCATGGAGACCCGCGCGTTCTGACTGGCGGTGACATCGGTGGAAACCGCGGAGTGATCCGCGGAGCGACGACGAGATCGTGAGAGAGGTTGTTCCCGGAAGATGCGCACCGCGGTTTCCACCACACCTGGAGCCGGAGGACCGGATGAACCGGTCCTCCGGCTCGAAGGCGTCCACAAGGTCTACGGCACGGGCGAGACACGGCACGTGGCCCTGGACGGGGTCACGGCCGACTTCCACGCGGCGGGACTCACCGCCCTGGTCGGCCACAGCGGCTCGGGTAAGTCCACACTGTTGAACGTCTCCGGCGGCCTGGAGCAGGCCACCTCCGGGACGATCACCCTGGCCGGACACGTGCTGACGAAGATGGGACCGGCCGAGCTGACCCGCACCCGGGCGAGCCTGGTCTCCTACGTCTTCCAGGAGTACAACCTGATCCGCACCATGACGGTGCTGGAGAACGTGTGCTTACCCCTGGAGCTGTCCGGCATGGCGCGGGCGGAGGCCCGTCGCCGTGCGACGACGGCACTGGAGAGAACGGGAGTCCCCCGGCACACCCGCAAGTTCCCTGACCAGCTTTCCGGCGGCGAACAGCAACGCGTGGCCATCGCCCGCGCGATCGCCGACCAGCGCCCGCTCGTCCTGGCCGACGAGCCCACCGGGGCACTGGACTCCGCCAACGGCGAGCGCGTCGTCGAGTTGCTGCGCGAGGTCACGGCGGGAGGGGTGGCCTGTGTGATCGCGACGCACAATCCCGACGTCACCGCGGCGGCCGACCACATCGTCCGTATCCAGGACGGCCGTATCGTGGAAGGTGGCGCGTGAACCGCAACCGCCGCCTCGCCTGGACTCTCGGCTGGCGTCTCGCGAGCCGCAGCCGCCTGCGCACCCTGCTGGTGTGCCTCGCCATCGCGCTGCCCGTCGCCGCCGGCACAGGGGTCGCCGCCGTGACCGCTACCGCCGGCGTCTCGATGCCGGAGGCCGAGGCAGCGGCGTTCGGCGCCGCGGACGGACGCCTCACCACCCTGTCCGGCGAGCGGAACCCTGACGCGACCACCCCCGCACGGCTCGCCGAACAGCTCAAACCTTCGCTCCCCGACGGAACGCGTCTCACCTATGACATCGACGTCCTCGGGCTCACCATCCGGGGACCGGAGGGACGGCAGAGCACCGTCGACGGAAGGGCGGTCAACCTGGCCGATCCCCTCACCGACGGCCTCTACCGCGTCGACCAAGGCATCCCGTCCGCTCAGGACGGCACGATCGTGCTTTCCTCCGCCCTGGCGGACGCCGTCGGAATTACCAAGACCGGCCAGAGCGTCTCCATCGGCAGCGAACAGTTCACCGTGTCGGCGCTGGTCTCCGACCGGTTCGACCTCGGACACCGGCTGTTCGCCCTTCCTCCGGGCGGGCCGAAGGCGACCACGGCGCTGGCCTCGGCGAAGGACCTGGGCAGCCCCCGATGGTTCGTCACATGGCCACTGCGGGCGGACCTGCCCTCCGCGTCCGGGAAGCTGAAGAGCGCCGGATACACGTACGTGCCCAGCAGTCAGGCCGCCGCGCTCTCCGAGCAGGGCGACGCCATGGACTCCACCGCCCTGCTGGTCGGGCTCGGCCTGCTGGCAGAGACCGTCCTGCTGGTGACCGCCGCCTTCGCCGTCATCGTACGCAGCCAGCGCCGGCACATGGGACTGCTCGCCGCCCTCGGCGCCCCCGTCCAGGTGACGTCCTCTTTCCTCCGTACGCACGCACTGTGCGTGGCCGTGATCGGCTCCCTGGCGGGCATCGTCGCGGGGCAGGTCATGGCGCGCGTGGCCGCGCCGGTTCTGGCCGAACGCGCAGGCGCGGACTGGGGGCCGGTGGACGGCGCCTGGACCACCTCGCTGGTACTCGCCGCCGTCGCCGTGACCGTCACCGTCCTCGCCTCCGTATTGCCCTCGCGCGCGGCCCTGCGTGAGGATCCCACCGCCCTGCTCAAGGCGGTCCCCCCGGTCCACAGCACCCGCCGGCTCCGACTGCGGACCGCCGCCGCCGGGGCTCTGGTGGCCGCGACCGTCGCCGGGCTCGCCGCCGTCGTGATCAACGCCGGTGCGCTGACGGCAGTTCTAGGTGTCGTCGTGTTCGCCGCCGGGATCACGGCGACCGCCCTGGTGCTGTCCTCCCTCGCCAGCCGGAAGGCGGACACCGCCTACCTGCCGCTGCCGACCGTGCTCCGGTCGGCCCTGCGCTCCCTGCTGGCCTTCCCGGTCCGCGCCATCACGACGGTGATCGCACTCGGTGTGGTCGCCGCCGTGTCCACCACGGTTCTCATCACCTCAGCCTCGGTGGCCCACAAACAGCGCGAGGACTATCTGCCGGAGCTGCCCGACACCTCGGCCCTGATCGTCTCCTCCCGGCCGCTGACCACCACCGAGCGGGGCGCTCTGCGCAGTTCCACCGGAGCCACCGAGATGTCCACGGGCTACCAGCGGGCCGCGATCGCGCGCGACGGCAAGCAACTCCCCGTCTCGCCTCGTACTGACTTCCTCGACTGCATCGACGACCGGGGCCTACTGAAGTACGGCAACAACGACTGGCAGCCCTGCTACCTGGCTTCGAAGTCCCACATCCCCTTCCCCGCGGTCGGCATCGCCGACACCGAGGGCGCCGAGGCCCTGGCCGGGGCGATGACGGACGAACAGCGACAGCGCTACGAGAGCGGCCAGGCCGCCGTGGCCGTCACACCCGTGGGACTGACGAGCGAAGTCTCGCTCGTGGCCATGGGACGAAAGCCGGACGGCTTCGTCCTGGAAAACACCGCGACCCTCCCCCTCATCCACCCCAGCACCGCCCGTGAGACCGAGTACCAACAACTGCCCGCCGTCCTCATCAGCCAGGCGGGGGCCCGGAAGTCGGGCATCATCCCCGTCGGCTCCCCGACGTACCTGCTCAACGCCGACAGCAAACCCGCACAGCAGGACGTCCTACGAGCGCTCCCGGTGGACGCGCAGGCGGACTCGACCGTCACTGTGGAGTCAGGTCCCTCGGTCGTCGGTGCGGTGGCACGGCTCCAGCCTGCCGCGGCGGCGATCTCCGTACTGACCACGATGCTGATCGTCGCCGCCATGGTCAGCCTCTGGACCTCGGATCTCCGAGGGGAGTACCAGATGCTCGGGGCCGTGGGGGCCACCGCCTGGTGGCGTCGGCGCCTGGCGTCCTCCATGTCCGGTCTGTTGATCGTCGTCAGCTGCGTGGTCGGGACCCTGTGGGGCATCGCCGCCTCGGTGGCCTTCCTGACCGGTATGGACACCGACATCGCCGTCCCCGCCGGGTGGCTGGCCGTCACTGCGCTCGCAGCCGTGATCACCGCGACGGTCATGGGAGGAGCCCTCGTTCCTCGTCGCGCTCGTGCCCAGCGGCAGGCTTGAGCGCCGGCTCAGCGCGTGAACCAGTCGGCTCCGGTGAGACGGCTGAAGCCCTTGCTCTCGATCCGCTGTTCCATCCGTTGGAACGCACCACGGTCCCGGCGCGAGGTCAGGAGGATGGCTTGGAGCGGGTAGGAGGACCCGCCGAAGCTGCGGAACTGATAACTCATCGAGAAAATCCGCTCCTTGGCTCTATTGATGATGGGTACCATCACCTCGTGGGTCGCGTTCTCGTCAGGGGCCGACAGCAGCTGTGCGGCGATGCCGAGCACCGCGCCGGCGACGGCGGGATCCGCCGCCGGGTCGCTGTAGTGGTGTGATGCTTGGCGCCGTCCAGCCTCGGCCTCGGCCCGGGACCTGGCGAACTCGGCGTGCCGCTTCTCTGCCTCCCTGTCGACCAGCACGGCCAAAGCCTCCGTTTCTGCGAGTTCCCTGGCACAGGGCCAGACCATGAAGATCAACGCGCTCAGAGCGCGGAGGTCGATGAAGTGCTGGGCCGTAGGAACCTGCCATCCGAAACTGCCCACCGATTTCGCTCCGTCGGGGTGAGCTGCACCCCGTTTCGTGGAGTCCATGAAGCCAGGCTTATGATCCTGGCTCGAAGGAGAACCACGAGCTGTGCCAGCACCACGTGAGTACCCGGACGAGCTTCGCGAACGGGCCGTCCGCGAGGTCCGCACCACCGGCCGTCCGATCGCGCACGTCGCGAAGGACCTGGGCATCCACAAGGAGGCCCTGCGCGGCTGGGTCCGCCAAGCCGAGGCGGACACCGGTGAGCGCGACGACCGGCTGACCACC
>JAAXOU010000266.1 GCA_012396115.1 Streptomyces somaliensis DSM 40738 | reverse complement strand
CCACCGGCCGGCCCACCCCGCCGGGGCCCCGGGGCGGGGCGGCCGGTACCCGGCATCCGCCGCGCCCGCGCGCCGCGTGGCCCGATCGGGTGAGCGAGGCGCTTCACCCCGCATATGTCGATTTGTCGTTTTCCTCGCGGGTACTCGGCGCCACATGATCACTGTTGGGGTCGAGGAGGAGTTCTTCCTCGTCGACCCGGTCACCTGTCTGCCGCTGCCCCTCGCCGACGAGGTCCGCAGGACCGCGGGGCTGGGCCCGATCGCGGAGGACGAGGAGGTCCAGTCCGAACTCCTGCAGTCCCAGATCGAGGTGGCCACCCCCGTCTGCTCCGACCTCGGCGAGGTCGGGGGGCACCTCCTGCGGCTGCGGCACGCCCTGGGCGCGGCCGCCGAGAAGAACGGCTGCCGGCTCGTGGCCGCGGGCACCGCCCCGTACCGCGGGCCGGCCCCCGTGCCGGTCACCCGCAGCGCCCGCTACCTGGCGATGCGCTCGCAGGCGCCCCAGCTGGTCGACGAGCAGCTGATCAACGGCATGCACGTGCACGTCGCCGTGCCCGGCCGGTCCGCCGCGGTCGCCGTGCTCAACCGGATCAGGCCCTGGCTGCCGGTCCTGGTGGCGATGGCGTCGAACTCCCCGCTGTGGGACGGGCACGACACCGGCTTCGCCAGCTGGCGGACGGTGATCTTCGGCAGGTGGGCGGTGAGCGGGCCCCCGCCCCCCTTCGCCGGTGCCGCCGACCACGACCGGCGGGTGCGGACCCTGCTGGACTCCGGGGTGATCACCGACACCGGCCAGCTCTACTGGCAGGCGCGGCTGTCGGAGCGCTACCCCACCGTGGAGGTGCGCTGCACCGACGTGCAGCTGAGGGCCGACGCCGCGGTGATGTTCGCCGGGCTGATCCGGGCCCTGGTGGTCACCGCCCTGCACGCGGAGGAGGCCGGGGAGCCGCTCCCCCACTGCCCCCCGGAGCTGCTGCAGGCCGCCAACTGGTACGCCGCCCGGCACGGGCTGAGCGACCTGCTGGTGGACCCGGAGGGCAGGAGCCGCCGGGCCGGCGACGTGCTGTGCCGGCTGCTCGACTCCGTGGCCCCCGCGTTGGAGGAGACGGGGGACACCCGCGAGGTCACCTCGCTGGTGCACCGGCTGCTCCGGCAGGGCACCCCCGCCGACCTCCAGCGCAGGGCGCTCGCCGAGGGCGGGATGCCCGCGCTGGCGGACCTGCTGACCACGGAGACGGTGGCCCCGTGACCGACGATCGAGGAGACCGCATGAACACCTTCGCCCGGAGTTGGCAGCACGCCGTCGTGACGGGCGGCGCAGGCTTCGTCGGATCCCACCTGTGCTCCGCGCTGCTGGCCGCCGGCACGGCCGTGACCTGCGTGGACGACTTCAGCACCGGACGGCGGGAGAACCTCTCCCCGCTGCTGGGGCACCCCGGCTTCACCCTGGTGGAGGCGAACGTGTCGGAGCCGTTCGAGGTGGACCGCCCGCCCGACCTGGTGCTGCACTTCGCCTCGCCCGCGTCGCCCGCCGACTACCTGCGGCTCCCCCTGCACACGCTGGAGGCCGGCAGCCTCGGCACCCGGCACGCGCTGGCCCTGGCCCACCGGGCGGGGGCGCGGTTCCTGCTGGCCTCCACCTCCGAGGTGTACGGCGACCCCCGGCAGCACCCGCAGAACGAGCGGTACTGGGGCAACGTCAATCCGGTCGGCCCGCGCAGCGTGTACGACGAGGCGAAGCGGTTCGCGGAGGCCCTGACGACCGCCCAGGCCGAGACGTACGGCACCGACACGGGCATCGTCCGGCTGTTCAACACCTACGGCCCGCGGATGCGCGGCCGCGACGGGCGCGCCGTGCCCACCTTCATCCGGCAGGCGCTGGCCGGGGAGCCGCTGACGGTCACCGGCGACGGGCGGCAGACGCGGTCGCTGTGCTACGTGGACGACACCGTCAGGGGCGTCCTGGCCGCCGCCGCGCACGGGCTGCGCGGCCCGGTGAACATCGGCAACCCCGCCGAGACCACCATGCTGGAGCTGGCCCGGCTGGTCATCGGGCTGACCGGCTCGCGCTCCGGGATCCGCCACATCGAGCGGCCCACCGACGACCCGGCCGTGCGCTGCCCGGACATCACGCTCGCCCGCGACAAGCTCCAGTGGGAGCCGCGGGTCCCCGCCGAGGACGGGCTGCGGCGCACCATCGACTGGTTCCGCGCCGATGCCGCGGCGGACGCGCCCCCCGGCCACGGCGGCTGACGGCCGCCGCCCGGCCCCCTCCGCTCCCGACGCCGCCCTTCCCCGACGCGCCGAAAGACAGGGACCCCATGCGCATTCTCGGAATCAACGCACTCTTCCACGACCCCGCCGCCGCGCTGGTCGTCGACGGACGCGTGGTCGCCGCCGCGGAGGAGGAACGCTTCTCCCGGCGCAAGCACGGAAAGCGGCCGGTGCCCTTCTCCGCCTGGGAACTCCCCGAGAAGGCCGCCGGCTGGTGCCTCGAACGGGCCGGGCTGCGCCCGCGGGACCTGGACGCCGTCGCGTACTCCTTCGACCCGGCGCTCGCCCTGCCCGCCGGCCGGATGGGACTCGACGACCCGTGGGACCACCTGCGGCTCACCTACGCGCGCGAGGCCCCCGGTTTCCTGCGCACCGCGCTGCCGGGCCTCGACCCTGAGGCGGTCAGGTTCGTGCCGCACCACATGGCGCACGCCGCCTCCGGCGCGTTCGCGGCCGACGGCGCCGACGCCGACACCTGTTCCGTCCTCGTCCTCGACGGGCGCGGCGAACGGGCCTCGCACCTCGCCGCCCGCCGCGTCCACCACCGGCTGGAGCCGCTGGCCGCGCAGGACCTGCCGCACTCGCTGGGCCTGGTGTACGAGGAGCTGACCGAGCACCTGGGGTTCCTGCGCTCCTCCGACGAGTTCAAGGTGATGGCGCTCGCCTCGTACGGCCGGCCGCGGATGGCGCGGGAGCTGCGCCGGTACGTGTACCCGACCGGTGACGGCGGCTTCCGCGCGACGGGTGTGCCCTGGCACGGGCTGTGCCCGCCGCGCGGCCCGCAGGAGGCGTGGACGCAGGACCACGCGGACCTCGCCGCCAGCGCCCAGGCGGTCCTGGAGGAGACGCTGCTGGACCTGGTCCGCTGGCTGCACGGCCAGACCCGCGACCCGCTGCTGACGCTCGCCGGCGGGGTGGCCCTCAACTGCGTGGCGAACGCCCGCATCGCGCGCGAGGGGCCCTTCTCCCGCGTCTGGGTGCAGCCGGCCGCCGGCGACGCCGGCACGGCGCTGGGCGGGGCCCTGCTGCTCGCCGCGGGCGGCGGGGACGAGGTGGTGCCCATGGACGGCGCGGACCTGGGGCGCGACTGGTCCGACGCGGAGCTGGGCGCCTGGTTGAAGACGGCGGCGGTGCCGTTCGAACGGCCGCCGGACATCGCGGAGACCGTCGCCGAGGCGCTCGCCGACAACGCGATCGTCGCCTGGTTCCAGGGGCGTTCGGAGTACGGCCCGAGGGCGCTCGGCCACCGCTCCCTGCTGGCCCACCCCGGCCACGCGGGGAACCTGGAGCGGCTCAACGACGTGAAGGGCCGCGAACAGTTCCGGCCGGTGGCGCCGATGGTGCTGGCCGACCGGGCGGCGGAGGTCTTCAGGGGGCAGCTGCCCAGCCCGTACATGCTGTTCGTGCACGAGGTGGCGCCCGGGTGGCGCGACCGCGTCCCGGCCGTCGTCCACGTCGACGGGACGGCCCGCGTCCAGACCGTCGACCGCGTGGCGGAGCCGCTGGTGGCGCGGATGCTGACGGAGTTCGAACGGCGCACCGGGCTGCCGGTGGTGGTCAACACCAGCCTCAACACCGCCGGCCGGCCCATGGTCGACGACCCGCGCGACGCCCTGGAGTGCTTCGGCTCCACGCCCGTGGACCTGCTGGCGATCGGCCCCTACGCGGTGCGCCGCGGGAGCTTCTTCACCGCGGACTCGCAGGACTCCCAGTCGGTGAGGAGGTCGGCGCGGTGAACATCCTGCTCTGGCACGTCCACGGCTCCTGGACGACGGCGTTCGTCCAGGGCCCGCACACCTACCTCGTCCCCGTGCTGCCCGACCGCGGGCCCGACGGGCGGGGCCGGGCGCGGACCTTCGACTGGCCCCGCACCGTCAGGGAGGTGGCGCCCGACCGGCTCCGCGAGGAACCGGTCGACGTGGTGCTCCTGCAACGGCCCGAGGAGTTCGCCCTCGCCGAGCGCTGGCTCGGTGGGCGCCGCCCCGGCCGCGACGTGCCCGCCGTCTACCTGGAGCACAACGCGCCCGACGGGAACGTGCCCGACACGCGGCACCCGTGCGCCGACCTCGACGGGCTGACGCTCGTCCACGTCACCCACTTCAACCGGCTGTTCTGGGACAGCGGCCGGGCCCGCGCCGTGGTGGTCGAGCACGGCGTCGTCGACCCCGGCCACCTGTACACGGGGCGGCTGCCCCGGGCGGCGGTCGTCGTCAACGAGCCGGTGCGGCGCGGCCGTCACACCGGTACGGACCTGCTGCCCGAACTCGCCGGGGCCGCGCCCCTCGACGTGTTCGGGATGCGCACCGAGGGGCTGGCCGCGCACCTGGGCATGCCCGAGGAGCGGTGCCGGGCCCGGGACCTGCCGCAGCGGGAGCTGCACGCGGCGATGGCCGAGCGGCGGCTGTACCTGCACCCGGTGCGCTGGACGTCGCTCGGCCTGTCGCTGCTGGAGGCGATGCACCTGGGCATGCCCGTGGTGGCGCTGGCCACCACGGAGGCGGTGGAGGCGGTCCCGGCGGGCGCCGGGACCCTGTCGACCCGGCCGGAGGCGCTGGCGGCGGCCGCCCGGCGCTACCTGGAGGAGCCCGAGGCGGCCGCCGAGGACGGCGCCCGGGCCCGGCAGGCCGCCCTCGAACGCTACGGGCTCAAGCGCTTCCTGGACGACTGGGAGCGCGTGCTGACGGAGGTGCGCTCATGACCGGCCGCGAACCCGCGGGCCCCCTGTCGGTGGTCCTCGTCTCGGAACACGCCAGCCCCCTCGCGGCGCTGGGCGGCGTCGACGCGGGCGGGCAGAACGTCCACGTCGCGCGCCTCGCCGGGGCGCTCGCCGACCGCGGCCACGAGGTGGCGGTGTTCACCCGCCGGGACGACCGCCGGCTGCCCGACGAGGTCGTGGTGCGGCCCGGCGTCGTGGTGCACCACGTGCCGGCGGGGCCGCCCGAGCCCGTACCGAAGGACGAGCTGCTCCCGTACATGGACGCCTTCGGCCGGTACACGGCACGGGCGCTGCGGGGGCGGCCCCCGGACCTGGTGCACTCCCACTTCTGGATGTCGGGGGTCGCCGCGGTCCTCGCGGCGCGCGCCCTGCGGGTGCCGCTGCTGCACACCTACCACGCGCTGGGCACCGTGAAGCGGCGCCACCAGAAGGCGGCCGACACCAGTCCCCCGGAGCGGATCGCCGCCGAGTGCGAGGTGGGCCTGGCCTGCGACCGGATCATCGCCACCTGCCGGGACGAGGTGCGGGAGCTTCGGCGCATGGGCGTCCCGCCGGAGCGGGTGAGCGTGGTGCCGTGCGGCGTCGACCCCGGGCAGTTCTCCCCCGCCGGGCCCGCCGCCCCGCGCGGCCCCTTCCGGCACCGGCTGCTCCAGTTGGGCCGCCTGGTGCCCCGCAAGGGCGCGGAGGTCACGATCGCGGCGCTGTCCCGGCTGCCCGACACCGAGCTGGTCGTGGTCGGCGGACCGCCGCCGGCCGGACTCGACGCCGACCCGGAGGTACGGCGGCTGCGCGGGGCGGCCCGGCGCGCCGGGGTCGCCGACCGGGTGCGGTTCACCGGGGCGGTGTCCCGCGACGAGGTGGCGCCGCTGCTGCGCGGCGCGGACGTGGTGGTGTGCCCCGGGGACTACGAGCCGTTCGGCATCGTGCCGCTGGAGGCGATGGCCTGCGGGCGGCCGGTGGTCGCCACCGCCGTGGGCGGCCAGCTCGACACGGTCGCGGACCCCGAGTGCGGCCGCCTGGTGCCGCCCCGCGACCCGGCCGCCCTGGCCCGGGCGG
>JAAXOU010000265.1 GCA_012396115.1 Streptomyces somaliensis DSM 40738 | reverse complement strand
GGACCCGGACGGACCGGCCGAGCGCCGCTTCCCCGTACCCGTGGTGGTGGGCCACGGCCTCGCCGCCGTCGTGACCCTGGTCCTGGTCCTGGTCACCGCGCCCGGACGGCGTCAGTACTCCCGGCGGGCGACGGCGAACACGCGGCGGTAGGGGAAGACGGTGCCGTGCGGGCCCGGCGGGTAGGCCTTGCGCAGCAGGTCGCGGTACTGGGAGAGGAACTCCGACGCCGCCTCCGCGTCGTCCCCGAAGACCGTGAGGACCGGGCGCAGGACCGTGCCCTTGGTCCAGTCGAGGATCGGGTCCTCGCCCTGGAGGAGCTGGGTGTAGACGGTCTCCCACACGTCCGTCGCGCAGCCGAGGTCCGCCAGCCGCTCCAGGTACTCCGCCGGGTCCAGGACGTGGACGTACCCCCGCCCGTGCCCGCCGAGCCGGTCGCGCCAGCGGGGGGACTCGCACAGTTCGGCCAGCAGGGCGTGGCTGGGGGAGGTGAAGTTGGCCGGTATCTGGAAGGCCAGGGTGCCGCCGGGGACGACCCCTTCCAGCCAGCCGCCGAAGGACTCGGCGTGGCCGGGGACCCACTGCAGCGCGGCGTTGGAGACGATCAGGTCGTACGGCTCCCGGGGCGTCCACCCGGCCGCGTCGGCGTGCCGGAAGTCGATGCGGCCGCCGCCCGGGGTGGGCCCGGCGTGGTCCGCCTCCGCCCGGTCGAGCATCTCGCGCGAGAGGTCGAAGCCGGTGACGTGCGCGTCCGGCCAGCGGTCCGCGAGGAGCGCGGTGACGTTGCCGGGGCCGCAGCCGATGTCGGCTATGCGGGCGGGCCGCCCCTCCTCGGCGGCCGGCAGCTCGGGGATCCGGGCGAGCAGGTCCAGGAACGGCCGGGTGCGGTGGCCGGAGTGGCGCAGATACTGCCGAGGGTCCCAAATCGGTGCGGAATGCATGGTCAGTTCCCCTTGCTGGTGCGAGAAGTCTCAGCCAAACGTTGCTCCGGCCGGAAGCCTTCCAATCACCGAGAGGCAGTTTCTTGATGTCAAGAGACTTAACGTCGACAGATCGCCTACACTGATCGACATGGAGGACGAGGTCGACCGTCTGGTCGCTGCATGGCGCCGCGAGCGCCCGGACCTCGACGTGGAGCCGCTCGAGGTGCTGAGCCGGGTCTCCCGGCTGGCCCGCCACCTGGACCGGGCGCGCCGCCTCGCCTTCGCCGAGCACCAGCTGGAGCCGTGGGAGTTCGACGTCCTCACCTCGCTGCGCCGCGCCGGCGACCCGTACCAGCTCTCCCCCGGCCAGCTCCTCACGCAGACGCTCGTCACCTCGGGCACGATGACCAACCGCATCGACCGGCTCGCGAAGAAGGGCCTCGTCGAACGGCTGCCCGACCCCACCGACCGGCGCGGCGTCCTCGTCCGCCTCACCGCCGAGGGGCGCGACCGCGCCGACCAGGCCCTCGCCGGGCTGCTGGACCACGAGCGGGCCATCCTCGCCCGGCTGCCCCGCGCCCAGCGCGCCGAACTCGCGGCGCTGCTACGCCGGCTGACCGCCCCGTTCGACAACCTCCCCGGCTGACCCGGCGGGCCCGATCCCCGCCTTGCGCGCCAGCGCGACCGCCGCGAGCGCGGAGTGCACGCCCAGCTTCCCCAGCACGTTCTGCATGTGGGTGCGGACGGTGTGCGGGGAGAGGAAGAGGCGCTCGGCGACGGCCTTGCGCCCCAGCCCGGCGACCATGCAGCACAGCACCTCCCGCTCGCGCGGCGTGAGCGACTCGACGAGCCGCTCGCTCTCCGTGCGGTGCCTGCGCGCCGCCGTCACCTCCCGCAGCACCTCCGTGAGCAGCGCGGGCGCCAGGTGGGTCTCGTCGCGCAGGACGCCCCGGATCACGCCCAGCAGCCGCTGGAGGGAGCAGTCCTTGGCCACCCAGCCGTTCGCCCCGGCCTGGAGGGCCAGCGCGGCGCGGCGCGGGTCGTCCTTCTCCGCGAGCACCACGGTCCGTACCGAGGGCTGGGCCCCGCGCACCCCGGCGACCAGGGAGATGCCGTCGGCGGCGCCTTCCGGGGCGGCGCCCGGCGCGGCCGGTCCGACGGCCGCGCCGAGGTCGGCGTCGACGAGGACGACGTCGAACCGGCGGCCCTCGGCAGCCGCGCGGTCGAGGCAGCGCATCGCGGCGGGGCCGCTGCCCGCGGCGGCGACCTCCACGTCGGGCTCGGCCGCCAGCGCCGCGGCGAGCGACTCGGCGAAGATGCGGTGGTCGTCCACCACCAGAACCCGGATACGGACCACTGGCACCCCCATGCGTCGAGGAAGCGGGCCGGAGCGGGTACGACGCCCGGAGCCGGGGCGTGCACGCGGGGCGCGCGGCCGCCGCCGTGCCCCGGTGTCGCCGCGCTCCGGGCGCCGTGCCCGGCTGTCTCGCACCCTGATCGGCATCGGCCCCCACCGATGTTGTGCATCAGGGTACGGGCGCCGGCGCGGGGCGGAAGCCGATTCACAGAACTGGCCGGCCGGGGTGCCCCCCGTGCCCGCCGCGCCGCGGGCGCGGGCACGGGGCGGGTGCGAACGCTCCGCCGCGCGCCGCCCTACTCCGCCGCGCGCCGGCGTGCGAAGTCCCACGCGTCGCGGACGATGTCCGCGAGGTCCGTGCGCGACGGCCGCCAGCCGAGCCGCTCCCGCGCGACGGCCGCCGACGCCACCAGGGCGGCCGGGTCGCCGGGGCGCCGGCCGGCCGCCACCTCGGGCACCGGGTGGCCGGTGACCTCGCGGACGGTCTCGACGACCTCGCGGACCGAGAAGCCGTTGCCGTTGCCGAGGTTGCAGATCAGGTGCTCGCCGGGGACGACCGCGTCCATGGCGAGGAGGTGGGCCTCGGCGAGGTCCGCGACGTGGATGTAGTCGCGGACGCAGGTGCCGTCCGGAGTCGGGTAGTCGTCCCCGTACACGGAGATCGCCTCGCGCCGGCCGAGGGCGACCTGGAGGACGAGCGGGATCAGGTGCGACTCGGGGTCGTGGCGTTCGCCCTGCTCGCCGTGGGCGCCGGCCACGTTGAAGTACCGCAGGGACGCGGCGGCCAGGCCGTGCGCGGCGGCCTCCCCGCCGATCATGTGGTCGACGGCGAGCTTCGAGGCGCCGTACGGGCTGGTGGGCACCGTGGGGGCGGTCTCCGTGACGGGGGTGGAGGCCGGTTCGCCGTACGTCGCGGCGGTGGAGGAGAACACCAGGCGGCGCACGCCGGCCCCGCGCATCGCGGCGAGCAGCGCCATCGTGCCGCCGACGTTGTTCTCCCAGTACTTCTCCGGCTTGGCGACGGACTCGCCGACCTGCGAGAACGCCGCGAAGTGCAGCACCCCGTCGTAGGAGGCGTCGAGGAAGCGGGCGGCGTCCTGGACGCGCCCCTCGACGAAGGCGGCCCCGTCCGGGACGGCCTCGCGGAAGCCGGTCGACAGGTCGTCGAGGACCGTCACCTCGTGGCCGGCCTCCAGCAGGTGCGCGCCGACGACGCTCCCGACGTAACCGGCCCCGCCCGTCACCAGGTACTTCATGATGCGCTCGCTACCTCTCGCAGTCGCCGGGCCGCGGCCCTTCGCGGAACGTCAGTGGTGGACACGCTCGCCCCCGGTTCGAAGCCGGCGGGGAACTCCAGCTTGCCGGATGTGCGTCGGAGGGTGAAAAGCTCGCGTCGCGGACGTGTCGCGGAACGGACGGGGCGCCGGGCGCGGGCCGGGCGCGGGGACTACCCCCGGCGGGGGGCGCGCGGGAGGTCGGCGGCGGCGCGGTCCAGCAGGCCCGTGCGGGCGGCCAGGGCGGCGGCCTCCAGCCGGGAGCCGACTCCGAGCTTCATCAGGACCCTCTGCACGTGGGTGCGGGCCGTGCTCGGGGCGATGCCCATGCCGGCGGCGACCACCCTCGTGTCCTCGCCCTCGGCGACCCGCACCAGGACCTCCACCTCGCGGGGCGTCAGCATCCGCAGCAGCCGCCGGCCCTCGTCGTCGGGGGCGGCGGTGGGGTTCAGCAGCTCCGCGAACGCGCCCTGCAGCAGCTGCGGGGTGACGGCGACCTCGCCCGCGCGGGCCTTCGCGATGGCGCGTTCGACGCCCTCGATGCGCTCGTCGTGGCGCACGTACCCGCAGGCGCCGGCCGCGAAGGCCGCCGCGATGCCGCGCGGGCTGGGGACCGGGCCCAGGACCAGCACCGACACCTGCGGCCGCTCCCGCCTGATCCGTACGACCGGGTCGAGGGCGCCCGGCTCCGCCGGGGCCGCCGTGCCCAGCAGGCACACCTCGGGGGCGCGGCTCACCACCAGCTCGGCCGCGCCGGCGGCCGGCGCGGCGGCGGCGAGCACGCGGTGCCCGCGCAGCTTCAGGGCCGAGGCGAGCGCCTCGGCGAGCAGACGGTGGTCGTCGACCACCACCAGGCGCACGCCCATCGAGAACCCCCAACCCCTCGGAGCGGCCGCCCGGCCGTCCATGACCCGGCAAGCTACACGCTTGTTCGACGTTGTGCGCCCCCTACCGGCGAGACGGCCCCGCGATGTCGAATTCTCTTCCGCCCGGGGGGACTTGGGGAATCACCGGATGACGTCGGAGAAGCCGGCGGCCCGGCGCGTCCGGGGGACGGCCGGGCCGCGGAGGGGGCGCACGGGATCACCGGGTGGTGAACACCAGCGCCAGGTAGCGCGTTTCCTTCACCACCGTCGACGGCTTCGACACGAAGCGGTCGGCCAGGTACAGCCGTCCGTCGCGGTAGATCATCCTCTCGCGCTCGGCGAGACCGCGCTCGGCGTTGCTGATCGCCCGCTCCACCGGGGTCCTCAGCAGCACGGTCTCCTTGAACGAGGCGCCGTCGACGCTGACGACCTGCCCGCCCCGCTCGTAGCCGGGCGTCCGGTACGCGATGAGGTCGCCGCCGTCCATCCGCACCGGGAACACCTGCGCGTTGGTGCCCGAGTCCAGCCGCTGGCCGGTGAGCTTGCCGGTGGCCAGGTCGAAGGCGACGATCTCGTTGACGCGGTTGTAGTCCTCGCCGGAGCCCTCGTGCTGCTCGGTCGGGAGGTACAGGCGGCCGTTGCCGACGACGAGCTTCTCGCAGTTCTCCACGTCGGTGGAGCGGCACTCGCCCGCGTACCGCTCGGCGTCCGCGACGATCTTCGCCTTGAGCTTGCCGGTCTTCTCGTCGATGGAGAAGAAGTCGGAGATGCCGGAGCCGTCGCCCGCCGTGTCGCCGACGTCGGCCGCGACCACCAGCGGCCGGGTGGAGACCACCGACGCGTACTCGACGCCCGCCGGCATCCGGTACGCGGAGAGCGGCGCGCCCGTGACCGGGTCGAGGTTCTGGATCGTCACGTACTGGTTGTCGCCGTCGCCGCACTTGCGGGCCGCGACGAGGCCCTCGCCGCCGCCGTAGCCCATGTCGTAGCAGCCCTCGGCGTCCTCCTGGGGCCGCCAGAGCTCCTTGCCGGTGGCGAGGTCCCAGGCCGCGCCGCCGTGGGTGCCGCCGGCGGCGACGGTGTTCGCGCCGATGGTGACCTCGTCCCAGGCGACCTTGCGGTCGCCCTGGGAGGCACCCGCGACGGACTTCGTCCACAGCATCCGGCCGGTGTCCAGGTCGATCACGCCGACCTCGGAGCACGCCGGGTACTTCACCTGCGGGGTCGGCTTGGACGGCTGGAAGACCAGGGCGGTCCTGTTGTCCTTCACGTGCCGGGTGGCGGCGCAGATCTCACCGGGCAGCGGCACGCTCCACAGCTTCGTGCCCTTCGCCGCGTCGTAGCCGACGACCTCGTTGACGCCCGACTTCGCGTACGTCCTGTCGGTCAGCCACGAACCCGCGGTGGTCACCGTGTCGGCGACCACCGGCGCGGGGATCTGGAAGGCCACCTTCGCCTGGGTGTCGGCGGGCACCTTCTCGCTGCCGGCGCCGTCCGGGGCCTCGGGGGCGGCGCCGTCCTGCCCGCCGCTCCCGGCGGCGCCGCCGCTCGCGGTCGGCGCCGCCGGGTCGTCGCCCTTGACGGAGGCGTACCAGACGCCGGCGCCGACGATCAGGGCG
>JAAXOU010000264.1 GCA_012396115.1 Streptomyces somaliensis DSM 40738 | reverse complement strand
CGACGCTCGTCCGATCTAGCGGGCCGCGCACGCGGGTGCGTCGGGTCGGGGCGCGACGGGCCGCGTCGGGTCCCGGGGGACCGGGACCGGCCGGACCGGGTCAGGCCGCGAGGACGAGGGCGGCCGGCGGGCCGCGCCTGATCACCGTGTGCTGGAGCGCCCCGACCACCGGGGCGGGCGGCCTGTCCTGGCCGGCCCGCGCCGTCCGCGGCCCCACCGCGAGCAGCGGGGCTCCGGCGAGCAGCGCTCGCACGAGGACGAGTGCCGCGCGCAGCGCCCGTACGAGTGCTTCCTCGGCGGCCTCGGCGGCGCCTCGCGCCGTGGTTCCGGCCAGTCGGTGCAGCCTCAGCAGCGCGAGGTCGCCGCGGCGCAGCAGCCATGCGGTGGGGAGTGCCGCCAGCAGGTGTGCCAGGACCATCGACAGGCTCGGCAGGGCCAGCTGGTCGAGGGCGCCGGCCGCGGCCGGCGCCGGGCCGGTGGCGGCCGCGGCCGCCACCGGGTCGAGCCCCGCCGCCGTCACGATGCGGTGCGCCTCGTCGGGGGTGATCCGCCCGGTGGTCGCTTCGCCGCACATCAACCGGGCCGCAGCCCGTACCAGCGCGTCGCCCGCCGGCCCGTCGGCGTCCGCGGGAGCGGCGTGCTCCTGCCCGACGCCGAAGACGGTGTGGAGCGCCAGCTGTCCACCGGCCAGGGCCGTCGTGATCGCGGGCAGTGAGCGCTCGCGCCCGCTGAACGGCAGGGCGAGGACGAGGATGCCGGCGAAACCGACGCCCAGCGTCCACGAGGGAACGGCCTGGCCCGCGGCGAGGGAGTGCCCCAGCGCGGACAGCGCGACGCAGACCGCGGTGAACACCGCGGTCCTCAGCAGTCGTGGACCGAAGGGGACGGACATGGCCGGCCCATCATCCCACCGGCCCCCGGCGGTCCCGACGGCAGGTCCGGTACGCCGTCTTTGGTGCCGGTGTTCCGAAAGGCGCCCCGGGCGTCTCGCGCGTCGGCGTCCGGAGCAAGCGCGTCCACTGAACGAGGGACCGGGCGCCGGCATGACGCTTATGCGCCGCATACCGGGCAATACGTAACGATATGTCGAGCCGCAGCCAGGAGGCTGGAGCATGAGCATCTGGTGGTCCCTCCATTTGCGGCGCGAGGCTGCGAGTGTCCCGCTCGCCCGACGCCTCCTGCTCGGCGCCATGGAGACGGCGGGCGTCGACCCGGACACCTCCTACGACCTGTCGCTGGCCCTCGGCGAAGCCTGCGCCAACGCGGTGGAGCACGCCGGGGAGGGGTCCGTCGAGTTCCGGGTGACGGCGTACCTGGACGGCGAGAAGTGCCGCATCGAGGTGGCCGACTCCGGCCCGGGCTTCCCGCAGGGACCCGTGGGCCCCGCTCCCCGGGACCCCCTGCCCGACGCCGAGAGCGGACGCGGCCTGCGGCTGATCGAAGAACTCGCCGACCACGTCCACTTCGGGAACCGGGCGGGGCGGGGCGGTGCCGTGGTGTCCTTCGACAAGATCGTGAAATGGCGGGCGGACGCACCCCTCGCGCTGACGACCTGAAACCCCGAGTTCCGCTGCGCACTTCCCGTTTCACGTGAAACAGATCCCGTTTCACATGGAGCGGATCCCGTTTCACGTGGAACACCGCTCGTTCCACGTGAAACGTCCCCTCCCTCGGAAGCCGTTCCGGCAGGGGGGGCGTGTTCCTGCGGGGTCAGCCCCTCAGGTCCGCCATCCACGCCTCGACCTCGTCGGACCGGCGTGGAAGCGCTTCCGAGAGGTTCCGGTTGCCGTCCTCGGTCACCAGGATGTCGTCCTCGATCCGAACGCCGATGCCCCGGTACTCCTCCGGTACGGTCAGGTCGTCGGTCTGGAAGTACAGGCCCGGTTCGACCGTCAGGCACATGCCCGGCCTCAGGGTGCCGCCGACGTAGGCCTCGGTGCGTGCCGCCGCGCAGTCGTGGACGTCCATCCCGAGCATGTGGCCGGTGCCGTGCAGGGTCCAGCGGCGCTGGAGGCCCAGTTCCAGGACGCGCTCCACCGGCCCCTCCAGCAGGCCCCACTCGACGAGCCTCTCGGCGAGGACGCGCTGCGCGGCGTCGTGGAAGTCACGGAACGCCGCACCCGGCTTGACCGCGGCGATACCGGCCTCCTGCGCCTCGTACACGGCGTCGTAGATCTTCCGCTGGAGATCGGTGAACGTGCCGGAGATCGGCAGCGTCCGGGTGACGTCCGCGGTGTACAGCTCACCGGTCTCGACGCCCGCGTCCAGCAGGAGCAGGTCGCCGGAGCGGACCGGGCCGTCGTTGCGGACCCAGTGGAGGGTGCAGGCGTGCGGGCCGGCGGCGCAGATGGAGCCGTAGCCGACGTCGTTGCCCTCGACGCGGGCCCGCAGGAAGAAGGTGCCCTCGATGTAGCGCTCGGAGGTCGCCTCGGCCTTGTCGAGGACCCGGACGACGTCCTCGAAGCCGCGCGCCGTGGAGACGCACGCCTTCTCCAGCTCGGCGATCTCGAAGTCGTCCTTGACGAGCCGCGCCTCGGAGAGGAAGACCCGCAGCTCTTCGTCCCGCTCGGCGGTCACCTTGCCGGTGAGGGCCCTCTCGATCCCCGCGTCGTGGCCGCGCACGACGCGTACCGGGCCGGTGGCCCCGCTCAGCCTGCCGAGCAGCTCGCGCACGTCACCGGTGGGGACGTCGTACCGGGTGGCGGCCTCGTCCAGCGAGTGGCGGCGGCCCACCCACAGCTCACCCTGGCCGGACAGCCAGAACTCGCCGTTCTCCCGGTCGGAGCGCGGCAGCAGGTACAGCGTCGCGTCATGGCCCCCGCCGCCGTCCCGGGGTTCCAGCACCAGGACGCCGTCCTCGGTCTGGTCGCCGGTGAGATACGCGTACTCGGTGGCGGCGCGGAAGCGGTACTCCGTGTCGTTCGCGCGTGTCTTCAGGTTGCCGGCGGGGACCACCAGGTGCTCGCCGGGGAAGCGGGCCGAGAGCGCCTCGCGACGCGCGGCCGTGTGGGCGGCCTGGGCGATCGGCCGCAGGTCGTGCAGCCCGGTGTCGGCCCACCCCGACCTCATGTTCTCGGCGAGCTCGTCGGAGACGCCCGGGTACAGGCCGTTCTTGCGCTGCTTGATGGGCTGCTCGCCGCTGTCCGGAGTCTCCGGAGTGGGTTCGTCGGCCACGGGTACGCCTCCTCGGTATGAGACCGCCCCCTTCCCCGGGGCGGGAGCCCGAGGCACGCCTCCATCGTACGAGCGTACGAAGGAGGCCCGGGGCGGTCCTATTCGAAGTGGGCGGCGAGCACGACGGCGTCCTCGGCGCCGCCCCGCCCCCCGTTCTTCACCGACCCGCCGAGCACGAGGCGCAACACGTGGTCGACGACGGCCCCCGGATCGGTCCGATCGGTCCTCGGCACGCTCGCCGCCGCGGCGTGCAGCAGGGCGAAGGCGCGGTCGGCGGAGCCGCTGATCCGGCGCAGCAGGCCGTCCGTGTAGAGGAGCACCGTCTCCCCCGGCCGCACGTCGAGGTCCACGCTCGGCGCCTCCCAGCAGGCGAGCATGCCCATCGGCGCCGACAGGGTCGTCTCGACGTACTCGGTGCGCCGGTCGCCGACGACCAGGGGCGGTGCGTGCCCCGCTCCGGCCAGGACGACCCTCCGCCGTGCCGGCTCCACGTGGGCGAACAGCGCCGTGGCGGACCGCGCGGGCTCGGTGAGCCGCAGCAGCAGTTCCAGGTCGGACAGTACGGAGACCGGGTCCTCTCCCTCCAGCACGGCGTACGCGCGCAGGGAGGCGCGCAGCCGCCCCGCCGCCGCCAGGGCGCTCGGCCCCGTACCGGAGACGGACCCCACCCCCAGGCCCAGCGCGCCCTCCGGCAGCGGCAGGGCGTCGTACCAGCCGCCGCCGCCCGGTGATCCGGCGACGCGCCGTGCGGCCAGCCGGACGCCCGGAACGCGCGGCAGCCGGGTGGGCAGCAGTTCCCCGGTGAGGGCGGCGGTCTCGGCGCGTCCGCGCTCCAGCTCCAGGAGCCGGGCCAGGTGCTCGGAGGCGTACCGCCCGTAGAGGCCGACGAGGTGGCGGCGGTGCCCGTCGGGCTCGGCCGGCTCGTCGTACAGCCAGACGGCGACGCCCAGCCGGCCGGTCCCCTCGGCGGTGAGCGGCACGGCGTAGCTGGCGGCGAAACCGAGGCGGGCGGCGACCTCGCGGTGGCGGGGGTCCAGACGCTCGTCACCCGGGATGTCGGGGACGGCGACGGCGCCCGGCGCGGTGGGCGCCGCCGTGTCTCCGGCGCCGTGGTCGGGCGGTGCCCCGTCGCCCGGGGACGGGGACCGGGGGTCGGGGAACGGGCCACCGGGCAGGCCGTCGAGGATGCGCCCGTGGGGGGTGGCGCTCCGCGGAACGGTCTCGATGGCGCCCAGGTCGGCGTGGGCGAGGCCGAGTCCGACGGTGGAGGTGGGGCCGCGCCCGTCGGCCGGTTCCAGGACGACCATGCCGCGGCGGGCCCCGACGAGGGCCGCACCGGCGCCCAGCAGTTCCCGGAGCGCCCCGTCCAGGGAGGCGGTGCGGACGAGGCGTTCGGTGAACTCGTGGAGGAGTGCCGGATCGGATGTCCGGCCTTCCGGACGGTCCCGGTCCGGGGTGCCGGGTTCGGATGGCGCGACGGGGATATCGGGGAGAGGCGACGCAGTGTGGACCGGGCTGGGAACCGTTGGATCGGTTCCGGCCACTTTCGGCAGGTGGGGGGTGCTCATGGCAACCGGCTTCCCGGCTGCTTCCCCTTGTTCAAGAGCATTGCAAACCCCCATGCCAATCCGCATGTCGTGCCACGCCGCCACCAGTGCATCCAGATGTACACGCACACATGAGGAGATGTCCAGCATTGTCCGGTGAGCCGCGCGGTGTCCGTGTAGTACTGAACTTGGCCGGAAAACGGCTCAGTCGAAGAGAAATCGCGATCGACTGAGCGCGTTCGACAAGGGGTGCCGCCCGAGACGACACCGAGCGGACTCGGGGCCGCGTCGTTCCGGGCGGGTGGGGTAGGCGATCGCCGGAGGCAGGGGGAGGCCGGTGCGGTCCCGGAACTCCGCAGGAGGTCCGGACGTCCTCTCCATGAGGGCGCGCGCACCCCCGTGGTGCGGACGGCGCCCTGCGCGCACCACCCCTCGCCACGCGTTCCACGGACCCAGCAGGCGCCGGCCCCGACGGCGTCGTCCGACCGTTCGGCGTCCCTGCCGGCGGCCCGGGCGGTGATTCGCCGCCCCGTACGCACAGTGAAGTAACGCACACGTGTTGTGATGTGGACCTCGGCGTTCAACGGAAAGGAACGAGCGCACATGCGCGAGATCCCCGGAATGCGGCGCAGGCTCCGGTTCGGGCGCAGGAAGAGGCCGGCCCTCCTCGACACGGCGCTGCACTGCGCCACCGAGTGGCGCTGGCCCGTGCTCCCGGGCGTGGGGCTCAAGGCGGCCGAGTCGACCAGGGCGAGGAAGACCGGCGGGGCGGTGGGTGGCCCCGATGGGGGACACGCCTGCGCCTGCCCCGACCCCGGCTGCGTCGTCCCCGGCGCGCACCCCTTCGACCCCGGACTGCTCGCGGCCACCACCGACCCCCGGATGGTGCACTGGTGGTGGACGAACCGCCCGGACGCGCCCCTGCTGCTCGCCACGGGCGGCCGCGCCCCGTGCGCGGTGAGCCTCCCCGCCCTCGCGGCGGCGCGCGCGCTGGCCGTGCTCGACCGGCGCGGCCTGCGGCTCGGGCCCGTGGTGGCGACACCGACGCGCTGGTCGCTGCTGGTCGCCCCGTACTCCCTGGAACGCCTCGGTGAACTGCTGTACGCGAAGGACTGCGTGCCGAGTTCGCTCCGGTTCCACAGCGGCGGCGGCTACCTGGTGCTGCCGCCCTCGCGGACCGGCACGGGCGGGGTGCGCTGGGAGCGGCCCCCCGCGCCGGGGACGCCGTGGCTCCCGGAGGTGGAAGCGGTCGTGGACGCGCTGGTCGAGGCGAGCGCGGGCGCCCCGGACGGCGGCAGCCGACTGCGGTACTGAGCGGCCGCCGGCCCCGTCCGCGGC
>JAAXOU010000263.1 GCA_012396115.1 Streptomyces somaliensis DSM 40738 | reverse complement strand
CGTGCCCGTCCGCCGCACCCGGGACCGCCGTCCCGCCGGGCCGTCCGGCCGCCCCGGCGGGCTCCCCGGTCTGTCCCCCGGCCGGCTGCCCGATCTGTTCCCCGGTGGGCTCCCCGGTCGGCTCTGCGGCCTGCTCCCCGGCCTGCTCCCCGGTCGGCTCCCCTGCGGAAGGGGCCGGGACCGCGGCGGCGGGGTCCCCGCGGCGGTCCCGGGGGCGCCGGAGGAGGAGGGGGCGCAGGGCCTCGGCGGCCAGGAGCGACAGCACCATGTACAGGAGGGTCGCCAGCCACAGGAAGCCCGGCCACGCCAGGGCCTGCTGCAGCGGGAACGGGGCCCCCGCGCGCCCCGCCGTCAGCGCGCCGAGCGCCGTCAGCGGCAGGACGAACGCCGCCGCCGTACCCGCCCGGCGCGGCCACCCGCCGGGGCGGGTGACGTCGCGGACCAGGCGGCACCACACGTAGCGGTGCGCGAGCCCCAGCAGGGCCAGTACCAGGGAGATGACCAGCACGACCACCGGAGGGCTCCTACTTCTCGTCGCGTCCGCGCCTCAGGGCCCGCACTCCGCGCAACCCCATCACGCCAATGGCCGTCCCCAGGAGGAAGGAGGTGACGGCGAGGAGAAGATGGACCCAGAAGTACCCGGTGGGGTCACCCGCGTCGTCGAAGGCGAGGCCGCTCGCATCGTTCCAGAGGTTCTTGACGAAAGTGATCCAGATGAACCAGCTCCAGATCCCGAAGGCGAGCAGGAACCAGGAAGCCCGGCGGCCGAGTCTCATGAGGCCAGTATCCGGTGCACCGGTGTCGGCGGGCACGCGGGGTGGCGGTACTTTCTCGGGCGTGCATGCTCTCAAGAAGGCCGCCGTCGCCGCGGCCACCGCCGTGCTGCTCCCCCTCGCCGCCGCCGGCCCCGCCCTCGCCGTGCCGGCCCCGCAGCCGTCGCCGCAGCTGCGGCCCCCCGAGCGCATGTCGACGGTCGGCGGCGCCCGGCTCGGCCGGCCGGGCACGCAGGTGGACCTCGCGGGCGGGGCGCCGGTCCTGCCGAAGGAGCTGAGCGGGCGGTCCTGGATCGTGGCGGACGCGGAGAGCGGCGACGTGCTCGCCGCGCACAACGCGCACTGGCGGCTCGCCCCCGCGTCCACGATGAAGATGCTCTTCGCCGACACCCTGCTGCCGAAGTTCCCCAAGGCGCGGAAGCACCTGGTCGAGACCGGTGAGCTGGCGGGGCTCGGCGACGGGTCCAGCCTGGTGGGGATAAAGGAGAAGCACACCTACACCGTCCACGACCTGTGGCTCGGGGTGTTCCTCCGCTCCGGCAACGACGCCGTCCACGCGCTGGCGCGGATGAACGGGGGCATAGCGAAGACGGTGCGCGAGATGAACGCGCGCGCCGACGAGCTCCAGGCCCTCGACACCGAGGTGGTCTCCCCGGACGGGTACGACGCCCGGGGCCAGGTGTCGTCGGCGTACGACCTGACGCTGATAGCCCGCAGCGGCATGCAGAACGAGGACTTCCGCGAGTACTGCTCGACCGTGCGGACGCGGTTCCCCGGTGAGCTGGAACCCGGCGGGAAGCGGGGGACGTTCGAGATCCAGAACACCAACCGGCTGCTGACCGGTGCCGACGGCGTCACGCCGTACAAGGGCATCGCGGGCGTGAAGAACGGGATGACGACGCACGCGGGGTCGACCTTCACCGGGGTCGCCGAGCGCAATGGCCGGGTGCTGCTGGTGACGGTGATGAACCCGTCGTCGAAGGAGCCGTACGCCGTCTACAAGGAGGCCGCGCGGCTCCTCGACTGGGGGTTCGCGGCGGCGGGGAAGGTACGGCCGATCGGCGAGCTGGTCCCGCCGAGGTCCGCGAGGACCGGCCCCGCCCCCAGCTCCTCCCCCGGCGGTCCCGGCGCGGTCCGGCCCCGGGTCACCGGGGACGCGGCCGAGGCGGCCGTCGCCGGGTCGGCCGCCGGGTCGGGCGGGGCCGGGGTCGCCCTCGGCGTGGCCGGCGGGGTGCTGTCGGCGGTGGCCGGCGCGGCGTTCCTGATCAATCGGCGGTGGCCGGCGCGGAAGGACGGGTAGCGTCCCCGCGGGGAGCGCCCGTGGCGGTCCAGGCGGCGCAGAACAGCAGCAGCCGGGCGGTGAAGCTGATCCACAGCACCAGGGCGACGGGGACGCCGAACGCCCCGTACATGGACTTCGCCGCCACGCCCCCGAGGTAGCCGCCGAGGAGCGTCTTCAGCAGTTCGAAGCCGACCGCGCCGATCAGGGCGGCGGTGACCAGGTCGTGGCGCGGCGGCTCCACGCCGGGCAGCAGCGTCAGCAGGTACAGCAGGAGCAGGAAGTCGGCGAGGACCGCGAAGGCGAGCACGGCCACGTGGAGCAGGACGCCGCCGGCGCCGCTCTCGGGGACGCCCAGCCGGTCGGCGGTCCACCCGACGGCGGTGGCGCCCAGCGTGGACGCGGCGAGCGAGACGAGCGCCGTGCCGCCGAGGCCCAGCAGGAGCAGGGCGTCCTTGCCCTTGCGGACGGCCACGTTGCCGTCGTCGGCGTCGTCGAGGCCCCACACGGCGCGCAGGCAGTCGCGCAGGGAGCCGACCCAGCCGATGCCCGTGAACAGCAGCACGCCGCCCGCGACGAGGCCGACCGTGCCGGCGTTGTCGACGAAGGAGCCCAGGTCGAGCTGGTCGGAGATGCCCGGCACCTGTTCGCTGATCTTGTCCTCGGCGGTGTGCAGCCGCCCGTCGTCGAGGAAGGCGGCGCCGGCGGCGGCGCCCAGGGTGATCAGCGGGAAGAGGGACAGGAAGCTGATGAACGTGATCGCGGCGGCGAGCCGCTCCCAGTGGGCGCGGTCCAGCGTCTCGTAGGCGCGCCAGGCGTGGGTGCGCAGGAGACGGGCGGCCCAGGGGCCGATGACGGGAAGCTTGGTCAGCCAGTCCATGGCGGTACGCCTACCACCGGACGGCCCGCGTACCGCCCGGATCGCCCGCCGTCCGCCGCCCCGCCGGGCACGGGGTCAGCCGCCCTGCGGGGTGGCGGCCGGCTCGTCGACCGGTGAGCCCTGCGCGGGCACCGTCCCGGCGGGGCCGCGGCCGCCGAACCCGTAGGTGTGCAGCTTGCGCCACACCGCGTCGGCGCCCTGCTCGTACAGGGCGAAGGAGCGCACCGTCCACGCCGCCTCGAAGTCGGCGAGCTCCGCGAAGGCCCGGTCCATCGCCTCGTCGGCGATGCCGTGCGCGACCGTGACGTGCGGGTGGTACGGGAAGTGCAGTTCGCGCTGGAGCGGCCCGGAGGCGTCGCGGATGCGCTGCTGGAGCCGGGCGCACGCCTCGCCGCCCTCCACGACCCGTACGTAGACGACCGGGGAGAGCGGGCGGAACGTGCCCGTGCCGCCCAGCCGCATCGGGAAGGGGCGCCCGGCCGCGGCGACCGCGGCGAGGTGGGCCCGGATCCCCGGCAGCCGCTCGGCGTCCACCTCCGTGGGCGGGAGGAGCGTGACGTGCGTGGGGATGCCGTGGGCGGCGGCGTCGCCGAAGCCCGCGCGCCGCTCCTGGAGCAGGCTGCCGTAGGGCTCCGGGACCGCGATCGAAACGCCGAGCGTTACGGTCCCCACGTCGTCCTCCTCGTCCTTCGGTCGTGTCCGTGCGGGTGCGCCGGGGCGCGCCCGCGGGTCGGTCGCCAGTGTGGCGCTTCGGCCGGTCCGGTGCCAGGTCCGTCCGGATCAGTGCTTGGCGGGCAGGAAGCCCACCTTCTCGTAGGTCCGGGCGAGGGTCTCGGCGGCGACGGCGCGGGCCTTCTCGGCGCCCTTGGCCAGGATCGAGTCCAGCGTCTCGGGGTCGTCCAGGTATTCCCGGGTGAGGGTCTGGAAAGGCGTGACGAAGTCCACGACGAGCTCCGCGAGGTCCGTCTTCAGGGCGCCGTACATCTTGCCCTCGTACCCCGCGACCAGGTCGTCGACGGGCGTGCCGGTGAGCGTCGACATGATCGTGAGGAGGTTGCTGACGCCGGGCTTGCCCTCCGGGTCGAAGCGGATCACCGTGTCCGTGTCCGTGACGGCGCTCCTGACCTTCTTCGCGGTGGCCTTCGGGTCGTCCAGGAGGTTGATCAGGCCCTTGGGGTTCGCCGCCGACTTCGACATCTTCGCCGTCGGGTCCTGGAGGTCGTAGATCTTCGCCGTCTCCTTGAGGATGTACGGCGCGGGGACGGTGAACGTGTCGCCGAAGCGGGCGTTGAACCGCTCGGCGAGGTCGCGGGTCAGCTCGATGTGCTGGCGCTGGTCCTCGCCGACGGGGACCTCGCCCGCCTGGTAGAGGAGGATGTCCGCGACCTGGAGGATCGGATAGGTGAACAGCCCGACCGTGGCGCGGTCGGCGCCCTGCCTGGCGGACTTGTCCTTGAACTGCGTCATCCGGGACGCCTCGCCGAAGCCGGTGAGGCAGTTCATGACCCAGGCCAGCTGCGCGTGCTCGGGGACGTGGCTCTGGACGAAGAGGGTGCACCGCTCCGGGTCGAGGCCGGCGGCGAGGAGCTGGGCGGCGGCCAGGCGGGTGTTGGCGCGGAGCTCGGCCGGGTCCTGCGGCACGGTGATCGCGTGGAGGTCGACGACCATGTAGAAGGCGTCGTGGGACTCCTGCAGCGCGACCCACTGGCGGACCGCGCCGAGGTAGTTGCCGAGGTGGAAGGAGCCCGCGGTGGGCTGGATTCCGGAGAGCACGCGAGGGTCAGCAGAGGCCATGCGCCCATTCTCTCAGGTCCGGCGGGCGCCCCGGCACTGCCTGTGGACAACCGTGCGGACGCGGACCGGGCCCGCGCGGGGGGGGTGGGAGCGTGGGTCCCGGGCGCGCCGCGCGGGGGCGGGTGCGGCGCTCCCCGGAACGCCGCCGGCGTCCGCTACGGCAGGACCCGGCACAGCGCGTCGAGGGCGCCCGGCCAGGCGCTGTCGGTGGGGGTGGCGTACCCGACGACGAGCGCGTCCCGGCCGGGCGGGGCGTCCGGGTGGCGGAAGGTGTCCAGGCCCTGGAGGGCGAGGCCCTGGAGGGCGGCGGCGCGCAGGACGGCCCGCTCGCTGCCGGGCGGCAGTTCCAGGACGGCGTGCAGGCCGGCGGCGATGCCGGTGACGCGGACGCCGGGGGCCCGTTCGGCGAGGGCCGCCACGAGCTGGTCGCGGCGGCGCCGGTACCGCAGCCGCATGCCGCGCACGTGCCGGTCGTACGCGCCGGAGGCGACGAACTCGGCCAGGGTGAGCTGGTCCAGGGCGCTCGACGCCCACTCGACCTCGCCCTTCGCCGCCAGCACCTCGTCGAGCAGGTGCCGGGGCGGCACCATCCAGCCGAGGCGCAGTCCGGGCGCGAGGGACTTGCTGACGGTGCCCAGGTAGACGACGCGTTCCGGGTCCAGGCCCTGCAGGGCGCCGACGGGCTGCCGGTCGTACCGGAACTCGCCGTCGTAGTCGTCCTCCAGCACCAGCCCGCCGGAGGCCCGCGCCCAGTCGACGAGCGCGGCCCGCCGGTCCGGTGCGAGGGCGCCGCCGAGCGGGAACTGGTGGGCGGGCGTGATCAGGACGGCGCCGGGCCGGAGCCCCCCGTCCCCGGACAGGGCCCCGGTGCGGGTGCCGAGCCCGTCGAGCGGCAGCGCCGGGGTGCGCAGCCCGGCGGCGGTGAGGGTGCACCAGTGGACGTCGAGGCCGTACGACTCCACGGCGACCTCCCGGACGCGGCGGGCCCGCAGGACGGCGGCGAGCAGCAGGAGCCCCTGGGCGAAGCCTGAGCAGACGACGATCCGGTCGGGTTCGGCGCGCACGCCGCGCGAGCGGGCCAGGTACTCGGCGAGGGCGGCGCGCAGTTCGGGGCGGCCGCGCGGATCGGTGTAGCCGAACGCCTCGTGCGGAGCGTTCGTCAGGGCGCGGCGGGCGGCCTTGAGCCATTCGGCGCGCGGGAAGGAGGCGAGGTCGGGGGTGCCGGGGTGGAGCGTGTGGAGGGGCCCGCCGGGGCGGCGGCCCCGCTGCCAGGGCAGGGGCCCGGCGGCCGGGGCCCGGCGGGCGGGTG
>JAAXOU010000262.1 GCA_012396115.1 Streptomyces somaliensis DSM 40738 | reverse complement strand
CCGTCGATCCACTCCGTCACCAGCACCCGGTCCGACTGGTGCACCACGGCGGGAACCACCACGTCGGGATCGTCGGCGAACTCGGCGGCGTGCTCCTGCCGGGCCCGGGCCTCCCGCGGAGGGGGTCCGGGCCCGGCGCGTGACGGGGGCGGCCGGCGTCAGTCCTCCGGCAGTTCCACCGGGGCGATCTCGTCGTAGACGTCGCCCGGGCCCGGGTTGGACGGGTCGGTCGCGCCGCCCAGGTGGTGCATGACGCCCCACACGGCGTTGAGCGCGGTCTGCACGGCGCCCTCGGCCCAGCCGGCCGTCCAGGAGATGTCGTCGCCGGCGAGGAAGACGCCGCGCTTGTCCTCGGGGAGGCGGTCCTGCATGAAGTGGGTGTACAGGCGGCGCTGGTAGCGGTAGTGGCCCGGCAGGTTGGCCTTGAACGCGCCCATGAAGTAGGGCTCGTTCTCCCAGGAGACGGTCACCGGGTTGCCGATGACGTGCTTGCGGATGTCGACCTTCGGGTAGATCTCGCCGAGCGACTTCAGCATGACCTCCATCCGCTCGTTCGCGGAGAGCGGCAGCCACTTCAGGCTGTCGTCGCACCAGGTGTACGACAGGCAGATGACGGCCGGCCTGTCGGGGCCGTTGTCCAGCAGGTACGTGCCGCGGGTCATCCGGTCGGTGAGCGTCATCGACATGACGTCGCGGCCGGTCTCCTCGTCCTTGTCCAGCCAGAACGGCCGGTCGACGGGGACGAACAGCTTCGAGGACTCCATGTAGTGGGTGCGCTCGATCGCCGTCCAGTGGTCGATCGGGAAGAGCGAGTCGTCGCAGTCGATCTTCGACAGCAGCATCCAGGACTGGGCGGTGAAGATCGCCGCGCGGTAGGTGCGGACGTCGCCGTCGGCGTCGGTGACCGTGACGCGGTTGCCGGCGGTGCGGTGCAGCCGGGTCACGGCCCGCCTGGGCTCGCCGCCGTGGAGGGACTTCAGCGAGGTGCCGAGCGGCCAGTGGACGATCTTCCCGGGCTCGCGCTCCCACAGGCGCAGCGGGAGCTGCTGGCTGCCGCCGACGATGCCGCGGTGGTGGTCGTCGGCCTCGGTGTAGACGACGCGGAGGATCTCCAGGATGGAGTTGGGGAAGTCGGTGTCCCAGCCGCCGGTGCCGAAGCCGACCTGGCCGAAGATCTCGCGGTGGCGGAACGACCGGAACGCCTCGGACTCGCAGAGGAACCCGTAGAAGGTCTGGTCGTCGAGCTTCTCGACGAGCCTCGCCCAGATCTCGCGGATGCGCGGCACGTCGCGCTCGCGCATGGCGCGGTTCATGTCGGAGAAGTCCGCGCCCTCCTCCAGGCACCTGTTCCAGGCGTCGGCGACGTCCCGGTAGACCTGCGGCAGGTCGTCGATGGTCCTCGCGTAGTGCGTCTCGCCCTTGAGGTCCACCACGGTGGAGGGGGTGGACTCGGCGAGCGGGTTGGGGAAGGGCCTGGTCTCCAGGCCGACCAGGTCGATGTAGTACTGCAGGGCCGTGGACGACGGCGGGAAGCGCATCGCGCCCAGCTCGCAGTTGAGCTCCGGATCGCAGCCCTCGAAGCCGACGGTGCGCAGCCGGCCGCCGATCCGGTCGGCCTCGTACACGACGGGCCTGAGCCCCATCTTCATCAGCTCGTACGCGGCGACGATGCCGGACAGGCCGCCGCCGATGACGGCGACCTCGGTGCCGTGCTCGGTGGCGGGCACCTGGCCGAGGCCGGCCGGGTGGGCCAGGAAGTCGTCGTACGCGTACGGGAAGTCCGGACCGAACATGGTGATCGGCGGCTGGGCGTCGGTGTGCTGGATCGCGGTGGGCACCGTGGACGTCATGGGGTACGGACTCCTTGCACGGGTGGAGACGAGGGGGGGCGCGGGGTGGCGGGCGCTCAGACGAGGCCGGCGTAGAGGGCGGGGCGGCGGTCCCTCAGGTAGGGGTTCTCGTCGCGCGAGCGCCGGAGCAGTTCGGGGTCGGCGTCGCCGACGACCAGTTCCTCGCCGCGGCCGGCCCGGGCCCGGGCGGTGCCGTCGGGGCCGGTGAGCGCGGACAGGCCGACGAACTCGAACTCGCCCTCCGGGCCGGTCCGGTTGGCGTACGCGATGTAGAGCTGGTTCTCGAAGGCGCGGACCGGGACGACGGACTCGGCGACGATCTGCGCGGGGTGCATCAGCGCGGTCGGCACGAGGAGGAGGTCCGTGCCGGCCAGGGCGTGCGCCCGGACGTTCTCCGGGAACTCCACGTCGTAGCAGATCATCAGGCCGACCCGGACGCCGGCGACCTCGGCCTGGACGACCGGCCGGTCGCCGGGGACGAACCACTCCCGCTCGAAGTCGCCGTAGAGGTGGGTCTTGCGGTAGTTCGCCAGGAGCGTGCCGTCGGGCCCGACGAGCCGCGCGGAGTTGTACACGCGCTCCCCGTCGCGCTCCGGGTAGCCGTAGGCGAGGGCCAGGCCGTGGCGCGCGGCGATGCCGGCCGCCTCCCGGGCCGAGGGGCCGTCCGCGGGCTCGGCGAGCCGGGCGACGTCCGCGCCGACGGCGTAGCCGGTGAGGAACAGCTCGGGGGCGACCAGCAGCCCCGCGCCGGCGGCCGCCGCACGGGCGGCGGCCCCGTCGAGGGCCCTGAGGTTGGCGGCCGCGTCACCGAGCTGTCCGGAGCTCTGGAGCAGGGCGGTGCGCAGCGGCGGCATGGGCGGACCTCGTCGGGGTGCGGAGGGAGGAGGGGGTTGCAAGAAAGGTACGGTCCGGACTTCTTCCCGGACAAGGCGCGACCATTGCGGACCGACCGCCGAAGCGTTGCGCGCCCGCCGGGATCGGCGGCGATTCGTTGCGCGCCGGTCCGACCCGGGGCGGAGGGGCGCCCCCGCCGCGCGGGGGAGGCGGGACGCGACCGCGGCGCGATGTGCCGGGGTGGCTCTCCCGGAAGAGTGGCGGGCGTCCGGTCAGGGGTTTTCCGCTGGGAGGGAACGGCCGCCATGGAACGTCGTACGAGGATCGCCGTATTCGGTGCCGCGCTGCTGCTCACCGCCGGGGCCACCGGCCCGGCCGGGGCGGCGGGGGCGGCCGGGTCGGGCGCCGGGGAGCCGGAGGCGTCCGCACGTCACGCGGCCGCGGCCCCCGCGAAGGAGGCCGCGCGGGGACGGGAGGCCGCGGCGCTCACCGGGACGGCGAAGCTGTACCGGCCCGGCCACGACATCAGCTTCGCCTTCGACGCCCACCTGGCCGGGAAGGACCTGATGGACCCTGCGGCGGCGACCGGGACCTTCCGGCTCCGGCACGTCTTCCCGGACGGTACGTCCGGCTGGGCGCGGGCCCGGGTGGACTGCCTGGTCACGGGCGGCAGGGTGGCGGTGGTGACCGGTGTCGTGGAGGAGAGCGACCGCTGGCCGCGGGGCCGGCGGGTGGGGGTCACCGTCCACGACGCGGGCCGACGCGACCGCCTCGGCTACAGCTGGGTGACGCAGGACCCGCAGCGGGCCGACGTGCCGCCCTGCACCAGCTCGGCGCCCTTCGAGAGGGTCGACGGGAAGACCGGGGACTTCCGCGTCCTGCCGTGGCAGCCGGTGTACGGGTAGCCCTGCGCGAGTCCCGGGAAGGACGTCCGGGCCCCGGGCGGACCGGGCTCCCGTGGGCGCTTCCGGGACGCGTCAGGCGGGCGAGCCGGAGGAGAACCGCCGCAGGAGCGGGGAGAGGACCAGCACCGACTTGGTCCGCTCCACGAACGGCTCGCCCGCGATGCGCTCCAGCACCCGCTCGAAGTGGCGCATGTCCGAGGCGAACACCTGGACGATCGCGTCCGCCTCTCCCGTCACGGTGGAGGCGGACGCGACCTCCGGGTAGCGCTCCAGACCGCGCTGGATCGTCTCGGGCGAGGTGTTCCCCCGCGCGTAGATCTCGATGAACCCCTCGGTCTCCCAGCCGAGCGCCGCCGGGTCCACCCGGACGGTGAACCCGGTGATGGCCCCCTCGGCCCTGAGCCGGTCGACGCGCCGCTTCACCGCCGGCGCGGACAGCCCGACCAGCGAGCCGATGTCGGCGTAGCTGCGGCGGGCGTCCTCGGCGAGGGCGTGGACGATGCGTTCGTCGAGGTCGTTGAGTCGCACGGGGGGCGGATCACTTCCCTGCGGTGGCCAGGCGGGAGCGGCGCATGCCGTACACGAAGTAGAACACGAGGCCCGCGGCCATCCAGAGAGCGAAGACCACCCAGGTGACCATGTCGAGGCTGTACATGCTGTAGCCGCAGAACAGGAAGCCCAGGACCGGGAAGAGCGGGCCGAACGGCACCCTGAAGCTGCGCTCCAGTTCGGGGCGGGTGGCGCGCAGGACGACGACCGCGACGTTGACCAGCGCGAAGGCGAACAGCGTGCCGATGCTGGTGGCGTTGACGAGTTCGCCGAGCGGGACGGCGGCGGCGAGGACGCCGCAGAAGAGCGAGACGATCACGGTGTTGGCGCGGGGCGTGCCGGTCCTGGGGCTGACCCTGGCGAACACCTTGGGCACGAGGCCGTCGCGGGACATCGCGAAGAGGATGCGGGTCTGTCCGTAGAGCACGGTCAGGACGACGCTGGCGATGGAGACGACCGCGCCGGCGGCGAGCAGGGTACCCCAGGAGCCGCGGCCGGTGACGTCGTTCATGATCGCGGCGAGTGAGGCCTCGGAGCCCTCGAACCTCTTCCAGTCCCAGGCACCCACGGCGACCGCCGCGACCAGGACGTACAGCGCGGTGACGACGACCAGCGAGAGCATGATCGCGCGGGGCAGGTCGCGCTTGGGGTCCTTGGCCTCCTCGCCGGCAGTGGAGGCGGCGTCGAAACCGATGTACGAGAAGAACAGGACGGCGCCCGCCGCGCCGACGCTGGAGACGCCGAGCGGCATGAAGTCGGAGTAGTTGCCCGAGTCGAAGCCGGTGAAGCCGATGGCGCAGAAGAGGACGAGCGCGGCGATCTTCACGGCGACCATGACCGTGTTGGCGCGCGCGGACTCCTTGGCGCCGCCGAGCAGGAAGACCATCGCCAGCATCACGACGAGCAGCGCGGGCAGGTTGAACACGCCTCCGTCGCCGGGGGGCGCGGTGAGCGCCTCGGGGAGGGTGACGCCGATCGTGCCGTCGAGGAGCTCGTTGAGGTAGTCGCCCCAGCCGACCGCCACGGCGGCGACGGACACGCCGTACTCCAGGAGCAGGCACCAGCCGCACACCCAGGCGACGAGTTCGCCCATCGTTGCGTACGCATACGAGTACGAGGAGCCCGCGACCGGGATGGTGCCGGCCAGCTCGGCGTAGGAGAGCGCCGAGAAGAGCGCCGTCAGGCCCGCGAACACGAACGCGAGGGTGACGGCCGGCCCGGCCTTGGGGACGGCCTCGCCCAGGACGACGAAGATGCCGGTGCCGAGCGTGGCCCCGATGCTGATCATGGTCAGCTGCCACATGGACAGCGAGCGGCGGAGCGAGCCGCCCTCCCCCTGCCCGCCCTCGGCGACCAGGTCCTCCACCGGCTTGCGGCGGCCGAGCGCGGAGAACGCGGAGGTTCCGGTGGTCTTCGGGGCGGGGGTCCCGGTAGCCGGTGGGGCTACACCTTGGTCGGGCACTGCGGGGGCTCCTTCGTCGCTGCGGTGGGGGTGCGGCGGGACCTGCGGCGGCGCGCGGGCGGGGAGCCCGCGGAGGGGCCGCGGGGATCCGCGGGGAGGAGGGAGCCGCCGGGCCGGCGGACGCCGCCACTCCGGGTACGGGCCCCGAGCCTACGGGGAGAGCTTCGCATTCTGAAATGCAGCGATGTTGCGCATGAGTGAATGATCATTGCGCTCTTCGGGAACGGGCGGGTGAACATTGCGCACCACCGCATGAATCATCAGTTCGGGACGCTCGACGGCACAGGGCGCGCGGACGGGCGGAGGGCTCCCGCGGGGCGCCCGGAAGAGGCGTGGAGGGCGTGGAGGGCGCGGACGGACGGGGGGCGGCCGGACCCGGTGCCGTTCCTCCGGGGCGCGGCATGGTGGGACGGCCCGCGGCCGCTGCCGGCGGACCCGCCGGTGACGGGCGTGCTGCCGGGGCTCGCGGACGCGGTGCGCGCGCACGGCCCCG
>JAAXOU010000261.1 GCA_012396115.1 Streptomyces somaliensis DSM 40738 | reverse complement strand
GCGGTCCCGCGCCATCGCGGCCGCCAGCCAGAGGGCCTCCGCCAGCGCCGTACCGTCGAGCCCGCCGCCCGGCCCCGCGCCGCCGTCCGCGGCCGGGTCGACATGGGGGACGGCCGCGCGCAGCGCTGCCAGGACCCGGCCCAGGGCGTCAGGCACGGGACAGCTCCCGCAGCAGCAGGTCCACGACGGCCTGCCGCCGCTCGTCGTCCGGCGCCCCGTCGCCGGTCAGCAGGTGGACGGCGTTGAGCAACTGGTCGACGGCGAGGCTCTCACCGGCCGTGATCCGCCCGACGAACGACTCCACCAGCTCCGCGGCCTCCTCCGACCGCGCCGTGTCGGCGCCCAGGTGCGCCGCGACCACCCTGAGCAGGCTCTCCGGTGTCGGCATCGGCATGGTGAAGCGGATGCACCGGCGCAGGAACGCGGCCGGGAAGTCCCGCTCGCCGTTGCTGGTCATCACGATGAACGGGAACTCCGTGCACCGCACCCGGCCCCGCGTCACCTCGTGGTACGCGTCGTCGCCCCACTCCCGGACGGCCACCACGTCCCTGCCGTACCGGGCCAGCTCCGGGATCTCGAACTCGCCCCGCTCCAGTACGTCCAGCAGGTCGCTGGGCAGGTCCAGGTCGCTCTTGTCGATCTCGTCGACGAGCAGCGCCCGGGGCCGGCGCGCCGGCAGGAGGGCCGTGCCCAGGGGGCCCATCCGCAGGAACGGCGCGATGTCGTCGCCGCCGTCCCGCCCCTCCAGCCGCTGGGCGTGGATCCTGCCCAGGGCGTCGTACCGGTACAGGGCGTCCGTGAGGCCGCTGCGGGACGTGATGTGCCAGCGCAGCACCGGACCCAGCCGCAGCTCCACCGCCACCTGCTCGATCACCGTGGACTTGCCCGACCCCGCCGGGCCGGTCAGCAGCAGGGGGCGGCGCAAGAGCAGCGCGGCGTTCACCGCCTCCACCAGGCCCCGCGGGGGGACGAACTGCTCGTGCAGGGAGCTGCGGGGGAACACCCGCCACGGCGGCGGCGGGGCCAGCTCCACGCGCTCGCGCGGCGTGCCGGTCCCGGCGTAGAAGGGCTGCCAGGTCATGCGGGACTCTCCCCATCCGTCGTGAACTGCTCGAACCACCTGCAGAACTCCAGCCATTCCGCGTCGTCCCACACGGTGCGCAACCGGGCCAGGTGATCCCGCCCCGCCCACCCCGCGGCCGGGGCGGGACGGCCGCACCACCGGTCGCGGTACGCCCGGCAGAACTCACCGGGCAGCAGGTGCCAGTGCGCGTCCAGGTAGCGGCGCGCCTCGGCCGGTACGCGGTGCGCCTCCTCGTCCGGCCACAGCACGATGGGGGACGACGCCAGCAGCGTCTCCAGCATGTCGCCGAGGTGCGGCGGCCGGTGTTCCAGCGCGACCGCGCGCGTGCGCGGCCCGCCCAGCAGCCGGTCGCGGAGATCCCGCACCTGCCGGGTGTCGGTCTCGCCGAGCCACTCCAGCCGCGTGCCGCCGGGACCGCCCTCCTCCATGGCGCGGAGCGTCCGGCGCGCCCGGTCGTTGATCCACCACAGGTGGTCGGGCGGCTGGATGCGGTCGCTCCACCGCAGGACGACGTCGTGCTCGGCACCCAGCCGCATCCCGAAGTCGGTCTCCTCCGGCCGCCACTGCAGCAGCAGCGCGGCGGGTGCGGCGACCTCCACCCGGCGCAGCGGCACGTCCACGGCGGCGGCCAGCCGGGAGGCCCACCGCAGCGCGGTGCCCAACTGCCGTTCCACACCGGCCCGATCCGGGCTGCACGCGAACTCCTCGCGGTCGCGCACCTCACCGCCGTCCAGCAGCCAGGCCGCCAGCGACTCCGGCCACTCGTCCCCGACGGCCGCGTGCAGGCTCACCACCAGCCGCAGCCGCATCTCCCGCGTCCGGTCGGCCAGCCGTTCGAACGCGTCGTTCAGGTCGATCACCGCTCCCAGGGCCGCCGCCCAGCCGCGCACGGCGGGCGTCCCCGGGTCCACACCCGTACCGTGCGCCAGCAGCGCCACGAACTCGACGAGCGGTCCCAGCCGCCGTCCCCCCGCCGTCGGCGCCCGCAGCAGCAGGTGCTCGACGGCGTCGCGCAGCAGGTCCGCGCCCGACGAGGCGGGCGGCGACCCCACCGGGCCGGGGCAGGCCGCGGTGAACGTCCGCCTCAGGAGCCCCGACGTGAGCGGCGCGCCGGGCCAGGCGCCGAGCAGGCCGACGGTCCGCGCCGCGGCGTCCAACGCGTCCACCACGTCGAGCGCCCACTCCCGCGCGGGGGACGGCGGGGCCGCCACCAGGCCGTGGCGTACCGCGTCGAGGTCCCGGGCCGTCGTCACCGGCCCGGTGGGCGGCGCCCCGTCCACCGCGCAGAGGGCCCGGGACAGCTCCTCCGCCCCGACCCGGCCCAGGAGCGCGCCCGCGGCGGTCGCGTGCCGGGGGTTGCGGGCCAGCCACAGCGGGCCGGGCCCGAAACGCGCCCCGTCGAACTCGGCCCGCAGGATCGCCTGCCCCGTCGTGCCGCCGTCACCGCGCACGGCCTCCACGACGACGTCCGGGGCCAGGGTCTCGCCCGCCGAGGGCAGCCCCTCCCGGAGCACCCTCACCAGCGTCCGGCTGAAGCGCAGCCCGTACGCCTCCTCCGCGGCGCCCGAGCCCATGAGGAGCGACAGCCGCGTGTCACCCTGCCGGATGCCGTTGGCGACGGACTTCAGGTCCGGCACCGCGTTCCCCGCGTGGCACGTGTCCACGATGGCGATGACGCCCGCGAGACCCCGGGTGTCCAGCGCCTGCGCCAGCAGCGACCCGACGTCCAGCGCCGTCAGCGGCGCCTCCGCCAGCGAGTCGCCCGCCATGAAGTACAGCCCCGTCCCGGAGGCCGTTCCGTGGCCGAGCAGCGCCACGACCAGCACCGCCCCCGCGTCGCCCGCGTCGAGCGCCGCCGCGCGGATCGCCGACTCGACGTCCGCGCGCGTCACCCCGGCACCGCACAGCAGCGTCGTCCTGCCCGGCGGGTCCTTCTCGCAACCGCCCGCCCACGGCGCCGTCAGCGTGTCGTGCAGCGCCCGGGCGGCCTCCTCCAGCTCCTCCAGCGGGCCCAGGTCGGGACACTGCGCCCCGATCACCAGGGCGTGCCGGGGGCCGGTCATGACCTCGCGGCGGCCAGGGCCTCGACGAGCGGGCCCGCCACCGCGGCCTGCGCCAGGTACTTGGCCGCGGGGTGCACCCACGCGCCGTCCGAGTCGACCCGGCTGCTCACGGGGCGGACCGACGAGGCGTTCGGCAGGACGAAGTCCTCCAGCCGGGGGCGGGCCGCCACGATGTCGTCGCGGTCCCAGAAGTTGAGCCACCGGCCGACGCACGCCGGAGCGCTCGGCGGCTGCGGCCGCACGCGGGGCAGTACCGCCGCCCGCGTCCCCATCGGTGAACCCAGGGTGACCAGCAGCGGCACCTCGCCCCGGTGCGCGTGGAGGGTTTCCAGGGCGACCACCGTGCCCAGCGAGTGCGCGACCACCACCGTCGGTCCGTCGTCGTCCAGGCAGGCGGCCACCCTCCGGCGGATCCGGGCGTCCAGGGGTGCCCCGTCCTCCCCGGGCTCGCCGCGGTTGAGGTAGCGGGCGACCTGGCCGAGCGCGCCCGCCGTGAGCCGTGCGCTGAGCCAGCCGCCCGCGGACCGCAGGCCGGGCAGCGCCATCAGGGTCGTCAGCGCGTTCACCACGTGCCGGCCGGGCGCGCCCGCTCCCTGCGCACCGCCGGGCGGGGCCAGTTGCGTCCGGGCGTGGCGCAGCACCCGGGCCTCCTCGGGGGCCGTCGCCGGGTCCGCCAGCCGTTCGTCGACGGCCTCCAGCAACAATCCGGCGACCAGGCCCTCGTCCTGACCGGACGCCCGGTCCGCCGGCGCGGCGGCTCCCGTCCCCTGCGAACCGGGCGTGCGGAACAGGTCGCCGTAGTAGGCGAAGCGGGTGTCGGCGGCCCAGCCCCCCGTCAGACCGGAGAGCCTGTCGCCGTGGCCGGCCGCGCGGGCGCCGTGCGCCGCCGCGCGTAACCACTCCTCCAGGTCCGCCTCGGCGTCCTGCGGACCCCCGATGCCGTGGACGAATACCAGACGAGGCCTCACAGCTCCCCCTCCGTCGGCGTCTCGATGCGGAACGATCTTTCCGTGGGGAAAGGAGGACCGGCAACCCCTGTGGACAATCCCGGCGGACGGCGCGGTTCCGCCGCGCGCGGCACCGGGACCCGCCCCCCGCCGCGACCGCCTACCCCCGCCGTGCCGCGCCGCTCAGCTCCGCGTACAGATCCGTCCCCGACCAGCGGCGGGGCCCCTCCGGGGCGGCCGCCTCCGCCTCCCGCACCAGCTCGACCAGCCGCGCGTTCACCGGGGCGCGCAGACCGTGCCGGGCCGCCAGCGCCACGATCTCCCCCTGCAACGCGTCGACCTCCGTGGGCCGGCCCCGTTCCAGGTCCTCCCACATCGACGACCGGGCGTGCGCGTCCACCCGCAGCGACGCCGCCCCCACCCGGCGGAACACCGCGTCCGGCAGGCGCAGCAGCCGGGGCACCACCGACGCCGGTACGGGCCCCAACCGAGCCGGGACCACGCCCTCCGCCCGGTACGCCGCCAGCGCCTCCTCCTGGCACAGCGCCAGGCAGCGCCGGTAGGCCCGTGCCCCCAACTGGTCGCGCAGCGGAAGCCCCGACAGGGCGTTGACCGCGTTGTTCAGGTTCATCAGCAGCTTCGCGTACTGGACGCGCCGCATGTCACCGCGCGGCTCGACCTCCAGCCCGGCCCGCCGCAACGCCGCCACCAGCGGCCCCGCGTCGGGCACGTCGTCGACCATCAGCGCGCCCGCCGTGCCCTGGTGGAAGGCCGCCGGACCGGTGCGCACCACGTTGTACGCGACCATGCCCGTCAGCACCGTCGTGCCCGCCGGTAGGGCGGACCGCAGCACCTCCGGGCTCCGCAGCCCGTTCTGGAAACCCACCACCACGGTGTCCGCGCCCAGGTACGGGCCGATCGCCGCAGCGGCCTCGCGCGTCGCCCCCGACTTGACCGTGACCAGCACGTAGTCGGCGCCCGACACGTCCCGCGCCTCGCTCGACGCACGCAGCAGCGCCGGAGCCACCCGTACGTCCGGACGGCCCCCGCCCGTCAGCCGCAGCCCCCGCTCCCGTACGGCCTCCATCGCGGAGGGGCGGCCGACGAGCGTCACCTCGCAGCCGGCGGCGAGGGAACCGCCCAGGTGGCAGCCGACGCTCCCCGCACCGAACACGGCGATCCTCAGTGGCATGCGACCAGTGTGACGCCCGCGCGCACCGGAGTCGAGGCGCGTCCGCGACCGTCACTCCCCGCCGGCGCCCGCCCGCACGCCGGTGCCCGTCCGCCCGTCCGCCTCCGCGTCCGCGAGGGGGGCGCGGTCCCGCCTCCACAGGAGACGGACGGCGAAGTTCACCTCCGTCGTGCCCTTCGCCACGACGATCCCGCCCTCACCGCCCACCTTGAGGCCGAAGTCCACCACCACCTCCTGGGGCCCCAGGCGGCGGAGCGCGCCGAAGACGTGTGCCAGGGCGGGCCCCAGCTCGTCGAGGGCCTCCTGGAGCGACACCCGGGCCCGGCCCGCGACCGACTCGCCGGGAAAGCCCTCCGGGCCCACCGGCACCAGGCCGTCGTCCACCTCGAAGACGGCCGTGCCGTCGCCGTCGCCCACCTCGAAAGTGATCAGCCGACTCACGGGGCCAGTCTCGTGCAGCCGCGCGGACACCGCACCCCGGGCCGTCCGGAGGGGGCCTCCCCGGCACCCGAGACCGGCCCCGGCACGTGTGCCTCCGCCCGCCGCCGGACCCGCTCCCACCGGAAGGCCCCTCCGGGAAGGTCCGGAAGGCCCCTCCGGAAAAGTGTTGTCACGGCCGCCGCACCCGGTCTCCCCTCCGCCGGACCGCAACCGGCGGTCCCAGCAGGAGAGTGGAGAACGAAGTGACCGCGTACCACCCCCGAGACCGACAGGGCCACCCCGGCCGCCCGGGACACGACCGGGCGGCCCGCCGCGGCCGACGGCGCCGCGCG
>JAAXOU010000260.1 GCA_012396115.1 Streptomyces somaliensis DSM 40738 | reverse complement strand
CGCCCACCGCCGCCCGCCCGGACACGCCGCCCCTCCCGTACGGGGGGTAGCGGCCGGGCCGACGAGAGGAACCCTCCCGTGCCCGCCACCTCCCGCCCGCGACCCGCGCCGCGCGGCCGTCTCGCCCTCGCCGCGGCCCTGCCGCCGCTCCTCCTGGCCCTGGTCTCGTGCGGCTACGGCTCGCAGGCGGTGGAGGGCCCGGCGAAGGCGGCCCCCCGCGGGCCGGCGCTCTCCGCGGCCACCGTCCGCGTCGGGTACCTCGCCAACCTCACCCAAGCCACGGTCCTGGTCGGCGACCGGGAGGGCTTCCTCCAGAGGGAGCTGCGCGGCACCCGGCTGCGGACCGCGGTCTTCAACGCGGGCCCCTCCGCGGTCGAGGCGCTCAACGCCGGTTCGGTCGACATCGCGTACCTCGGCCCCTCCCCCGTCGTCAACTCCTACACCCGCTCCGGCGGGAAGAGCCTGCGGATCGTCGGCGGGGCCGCGTCCGGCGGCGTCCGGCTGGTGGTGAACCCGGACCGGGTGAAGGGCCTCGCGGACGTGAGGGGCAAGCGCATCGCCACCCCGCAGCTCGGCAACGGCCAGGACGTGGCGCTCCTGCACTGGGCGGCCGAGCGGGGCTGGAAGGTGGACCCGCGGAGCGGCAAGGGGGACGTGTCGGTGCTGCGCGTCGACAACAAGGTGCTCCCCGACGCCTACCGGTCCGGGGCGGTCGACGGGGCGTGGGCGCCCGAGCCGACCGCGTCGAAGCTGATCGCCGAGGGCGCGAAACCGCTCCTGGAGGAGGCGTCGCTGTGGCCCGGGGGCCGGTTCCCGATCACCAACATCGTCACCTCGCAGGCCTTCCTGGAGCGCCACCCCGACGTGGTGGAGGCGGTGCTGCGCGGCTCGGTGGAGGCCAACGCGTGGATCACCGCCCACCCCGAGCGGGCCAAGGCCGCGGCCAACGCCCAGGTGGAGGCGCTCACCGGCAAGGCCCTGCCCGACGGGGTCCTCGACTCCGCGTGGCCGACGCTCCGCTTCCTGGACGACCCGCTGGCCGGGACGCTGCGCGAGCAGGCCCGCCGCGCCGAGGCCGTCGGACTGCTGGAGGCCCCCCGGCTGGACGGCGTCTACGACCTGCGTCCGCTGAACCGGGTCCTCGCCGAGCGGGGGCGGACGCCCGTCCCGGACGCCGGGCTGGGTGTCCGGTGACCCCGTCGGCCGCCCCCGCCCTACTCGTCCCGTCAACCCGTCAGACAGCTCCCAGGAGGTGACGGCCATGGCCCTCACGACCGGTACGGCGTCCCGCGCCGAGGACCGCACGGCGGTCGGGTACGCCGCGCGCATCGAACGCGTCTCGAAGTCCTTCCCCGGCCCCGCCGGGCGGCAGCCCGTCCTGGACGACATCAGCCTCGACATCGCGCCGGGCGAGTTCGTCACCCTCCTCGGCGCCTCCGGCTGCGGCAAGTCGACGCTGCTCAACCTGGTCGCCGGGCTCGACCGGCCGTCGTCCGGGACGATCGCCACCGACGGCCGGCCCGCCCTGATGTTCCAGGAGCACGCGCTGTTCCCGTGGCTGACGGCCGGCAGGAACGTCGAACTGGCGCTGAGGCTGCGCGGCGTGCCCAGGGCGGAGCGGCGCGGGGAGGCGGAGCGGCTGCTCGAACTGGTCCGGCTGGGCGGCGCGTACGGCAAGCGCGTCCACGAGCTGTCCGGCGGGATGCGGCAGCGCGTCGCGATGGCCCGGGCGCTCGCCCAGGGCAGCCGGCTGCTGCTGATGGACGAGCCGTTCGCCGCGCTCGACGCCATCACCCGCGACGTGCTGCACGACGAGCTGACGCGGATCTGGCAGGCCGAGAACGGCGACGGCCCCGCCGCGGGAGGTCTGTCCGTGCTGTTCGTCACCCACAACGTGCGCGAGGCCGTGCGGCTGGCGCAGCGCGTGGTGCTGCTGTCGTCCCGGCCCGGGCGGATCGCCCGGGAGTGGGAGGTCGACACGGCGCAACCGCGCCGCATCGAGGACGCCGCGGTGGCGGAGCTGTCCCTGGAGATCACGCAGCGACTGCGGGAGGAGATCCGCCGACATGGCCGGGACTGACACGAGGGCCGGTGCCGCCGGGGCGGACGACCTGGAGGGCCTGGAGGCCGGGCTCGACGCGCTGGAGGCCGTCGAGCCGCGGCGGGCGTCGCTGCGCCGGACGCTGACGGGAAGGGTCCTGCCGCCGGTCGCGGCGGTGGCCCTGGTCCTGGCGGTGTGGCAGCTGATGGTGTGGCTGGAGGCCGCCGACGCGTACAAGCTGCCCGCGCCGTCCGCGGTGTGGGACAGCCTGTCCGAGATGTGGTTGCAGGGGACGTTGTTCGGCGTCCTGTGGACCAGCGTGTCGCGCGCCCTGTCCGGTTTCCTGCTGGCACTCGCCATCGGTACGCCGCTGGGGCTGCTGGTGGCCCGCGTGAAGGTCGTGCGGGCCGCCGTCGGTCCGGTCCTGTCGGGTCTGCAGTCGCTGCCGTCCGTCGCGTGGGTGCCGCCCGCCGTGCTGTGGCTGGGCCTCAACGACCGGATGATGTACGCGGTGATCCTGCTCGGCGCCGTGCCGTCCATCGCCAACGGGCTGATCGCCGGCGTCGACCAGGTACCGCCGCTGTTCCTGCGCGCGGGCCGCACGCTCGGCGCGACCGGGCTGCGGGGCGCCCGGCACGTCGTCATGCCCGCCGCGCTGCCCGGCTACCTGGCGGGGCTGAAGCAGGGCTGGGCGTTCTCCTGGCGGTCCCTGATGGCCGCCGAGCTCATCGCCTCCTCGCCGGAGCTGGGGCTGGGGTTGGGCCAGTTGCTGGAGAACGGCCGCAACAACTCCGACATGCCGGGGATCTTCCTGGCGATCCTGCTGATCCTGCTCGTCGGCGTCGCCGTCGACCTGCTGCTGTTCAGCCCGCTGGAGCGCACGGTGCTGCGCCGCCGCGGGCTGCTGGGCGGGGGCTGAGCACCGTGGCCGCCCCCGCCCTGCTGGCCGTCGCCCACGGCAGCCGCGACCCGCGGCACGCCGCGACCGTCCGCGCCCTGGTGCGGGCGGCGGCCGCACGGCGTCCCGGCGTTCGGGTGCGGACCGCGTTCCTCGACTTCGACGCGCCGTCCGTACCGGCCGCGCTGGCCTCCCTCGCGGCCGACGGCGTGGAGGACGCGGTGGCCCTGCCGCTGCTGCTGAACCGGGCCTTCCACGCCGAGACGGACCTCCCGGCCGCGCTGCGGCAGGCGCCGCCGGGGCTGCGGGTCCGCCGGGCGGAGGTGCTCGGCCCGTCGCCGCTGCTGCTGCGCGCGGTGGAGCGGCGCCTGTACGAGGCGGGCCTCACCCCCGCCGACAAGCCCACGACCGGGGTCGTCCTGGCCTCCGCGGGCTCCACCGACCCGGAGGCGGACGCGGCGTTCGCGAACACGGCGCGGGAGCTGCGGCGCGCCGGTTGGTGCGCCGTGCGGCCCGCGTTCGCCTCCGCCTCCCTCCCCCGCACCGGGGACGCGGTACGGGCGCTGCGCGCCGAGGGCGTTCGCCGGGTGGCCGTCGCGCCGTACGTGATCGCGCCCGGCCGGCTCCCGGACCGGATCGCCGCGGGCGCGGCCGGCGCCGACGTGCTGGCCGGTGTGCTGGGCCCGGCCCCCGAGCTGGCGCGGCTGCTGCTGGAGCGGTACGACCGGGCGCGCGCCGCCCGCCCGCGGGCCGCCGCCTGACCGTCCCCGCCCGGACCCCGGCGCCCTCCCGGCCCTGCGGGGGTCCGCCCGGCGCCCCGCCCTGCCGGAAGCCCCCGGAGGAACCGGGGCGGGCTCCCTCCACGGGTTCGGCGGCAGGCGTTCGCCGGCTCCGGCAGCGCCGGGCTTCCGAACCCCCCGGATCGGAAGTCGTTGCGGCGGCCGGAGTCGGCCGGAGGCCGCGAGCCCCGGGGCCGACTTGTCAGGGACCTCCTGACAATCTACCGTGTCAGGGGAACCCTGACACACCGGAAAGCCCGACACACCGGAAGGCAGTCATGACAGCCCCCACCCGGCCCGCCGAGCCCACGCACTGCTCCTTCTGCGGGAAGCCGGACTCCGAGGTCGGCAAGCTGGTCGCGGGCCCGGGCGTCCACATCTGCGACGAGTGCGTGGCACTGGCCGAGCGGATCGTCGCCGAGGCACTCGGGGGCCCCTCTCCCTCCGTGCAACGCGCCCCGGGGTGGGACTCCATGACGGACGAGGAGATCCTCGGCCGCCTCCCGCAGATCGCCGCGCACATCGACCGGGCCGAGGCCGACCTGCGGCTGTGGGTCCAGGAACTGCGGCGACGCGGAGTGACCTGGACTCGGATCGGCGAGGCCCTCGGCATCACCCGCCAATCCGCCTGGGGACGCTTCTCCGGCGAGGAGTGACGGGAGGGGGAACGGGGCCGCTCCCTCCCCCTCGCAGGACGCGTGGAAGCAGGCCCGGGAGCCCGGATGCCGCGCCCCGTCAACCCGCCAACCCGCCAACCCGCCAACCCGCCGGGCGGACGGTACCGCCGGAACGGATGGGCGTCCGTTGCCGGACCCGCCGACGAAGCCGGGGAAGCCGGCCCCTCACCCCGAGCGCTCCGCGGCGAGGGAGTTCAGGAGGGCGGCGCCCCGTTCGGCGTCGTCGACGCTCACGGCGAAGTCTCCGCCTCCGGCACGGATGACCAGGCACTCCCCGCCGCGGAGCATCACGGTGGTCCCCATCCCGCTCAGCCGGTAGCCCCAGCCGCCCACCTGCGACGGCGAGCGGTTCTCGGCACGGGCCGACTCGACGTCCTCCACCGCCCAGCGCCGTACCGGCCATCCGAACGGCCCGAACGACACTTTCAGTCCCTTCTCACTGACCGCCACCTGCACGGAGGCACAGCCCAGGACCAGGACCGAAGTGAGCGCGAAGCCCGCGATCAGGGGCCAGTGCGGAGCCGTCAGGCCGATGAGGGCGGCCACGGCGGCGATCAGGGCCACGGCCCCGGACACTGCCGCCGCCGCGTGGAGCCACGGGTTGGAGGCACGGGAGAACCATGCGAACCGCCGGCCGGCGGGCAGTTCCATGCGCGGGCCGTCCGCCGGCCGGCCCCGCGCGGCGGGCCTCTTGCCGACCACCCGCCAAGCGGCCAGGCCCACCACGACCGCCACCACGAGGGTCACCGCGACCTGGCCCGTCACCGATCCGGCCTGGCGCCAGTCGGTCCGGTCCAGGTTCGCCCGTACGACGGACGCCTGCCCGCCGACCATGAAGACGCCCCCCGTCAGCAGGCCGATGCTCGCCCATCCCCGCACCTCGCCACCCGGCCGGCCCTTCGCCCACAGCGCCCCGAGCCCCGTCCCCGCGACCAGCACGGCCCATATGAGTGCCGGGAGGAACGCGGCCGCCCACAGGGGCATGGAACCGTCGGGCCGTCCCGCGCCGCTCCAGTGCGTCGCCATTCTCTCCGGTAACCGCCCGCTCGCCGCCAGGGGCATGCCCGCCAGCAGCACCAGGACGCCGACGGCCCAGCCGACGACGCCCCGGGCCGTACCGCTCCCGTTCTCCGCGCGCTCACTCACCGCATCCCCCTGATCATCTCCACGAGGTCCGCCTCTCCGTAGCCCAGTCGTGCCGCATCGGCCACCAGTTCGCCCACGCGGTCCAGTAGCGTGGAGCGCCGGTCCGCCCCGTCCGCCACCGTCACGCCCCGGCCGCGCCGGAACTCCAGGACCCCCTGCTCCCGGAGGGTCCGCAGGCCGCGCAGAACGGTGTTGACGTTCACGCCCAGCGCCTGGGAGATGTCGCGTGCCGGAGGGAGCCGGTCCCCCGGCACGCACTCCCCTTCCGCGATGGCGCGCCGGATTGCGCACGCCACTTGTTGGTGCAGGGGGCGGGCGTCGGCGGTGTCCAGTCTCAGCAACATGGTGCTATTAGTGATAGCACCAATTACTCCATCGGCGACAGGGGGCGGGACCGCGATCAGTGGCCGCGGCCCCTGGATACCGCGGCGAACGGGAACCCCTGCCGGGTCGTCCACCGGCCGGCCCCGCGCGGCGGCTTCGACGACGGGGGGCGGGAAGCGGCGGGGCGTCACCGGTCGGGGTCCGCGGGCCGGCCCGGCGGGAGCACCCGGAGCACCGGGGC
>JAAXOU010000026.1 GCA_012396115.1 Streptomyces somaliensis DSM 40738 | reverse complement strand
GGCCGGTGGCGGTGTCGGCGAGGCGGTGGCCGCGCGCGGGCTCGCCGCGGAACGCCTCGCGGGCACCGCGCCTGCCGCGCCCCCGGTCCGCGAGCGGCGCGCCGTCCTCGACGGCGACCCCGGTGAGGGCCCCGGAGCACCCCGAGCCGTGGTCGGGGCGGGGGGAGGCCGGAGGCCGGCCTCGGGGGCAGGCACGGGGGCGCGGTGGCCGAGGGGCGTCAGAAGACGGACTCCGCCTCCAGCATCCGGTCCTCCGGCACCGTCTTCAGCCGCGTCGTCGCGTCCGCGAGCGGCACCGTCGTGACGGTGGTGCCCCGCAGCGCCGTCATCCGCCCGAACTCGCCCCGGTGCGCGGCCTCCACCGCGTGCCAGCCGAAGCGGGTCGCGAGCACCCGGTCGTACGCGGTCGGCGTGCCTCCCCGCTGGACGTGGCCGAGGATCACGGGCCGGGCCTCCTTGCCGAGGCGCTTCTCCAGCTCCTTGGCGAGCCGGGTGCCGATGCCCGTGAACCGCTCGTGCCCGTACTGGTCGATCTCGCCCTTGCGGTACTCCATGGAGCCCTCCGCCGGGTGCGCGCCCTCCGCGACGCAGATCACCGCGAACTTCTTTCCCCGGGCGAACCGCTCCTCGACCATCTTGACCAGGTCCTCCACCTGGAAGGGCCGCTCCGGCAGGCAGATGCCGTGGGCGCCGCCGGCCATGCCGGACTCCAGGGCGATCCAGCCCGCGTGACGCCCCATCACCTCGACGACCATCACGCGCTGGTGCGACTCGGCGGTGGTCTTCAGGCGGTCCATGGCCTCGGTGGCGACCATCACCGCCGTGTCGAAGCCGAAGGTGCGGTCGGTCGACGAGATGTCGTTGTCGATGGTCTTGGGGACGCCGACCACCGGCATGCCGGCGTCGGACAGCATGCGGGCCGCCGTCAGCGTCCCCTCGCCGCCGATCGGGATGAGCACGTCGACGCCGTACCGGCGCTGCAGCTCGCCGCAGTTCTCGGCGGCCTCCCGCAGCCGGGAGCGCTCCAGCCGGGCCGAGCCGAGGATCGTGCCGCCGCGGGCGAGGATGCCGCTGACGGCGTTCAGGTCGAGGGGCCGGTAGTGGCCGTCGAGGAGGCCCTTGAACCCGTCCTCGAAACCGATGACCTCGTCCCCGTGGCCGGTGATCGCGCGGTGCACCACCGAGCGGATCACGGCGTTCAGTCCGGGGCAGTCGCCGCCTGCGGTGAGAACTCCGATGCGCATCGTGCAGCCTCTCCTGCTCGGTGGGAAATCGCCGTGCCGTGGGGGGTCACCCGGATTGTTCCACGGAGCGCACGCCTCCCGCCCGGTCGGCCACTCGGGCGGGGGACCCGCGCGGGGCCGTCCGGAACCGGACCGCGTCCCCGCAGCCCCGCGCCGTCCGACAGGCGCCCCACCGACTCGCACGGGTACCGTCGGGAGGGTACGGCTTCCCCTCCCGAGGTGTTCCCCCGCCGATGCGGAGCACCGGTCGCACACTCCCCCGACGGACAGGAGACCACGGCGTGGCGCGCAGCGTGTACGTGACCGGGATCGAGCGCGGGGACGGCCGCCAGGTCGTCGAACTGGGGGTGATGGAACTCCTCACCCGGCAGGTGGACCGGGTGGGGGTGTTCCGCCCGCTGGTGCACGACGGGCCGGACCGCCTCTTCGACCTGCTGCGGGCCCGCTACCGGCTGCCGCAGGACCCGGCGACGGCGTACGGCACGGACTACGCGCGGGCCGCGGCGCTCCAGGCCGAGCAGGGCACCGACGCGCTCGTGTCGCACCTGGTGGACCGGTTCCACGCGGTGGCGCGCGACTACGAGGTCGTCCTCGTCCTGGGCACGGACTTCGCCGCGACGCAGCTCCCCGACGAGCTGGCGCTCAACGCGCGCCTGGCCAACGAGTTCGGCGCCTCCGTCATCCCCGTCGTCGGCGCCAAGGGCCGGTCCGCCGACGAGGTGCGGGCCGAGGCGCGCAACGCCTTCCGCGCGTACGAGGGGCTCGGCTGCGACGTCCTGGCGATGGCCGTCAACCGGGTCGCCGCCGAGGACCGGGAGGCGGTGGCCGAACGGCTCGCGGCCCGCCTGCCCGTCCCCTGCTACGTCCTGCCCGACCAGCCGGCGCTCTCCGCCCCGACGGTCGCGCAGATCGCCCACGCGCTGGGCGCCCGCGTCGTGCTCGGCGACGACTCGGGGCTGGCGCGCGACGCCCTGGACTTCGTCTTCGGCGGTGCGACGCTGCCCAACTTCCTCAACGCTCTGACCCCCGGCTGCCTGGTCGTCACCCCCGGCGACCGCGCCGACCTGGTGGTGGGCGCGCTGGCCGCGCACTCGGCCGGTACGCCGCCCATCGCGGGCGTCCTGCTCACCCTGGACGAGCAGCCCGGCGAGGAGGTCCTCGCCCTCGCCTCCCGCCTGGCCCCCGGCACCCCGGTGATCGCGGTCAGCGGCAACAGCTTCCCCACCGCGCAGGAGCTGTTCGCGCTGGAGGGCAGGATGACCGCGGCCACCCCGCGCAAGGCGGAGACCGCGCTGGGCCTGTTCGAACGGCACGTCGACACGGCCGACCTGCTGAAGCGGATCTCCGTGGCGCGCAGCGGCCGCGTCACGCCGATGATGTTCGAGCACGAGCTGCTGGAGCAGGCCCGCGCCGACCGCCGCCGGGTGGTCCTGCCGGAGGGCGCGGAGGAGCGGGTCCTGCGCGCCGCCGACGTGCTGATCCGCCGCGACGTGTGCGACCTGACGCTGCTCGGCGACCCGGACGCGATCCGCAGGAAGGCCGCCGACCTGGGCGTGGACCTGTCCGGCGCGCAGCTGGTGGACCCGGTCGCGTCCGAGCTGCGGCAGCGCTTCGCGGAGCGGTACGCGCAGCTGCGGGCCCACAAGGGCGTCTCGGTGGAGCTGGCGTACGACGTCGTGTCGGACGTCAACTACTTCGGCACGCTGATGGTGCGGGAGGGCCTCGCGGACGGCATGGTGTCGGGGTCGGTGCACTCGACGGCGGCGACCATCCGGCCCGCGTTCGAGATCATCAGGACGAAGCCGGACGCCTCCATCGTGTCGTCGGTGTTCTTCATGTGCCTGGCCGACAGGGTCCTCGTCTACGGCGACTGCGCGGTCAACCCCGACCCGGACGCCGAGCAGCTCGCCGACATCGCGGTCCAGTCGGCCGCCACGGCCGCCCGGTTCGGCGTGGAGCCGAGGATCGCGATGCTGTCGTACTCGACCGGCACCTCGGGGTCGGGCGCGGACGTGGACAAGGTGCGGGAGGCGACGAAGCTGGTCCGCGCCCGGCACCCGGAGCTGCGGATCGAGGGCCCGATCCAGTACGACGCGGCCGTGGAGCCGTCCGTCGCGGCGACGAAACTGCCGGGGTCGGAGGTGGCGGGCCGGGCCACCGTGCTGGTCTTCCCGGACCTGAACACGGGCAACAACACCTACAAGGCCGTGCAGCGCTCGGCGGGCGCCGTGGCCGTGGGCCCGGTGCTGCAGGGCCTGCGCAAGCCGGTCAACGACCTGTCGCGCGGCGCGCTGGTCAGCGACATCGTGAACACGGTGGCCATCACGGCCGTCCAGGCGCAGACCGCGCCGCGCGGCCCCGCGTGACCCGCCCGCCGCCCTTCCCGCGGCGCCCTCCCGCGGCGCCCTCCCGTCCGACGACAGAAAGCACCGCACCCGTGACCAGCGCGACCCGCGTCCTCGTCCTCAACTCCGGCTCCTCCTCGGTGAAGTACCAGCTGCTCGACATGCGGGACGGCTCCCGCCTCGCCGTCGGCCTCGTGGAGCGGATCGGCGAGGGCGCCTCGCGCCTGGCGCACACCCCGGCCGGGGGCGTGCCGCGCGAGCGCACCGCCCCGGTGGCCGACCACGAGGCGGCCCTGGGGGCGATCGCCGGGGAGCTGGCCGCCGACGGCCTCGGCCTGGACTCCCCGGACCTGGCGGCGATCGGCCACCGGGTCGTCCACGGCGGGCTGCGGTTCACCGAGCCGACGGTGGTCACGGACGAGGTGCTGGCGGAGGTGGAGCGGCTGGTCCCGGTCGCCCCGCTGCACAACCCGGCGAACCTCCTCGGCATCCGCACGGCGCGCGCGCTGCGCCCGGACCTGCCGCAGGTGGCGGTGTTCGACACGGCGTTCCACACGACGATGCCGGAGTACGCCGCCCGGTACGCGATCGACGTGGAGACCGCCGACGCGCACCGCATCCGCCGCTACGGCTTCCACGGCACCTCCCACGCCTACGTCTCCCGCGAGACGGCGCGGCTGCTGGGCCGGGACCCGTCGGAGGTGAACGTGATCGTGCTGCACCTGGGCAACGGCGCGTCCGCCTCGGCGGTGGCCGGTGGGCGCTGCGTGGACACCTCGATGGGCCTGACGCCCTTGGAGGGCCTGGTGATGGGTACGCGTTCCGGTGACGTCGACCCGGCGGTCACGTTCCACCTGCGGCGGGTGGCCGGGATGTCGGTCGACGAGATCGACGAACTGCTGAACAGGAGGAGCGGCCTCGTGGGGCTGTGCGGGGACAACGACATGCGGGAGATCCGCCGCCGGATCGAGGAAGGGGACGAGCGGGCCCGGCTCGCGTTCGACGTGTACGTCCACCGCCTGAAGAAGTACGTGGGGGCGTACTGCGCGGTGCTCGGCCGGGTGGACGCGCTGGCGTTCACGGCGGGCGTCGGCGAGAACTCGGCCCCCGTGCGGGAGGCCGCCGTGGAGGGCCTGGAGGGGCTGGGCCTGGCGGTGGACGCCGGACTCAACGCCGTGCGGTCCGGGCGTCCGCGCCTGATCTCGCCCGCGGGGTCGAGGGTGGCGGTGGCGGTGGTCCCGACCGACGAGGAGCTGGAGATCGCACGGCAGACCTATTCGCTGGTGAACGGCTGAAACCGGAAAGCCGGAAGCCGGAAATCGGAAACCCGAAGCCGGGAGCGGGCGAATTCCCGGAGAACTCCACCGGGCGGTGTTCCGCCTCCCCACACGTTCCACCGCTGGGAACATTCCGTACAGAAACAAACGGATAGGATCCGCCTCATGCGCCGTTCCAAGATCGTCTGCACGCTGGGCCCCGCCGTCGACTCCTACGAGCAGCTGAGAGCGCTCATCGAGGCCGGCATGAACGTGGCCCGCTTCAACATGAGCCACGGAACCCACACCGAGCACGAGGAGCGGTACCACCGGCTCCGCGAGGCGGCCCGGGACACGGGGCAGGCCGTCGGTGTGCTCGCCGACCTCCAGGGCCCGAAGATCCGCCTGGAGACCTTCGCCGAGGGCCCGGTGGAGCTGGTCCGCGGGGACGAGTTCACCATCACCACCGAGGACGTCCCCGGCGACCGGACGATCTGCGGCACCACGTACAAGGGCCTGCCCGGCGACGTCGCCGAGGGCGACCAGATCCTGATCAACGACGGCAACGTCGAGCTGAGGGTGCTGGAGGTGGACGGCTGCCGGGTGCGTTCGATCGTCGTCGAGGGCGGTGTCGTCTCGGACCACAAGGGGATCAACCTGCCAGGAGCGGCGGTGAACGTGCCGGCGCTCTCCGGGAAGGACGTGGAGGACCTGCGCTTCGCGCTGCGGATGGGCTGCGACATGGTCGCGCTGTCCTTCGTCCGGGACGCCGACGACGTCAAGGACGTGCACCGGGTGATGGACGAGGTGGGCCGCCGGGTCCCGGTCATCGCGAAGGTGGAGAAGCCTCAGGCCGTCGCCAACATGCAGGACGTCGTGATGGCGTTCGACGGCGTGATGGTGGCGCGCGGCGACCTGGCCGTGGAGTACCCGCTCGAGAAGGTGCCGATGGTGCAGAAGCGGCTCGTCGAGCTGTGCCGCCGCAACGCCAAGCCGGTGATCGTCGCGACCCAGATGATGGAGTCGATGATCACCAACTCGCGTCCGACGCGCGCCGAGGCGTCCGACGTGGCGAACGCGATCCTGGACGGCGCCGACGCGGTCATGCTGTCCGCGGAGTCGTCCGTGGGCGCGTACCCGGTCGAGACGGTCAGGACGATGTCGAAGATCGTCGTGGCGGCGGAGGAGGAACTGCTCTCCAAGGGCCTCCAGCCCCTGGTCCCCGGCAAGAAGCCGCGCACCCAGGGCGGTTCGGTGGCCCGCGCGGCCGCGGAGATCGCGGACTTCCTGCACGGCAAGGCACTGGTCGCCTTCACCAAGTCCGGCGACACGGCCCGCCGCCTGTCCCGCTACCGCGCGGAGCAGCCGATCCTGGCGTTCACCACGGACGTGGCGACCTGCAACCAGCTGACGCTGAGCTGGGGCATCGAGTCCTTCGTCGTCCCGCACGTCGACAACACCGACGCGATGGTCGACCTGGTCGACGCGGAGCTGCTGAAGCTCCAGCGCTACAGCCCCGGCGACCTCATGGTCATCACCGCGGGCTCCCCGCCCGGTGTCCCGGGCACCACCAACATGGTCCGCGTCCACCACCTGGGCAGCGGCGCGAACGACTGACGCCGGCCCGTGCGCGGCGGGGGCGGCGCCCCGGTGGCCCGGGGTGCCGCCCCCGTGCCCGCGGCGTCAGCCCTCGATGAAGTTGTGGAGGCCCGGCACCGTGAGGGTGCCGCCGAACTGGGCCGCCTGGACGACCCTCGCCTGGGTGAAGAAGGCGAAGGGGACGTCCAGCGGGGGCGGGGTCTCGGGGCTGAACGTGACGGGGGCGAAGCCGAAGAGGTTGCCCTTCAGCTCCTCCGTGTACATCGTCACCGTGCCGCCGCGGATCGTGGACGTCGAGCCGGGCCGGGAGGCGACGTGGCCGGTGCGGCCCCCGCCGTGGGCGGTGAGCTGGTGCAGGTCCTTGATGTCCACCTCGGAGGCGGTGAACTTCAGGGCCTTCTTCAGGGTGCCGCTGCCCGTGCGCACCTCGACGATGCCGTGGTACTTCAGTCCGCGCAGCGTGAGCCTGGTGCTCTCCAGCCGCCACGGCTCGTCCGCCACGTGCGGGATGCCGGGCTCCGGTTCGGCTTCCGCGAGGGCCTTCGGGTCGGGGGTCGGGCAGGGGAAACGGGGCTTGGCGTCGTCCGGGACGTCCTCGTCCTTCCTGGGCTCCAGGCCCTTGACGTCCTCCGGCAGTTCTTCGACCCGGGCGCCGGCCCTGTCGGCGGCGTCCTTGACGGCCCGCTCGGCCTCGTCCGCCACGGTGCCGACCGGTTCGGCCGGGGAGGCGGGCCTCCCTGCCTGCTCCTGCCCGGGGCCCTCCACCGGGCCGGTCGCCGCCGGGGGCTCCGGCGCGGAGGGTGCCGGGGCGGGGGACGCCGGGGCCGGGGACGCGGGGGCCTCCCGCCTCCCTGTGAGGCCGTCGAGGAGGTCCCCGACGGCCTCGCCCACGCCCAGCGGGTCCAGCGGGTCGCGCGACGCCGTGGGGCTCGGGGCGGGGACCGGGAGGGTGCCCGTCTGCGGCTCCCCGGCCGGTCTCCCGGTCGGCTTCGCCGACGGCCCGCCCGTTCCGTCCGCCGTCGGTCTCCCCGACGGCCTGCCGGTCTCCGCCCCGCCGCCCGGCGGCGGTGTGGTGGACGGCGACGCGGAGGGCGAGGGCGAGGACGACGCGGAGGGCGAGGGGCTCGGCTCCGGACCGTCCGGCCCGCCCGCTTCGTCCGGCTCGTCCGACCGCGTCACGCACGGGCCCGGCGCGAAGGGGACGTCCCTCTCGTCCGCGAGTGCCGGCCGCGGCGTGAGGCCCAGGCCCACGAGGACGGCCGTGGGCATCGCGGCCAGGGCCAGCGCCTTCCCCGCCGGTGCCTGGATCCTGTTCAGCAGCGACCTGCGGGGGGCCGCGTGGCGCGGCTCCCTCCTCCCGCGCGCGGCACCGCCGTCGGCCGCCGGCTGCGTCTCGTCACCCCGCACTGTTCCTCCCCCGGTCGGCGTCGACGGTCGTCTGCGTGTGGTGCGTGGCCGCGGCGACCGGCTCCGGCAGGTCCTCCGCGCGGGGCGCCGGCTCCTCGGCCGGCTCGTCCTGCGGGCGCCCGGGCGCCCACGAGACGGAGAGCGCTCCACCGACCAGGGCCATCAGGAAGCCGATGGCGAATCCGCCCAGGTTGGCCACGGGGATGGAGACCAGGGCGAGCAGGATGGCGGCGATCCCGGCGAAGACGCGTACGGCCTGCTGGAACCACATGGTCAGCCCCAGGGTGACCAGCAGGACCCCGATGATCAGCGCCCCGGATCCCGCGGTCGTCGCCATCGAGAGGGTCATCTGCCCGAGCTTGAGGCTCGCGTACGGGAAGTAGGCGATCGGGATTCCGCCCAGCAGGGTGAACAGGCCCGCCCAGAACGGGCGGGTGCCCCGCCAGTCGCGGAACCGCCGCCTGAGGACGCGGATGTGGTGCTCGTCTCGCTCCGGCGACTCGGCACTCATGGAAGCTCCCTGGAACTGTCTCGCTGTGTGAGGAGGGAGACGGGCGGGCGCGATCGCCTCGCGGACCCCGCGCCCGCCCGCACGGATCAACCGGTCAGTAGCACTCGACGCCGGGACCGTCGCCCTGGTGCAGCCCCATGTGCAGGCCGGTCAGTTTGAAGGTGCCGGCCGTGGTCGCCCATGCCCTCTGCTTCACGTCGGTGAGGGTCGCGGACTCCGCCTGCTGGGCGAAGCCGTTCTGGTTGACGTTCCGGTCCTTGACCGCCGGCCCCTTGCCGACGCCCGGCCTGTCGGTGTCCTTGGCCGCCATGCCGATGTCGATGTTGGTGAACTCGGCGTCGGCGTTGAGGTCGGTGACGTCGATGTACAGGTTGGTCGCCTGGACCTTCTGCTCTTCCCTCGGACCGGGACCGGCCGTCAGCCTCAGCGTGATCTTGCCGAAGACCGGGACGTCCGGCGTGACCACCGACTGGCACATCCTGGTGATCGTGGCCTTGCGGAAGGACGAGATCGCCACCGGCCGCGGGACGAGCTGGTCGCCCTCCTTGACCTTGGCGTACCCCATGTCGACACCGCCGTACTGGGCGAAGCCCTCGCCGTACAGGCGTTCGGCCGTGACCTTGAACTCCTGGCCGGAGACGGCGAACGACGCCGCGAGGGCGCCCTGCGACAGGCCGACGCCGATCGCGGCCGTCGCGGCCACGCTGGGCACCATGACGACGGCGAACCGCTTCCACCTGGTCCCACCGCGAATCTGGGACTCCATAGATTCCTCCTTCTCGGACGTGCATCTCCGGACCGGACCCCTCGGGTTCGTCCCGGGATGGAGAAGCGCTACGTCCTCGGGAGGGGGAACACCCGCGGATCGGGCGCGAACCGCGTCCGGATCACCGGCGACCACCCCCGAGCGACAACCACCGGCCGCTCGGCTCAGGCGTCCGCGCGGCCCGTTCGGACAGGCCCCGCCGGATGGGCGGGGACCCCCCTGTCCGCGGCCGGCGCGAGTGCCCCGGCCCGCCCGGTGGGGACCCGACCCCGCGGCGCGGCTGTTCGCCGGGCTGCCCCGGTGTCGGACCGGGCGTGGCCGATCGTGGTGCATTCGGACCCGGGGCACAAGGGGTTCGTTACCCACCGGTAACGCCTTGATCAGCCGGCCGCGACGGGGCGACGCCACACGGCCACGCACGGTGCTACCGGCCGGTTCGACGAAAGGTGACTTCGGCGCAGATGGCCGGACATGGGCCCAGGGTCGACTTACTGGAAGTAACAGCGACCGCCTTCACCAAGATTTGGCAAAGTGCGGTCGCGTGGATCACCCGTGCCGGCCGCCCCGCCCCACCGGCGGAGCGGCCGCCCGGGGTACGGGTCAGAACAGCACGCGCGCCAGGTCGCCGCGGGCCTTGATCACCCGCGGGTCGTCCGGGCCGACGACCTCGAACAGCTCCAGCAGCCGCAGGCGCGCCGCGTCCCGGTCGTCGCCGGCGGTGCGGCGCACGGTGTCGACGAGCCGCCCGAAGGCGTCCTCCACGTGGCCGCCGACCAGGTCGAGGTCGGCGGCGGCCAACTGCGCCGCCACGTCCGCCGGGTCGTCGGCGGCCTTCCTGCGGACCTGCTGCGGGTCCGCCCCCTGCACCCGCCCGAGCAGTTCGGCCTGGGCGAGCCCCAGCTTGGCCTCGGTGTTGTTCGGGTCGTCGACCAGGACGTTCCGGTACGCCCGGACCGCACCGGGGATGTCGCCGGAGTCCAGCGCCCGGACCGCCGCCTCCAGCAGCGCGTCGTACGGGCCGGCCGGCACCGCCCCGGCGTCCGCGCCGGGGGCTCCGCCGTCCGCGTCCACGGTCAGCCCCGTCAGGCCGAAGCGCTGCTCGGCGACCTGGACCAGCTGGTCCAGGGTCTCGCGGACCTGGGGCTCCGGCGCCGCCCCCTGGAAGAGCGGCAGGGCCTGGCCGGCCACCACCGCGAACACCGCCGGGATGCCCTGGATCCCGAACTGCTGCATCAGCATCTGGTTGGCGTCGACGTCGATCTTGGCCAGGACGAAACGGCCGTTGTACTCGACGGCCAGCCGCTCCAGCAGGGGACCGAGCTGCTTGCACGGCTGGCACCACTCGGCCCAGAAGTCGATGACGACCGGCACCTCGGCGGAGCGCTGGAGGACCTCGCGCTCGAAGCCGGCCTCGTCGACGTCGACCACCAGCGCGGACGGGGGTACGGCTCCGGCACCGCCCTGCCGGGCCGCCTGCGCGCGCGCCTGCTCCGCCTTCGCCTTGGCCTCTCCGGCCGCCTTCACCGCGGCGAGGTCGACGACGCCGCTCATGGACATGTTCCTAGGCTGCATGGGTACATCCTCCCCCGTCCGCGCGCGTGATCCGGTACGCGACGGACCACAACGCGGCGGCACCGGGTCCCCACCCGGTGCCCGTGGTTGTCGCCGCAGGCCTCGACGGCCTTCCGCTACGGGTCGTAGCGTAACCGCACCGCCGGAGGCGCGGGCCACCCGGGTGGGTGAACTGGCTCACACGCGCGGCGGCGGGAGCACTTCGACTACCCGCCGGTATGGTCGCCGTCATGTCCCGCCGCCACACCCCCACCCCGAGCGCCACCGGGCGCTCCGGGCGCCCCGGGCGTCCGCGCAGCGCCGCGGCGGACACCGCGATCCTGGAGGCGACCCGCGCCGCCCTGGTCGAACTGGGCTGGTCCGGGCTGTCGATGGGCGACGTGGCGGCCCGCGCGGGCGTCGCCAAGACCACCCTGTACCGGCGCTGGGCCGGCAAGAACGAGCTCGTCGTGGACGCCGTCGCGGTCCTCTTCGACGAGTTGGAGCTGCCCGACCGCGGCAGCCTCGCCGCGGACGTCCGGGGGGTGGTGCGCCAGTTCGCCGCGCTGCTCGCGCGCCCGGAGGCCAGGACGGCGCTGATGGCCGTCGTCTCCGAGGCCACCCGCGACGAACCGCTGCGCGAGCGGATCCGCGTCTCCATCGTCGAGCGCCAGAAGCGGCTGGTCCTGGAGGGCCGGGCCCGCGCCCGGGCCCGCGGGGAGCTGCCCGCGCCGGCAACCGGCCGCGAGGACGGGACGGACGCCGACGACGACCTGGTCTTCGACGTCATCGCCGGCGCCGTGGTCCACCGGGCCCTGGTCAGCGGGCAGCCCGTCGACGAGGAGTGGATCGGGCGGCTCACGGCGCTGCTCCTCGGCGGCCTCGGCGTCGCCGCGCGCGACTGAGCGGGCACCGGGCGGGGCGCCGGGGAGCCGGGCGGCCGACGGGGCCCCGCGGGCACGGGCGGGGTCAGAGCGGCCGGTACATCACGTGCAGCCCCGTGTAGCCCCGCTCCGGGTGGCGGAAGGCCTCCGGGACGGTGCCGACGATCCGGAAGCCCAGGTCCTCGTAGAGCCGCACCGCGTGGGTGTTGGTCTGGACGACCGCGTTGAACTGCATCCCCCGGAAGCCCGCCTCCCTCGCCCACCGGAGGCTGTCCTCCACGAGCGCCCGGCCGACGCCGCGCCCGCCGTGGGCCGGGTCGACCATGTAACTGGCGCTGGCGACGTGGGAGCCGTTGCCCGCCTGGTTGCGGTTCATCTTGGCCGTGCCGACGACCGTGCCGGCCGCGTCGACGGCGACGACCGTGCGGTCGGGCGGCTCCAGCAGCCACCAGCCGCGCGCCTCCTCGGCGTCGAGGTCGGTCGGGTAGGTGAAGGTGTCGCCGGCGGCGACGATCTGGTGGAAGAAGGGCCAGATGGCCGGCCAGTCGGCGGCGGTGGCCTCGCGGATCCCGGTGTGCACGCCTCCAGCGTGCACACCGGGATCCTTCGAGGCGAAGGGTTTTCCGACGGGCCGCTCAGAACCCGGCGGGCTCGGTGTAGGTGCCCCACTCGTCGCGCAGGGCGTCGCAGATCTCCCCGAGCGTGGCCTCGGCCCGTACGGCGTCGAGCATGGGCCCGATCATGTTGGAGCCGTCGCGGGCGGCGGCCAGCATCGCGTCGAGCGCGGAGCGCACCTTCGCGTCGTCGCGGCGGGCCTTGCGGTCGGCGAGGACCCGCACCTGCTCGCGCTCCACCTCGTGGCTGACCCGCAGGATCTCCAGGTCGCCGGTGACGGAGCCGGTGTGGCAGTTGACGCCGACGACCCTCTTGTCGCCCTTCTCCAGGGACTGCTGGTAGCGGAAGGCGGACTCGGCGATCTCGCCGGTGAACCAGCCGTCCTCGATCCCGCGCAGGATGCCGGAGGTGATCGGGCCGATGGGGTGCCGCCCGTCCGGGTGGGCGCGCAGGCCGCGCTCCTTGATCTGGTCGAAGATCCTTTCGGCGTCGGCCTCGATGCGGTCGGTGAGCTGCTCCACGTACCAGGAGCCGCCCAGCGGGTCCGCGACGTTGGCCACGCCGGTCTCCTCCATCAGCACCTGCTGCGTGCGCAGGGCGATCTCGGCGGCCTGCTCGGAGGGGAGGGCCAGGGTCTCGTCGAGGGCGTTGGTGTGCAGCGAGTTGGTGCCGCCGAGCACCGCGGCGAGCGCCTCGACGGCGGTGCGCACGACGTTGTTGTACGGCTGCTGCGCGGTCAGGGAGACGCCCGCGGTCTGGGTGTGGAAGCGGAGCCACTGCGCCTTGTCGGTCGTGGCGCCGTAGACCTCCTTCATCCAGCGGGCCCAGATGCGGCGGGCGGCGCGGAACTTGGCGATCTCCTCGAAGAAGTCGACGTGCGCGTCGAAGAAGAAGGAGAGGCCGGGGGCGAAGACGTCCACGTCCAGGCCGCGGGAGAGGCCGAGTTCGACGTAGCCGAAGCCGTCGGCGAGGGTGTACGCCAGCTCCTGGGCGGCCGTCGCGCCGGCCTCGCGGATGTGGTAGCCGGAGACGGAGAGCGGCTTGTACGCGGGGATGTCCCGGGCGCAGTGCTCCATCAGGTCGCCGATGAGGCGCAGGTGGGGCTCCGGCTCGAACAGCCACTCCTTCTGGGCGATGTACTCCTTGAAGATGTCCGTCTGGAGCGTGCCGTTGAGGACGGACGGGTCGACGCCCTGGCGCTCGGCGGCGACGAGGTACATGCAGAAGACCGGGACGGCGGGGCCGCTGATGGTCATCGACGTGGTGACGTCGCCGAGCGGGATGTCCTTGAAGAGGACCTCCATGTCGGCGGCGGAGTCGATGGCGACGCCGCAGTGGCCGACCTCGCCCAGCGAGCGGGGGTCGTCGGAGTCGCGGCCCATGAGCGTGGGCATGTCGAAGGCGACGGAGAGGCCGCCGCCGCCCGCGGCCAGGATCATCTTGTACCGCTCGTTCGTCTGCTCGGCGTTGCCGAAGCCGGCGAACTGGCGGATGGTCCAGGTGCGACCGCGGTAGCCGGTCGGGTACAGGCCGCGGGTGAAGGGGTACTCACCGGGCCAGCCGATCCGCTCGAAGCCGTCGTAGGTGTCGCCGGGCCGCGGCCCGTACACGGGCTCCACGGGGTCCCCGGAGAGCGTGGTGAAGTCGGCATCGCGCTTCCTGGCGGCGTCGTAACGGGCCTGCCAGCGTCGGCGGCCTTCCTCGATGGCGTCAGCGTCCATACCCTCGAATTTACTAGGACGTCCAAGTAAATGTCGATGGCAGGCCGCCGGGGGGAGCGTCACACCCGGCGGTCGGGGTCCTCGGCGGCCCCCCGGCGGGCCCCGCGGGGCCGGGGCTCAGACCTCGGCAGTGGCCGGCGCGGAGCCGGCGACCAGCGGCCTGACCTCGCGGACGACCCTGCGCTCGACGAAGAACGCGGCGAGGGGGATGGTGCCGCTGAGCAGGACCCACGCCAGCTTCCCGAGCGGCCAGCGCGCCTTGGAGCCCAGGTCGAAGGCGGCGACGAGGTAGACGATGTAGAGGACGCCGTGGGTCTGGGACACCACGAAGGTCACGTCCTCGCCCGTGTCGAACCCGTACTTGAAGACCATGCAGGTCGACAGGATCAACAGCATGACGGCGGTGACGTAGGCCATCACCCGGTAGCGGGTCAGCACGCTGGGTTTCATGCCGTCGAGGGTAACCACCCGGTCGGGGCGGTCTACGCGCGCCCCGGCCCCTCCCGGAAGTCCCCCGCCGCCACCCGCAGCGGCCGGAGCATCGCGAAGATTTCCGCGCACCCCTCCGGGTCGTACGCGCCCAGGCCGAAGTCCACGGCCATCAGGTCCGCCGTGGCCGCCTCGACCACCTCGCGGCCCTTGTCGGTGACGGAGGCGAGCGTGCCCCGCCCGTCGTCGGGGTTGGGGCGCTTGGCGACGAGGCCGGAGCGGACCAGCCGGTCGACGGTGTTCGTCACGGACGTGGGGTGGACCATGAGCCGCTCGCCGATCTTCGACATGGGCAGCTCCCCCGACTTGGAGAAGGTGAGCAGCACCAGCGCCTCGTACCGCGCGAACGTCAGCCCGTACGGCTTGACCACCGCGTCGACCTCGGCCAGCAGGATCTGGTGGGCGCGCATGATCGAGGTGATCGCCGCCATCGAGGGGACCGGCCCCCAGCGCCGCCGCCAGAGCTCGTCGGCGCGGGCGATGGGATCGAAGGGGAGGCTGAGCGGCTTCGGCACGCCCCGACCTTACCGAGCGGCCACATCACGGTCGCCCCGGTCTCACGTTCCGGTCGCCGCGGGGCGCTCCCGGCGGCCGACCGGGCGGGGGCCGCCCCGCTTCTCCGCGCTCGGTGCGGATGCCTTGGAGCCGCACGGCCGACCGGTGTCGCGAAAAGCGGGAAGCCCTGCGGGCGAACCGCTCCGGGGCACCCCGGAGCTTCCCTCGGGACCCGAAGCGGTTCGCCCCGGGCCGTCGTGTTCCCGGCAGCCGCCCGCCGACCGACAACGGCCTGCGGACGACGCCGAGAAGCACGAGCGGTCCCGCGAATGAACTCGCCACTCTTGCTCAAGTTTGACTAGACTGCCCGGCGTGGAGGAGACGACCATCCCGATCCTGCCCTGCCGGACGATCCGGCCCGTTCCGGACTTCTACACCGCTCTCGGCTTCGAGGTGACCTACCGGCAGAAGAGCCCCAATCCGTACGGGGTCGTGGAGCGCGGCGGCATTCAGCTCCACTTCTTCGCGGTGAAACAGTACGAGCCGACCGAGTCGTACAGCACGTGCTGCGTCCACACCGACGACGTTGACGGGTTGCACGAGGTCTTCCGGGCCCGGCTCAAGGCGGCGTACGGAAGAATCCCGACCCGCGGGCTGCCGCGGATCGGACCGCTGAAGGACACGTCGTACGGCATGCGGCAGTTCCTCATGACCGATCCGGGCGGCAACCGCCTCCGCATCGGACAGCGGACGAGTCGGAACCAGCACCACCGTCCCGCGCCCGAGGAGACCTTCTCCCGAGCCCTGCACCACGCGTCCCTGCTCGCGGATTCGAAGGAAGACCTCTCAGGTGCCGCGAGGACCATCGATCGGGTGTTGCGCATCACGGAGGAACGGCCCGCACCCGTACAGTCGTTTCGCCTCCTCGTGCTGCGTGCGGATGTCGCCGGGCGCCTCGGCGACGAGGAGACCGCGGGGGCCGCGCTCGCCCAGGCCGCCGCGGTCCGCCTCACCGACCAGGAGCGGGAGTCGGTCCGTGACGACCTTGAGCGCCTTGACGAGCTGAGATCCTGAAACCACTTCGAAAGCGCCGGCCGCAGTCGTCGCCGGGGGCCGTTGGACGCGAACCCGGTCCACCACCACGATCGGGACGGCCCCCTCGACAACACTTCCCGGCAGACAAGACCGGTCTCCACGAGCCCACGGCAGCGGTTCACCCGGCCCGGAGCAACCGCATCGGAACACCGCACCTTCGCACCCATGGCGCGCACCGGCCCCCAGGGACCAGGACGTCACGCAGGGTGTCGCGCCGCCACCTTGCGTGACGGCCGTGTCACGATGGTCGGGTCTGTCCGCAGCGACCCGGAGGATCCCGATGTCCGGCAACCGATCGTCGTTCCGCGGCCCGTTCGTCCCGGTGCTCACCGCGGTCCTCCTCGCCTCCGGCTGCGCCTCCGGACCCGGCCGGGACTCCGGCACCGCCGGGGAGCCGCCCTCCATCGCGTCGGTCGGACGGGGGGAGGCCGCCGCGCCCTCGTCGGGCTCGCCCTTCTGGGTGGACCCGGACAGCGCGGCGGCGCGGCAGGTCAAGGAGTACGAGGCGGCCGGGCGCACCGAGGACGCGCGGCTCCTGCGGCGGATCTCCGAGCGGCCCGCCGCGGTCTGGCCGTCCGGCGGCGACCCCGTGCCGGACGTGGCGCGGGCGGTGCGCGGCGCGACCCGCGAGGGCCGCACGGCCGTGCTCGTCGCGTACAACGTCCCGCACCGCGACTGCGGCCGGTACTCGGCGGGCGGCGCCCCGGACGCGGAGGCGTACCGGCGGTGGATCGACGCGTTCGCCGGCGCCGTCGGGGACGCCCGGGCCGTGGTCGTCGTGGAGCCGGACGCGGTGCCGCACCTGGTGGACGGGTGCGCGCCCGGCGCGCAGGCGGAGGAGCGGTACGGACTGCTGTCGTACGCCGTGGAGCGGCTGAAGCGGCAGCCGAACACCAAGGTGTACCTGGACGCGGGGAACCCGGAGTGGCTCAGGGAGCCGGGCAGGCTGGTGGAGCCGCTGCGCCGGGCGGGCGTCGGGCGGGCGGACGGCTTCGCGCTGAACGTGGCGAACTTCCAGACCGACGAGGCCGTCCGGGAGTTCGGGACGGAGCTGTCGGGGCTGCTGGGCGGCGCCCACTTCGTCGTCGACACCAGCCGCAACGGGGCCGGGCCGCTGCCGGGCGGCGGCGAGGAGTCCTGGTGCAACCCGCCCGGCCGGGCGCTGGGCACCCCGCCGACGCTGCGGACCGGGGACCGGCTGGTCGACGCCTACCTGTGGGTCAAGCGGCCCGGCGAGTCGGACGGCACCTGCCGGGGCGGCCCGGCCGCCGGGACGTGGTGGCCCGAGTACGCCCTGGGCCTGGCGCGCCGGGCGGACGGCTAGACCGCGCCCGGCCGGCGGCCGCGGTGCTCGCCCCTGCGGTCACAGGCCGTGGGGGAACATCGCCAGGACCAGCATGGCCAGCACGAAGAGGAGGAGCACCGCTCCGTGCACGGCCGTCCCGGCGATCGCCTGGGTCCTGAGGCTCCCGGTGTTCGGCCCCCGGCGCCCCAGGAGGGCCGAGCACGACACCCACAGGCCCGGCCCCGCGATGCCCAGGGCTCCCAGGGCCCCGAGCACCGCCACCCCGCTCACGTCCCCCTGCCCCCCCAGCAGCCAGAGGAACAGGGCGATGACCTGGGCGACGAGCAGTTGACGGACGCGGGTGGCCGGACCGGGGGCGACCGGGCCGTGGGGAGCCGGGCCGTAGGAGGTCGGGCCGTGGGAAGCGGGACCGTACGAAGCCGGATTGTGGGAAGCCGGGCCGTACGAGGCCGGGCCGTGGGAGGCCGGGCCGTACGAGGTGGGGCCGTGGGAGACCGTGACCGGCGGGGGCTGGGGCGGTCTCGGGGGCACGGCGGTGCTCTGCCGCGCCGGCACCGCCTCCGCGGCGTGCCGCAGCGCCTCGCGCATCTCCTCCGCGTCCGGGTAGCGCAGGGCCGGGTCCTTCGCCAGGGCGCGTGCCAGCACCGCCTCCGCCGCCGGCGCGGCCGTGACGCCCAGGGAGGCGAGGGTGGGCGGAGGGGTGGTGACGTGCAGGTAGCCGAGCGCGTAACCGGAGTCCGCCTCGAAGGGGAGCCGCCCGGCGAGCATGTGGAACAGCAGCACGCCGACCGAGTAGAGGTCGGAGCGGCCGTCGAGGTCGGGGCGGCCCTGCACCTGCTCCGGTGACATGTAGTGCGGGGTGCCGATCAGCAGGCCGGTGCGGGTGAGGACCGTCCCGGCCCCCTCGACGGCCCGCGCGATGCCGAAGTCCGTCACCTTCGCCGTCCCGTCGGCCGTGAGCAGCACGTTCCCGGGCTTGACGTCGCGGTGGACCAGGCCGCGCGCGTGAGCCGCGGCCAGTCCGGCCAGTACCTGCGCGGCGAGTCCGAGGGCCTCGGTCACGGGCAGGGCGCGCCGCTCGTGCAGCAGGTCGGCGAGGCTGCGGCCCTCGACGAGTTCCATCACGATGTGCGGGACGGGCTCCTCCCCCACGTCGTGGACCGCCACCACGTGCGGATGGCTCATGGCGGCCATCGCCCGCGCCTCCCGCCGGAACCGGACCGGATACCCCTCGTCGAACGGAAGGCCGGTCCGCATCGCCTTGAGCGCGACCGTCCTGGCCAGCTTCGTGTCGTAGGCCCGGAAGACCTCGGCCATGCCGCCGCTGCCGAGCTTCGCGTCGATCCGGTAGCGGCCGCCGGACAGCGTCCACCCGGGTCCCAGTGTGTCCCCCACGGGCCCGAGCATGGCACGGGAACCCGTGTGCGGAGGCGGAGTTCGCCGTTTTGGCCCCGCCCCGCTCCCGTCGCGCCCCCCGCCCGGACGCGGGTGGCGGGGCGGTCAGCCCCGGGGGGCCTGCGGTCCGACCCTGATCCACTTGGCGACGGACGGGCGGCCCTGGGCGTCGAGGGCGAACAACATGTACCAGCCGGGCGGCACCAGCGTCGGGTCGAGGGGCGCCTCGAAGGTGACGGAGCCCCCGGCGCGGGTCAGGCCGAGTTCGACGGACCGCTGCTCCACGTCGGTGGTGTGGGTGACGGCGCTGGGGCGCATCAGGCGGGCCCGGGTGATGCGGGGGGCGTCCTTCGTCTCGAAGGTGGCGCGGCCGTTGCGGTCGAACTCGCGCGGCCCGTCGCCGAGGACGGGGCGCCTGCGCGCGGCGTCGCCCTGGAGGTAGGGCGGGGTGAAGACCTCCACGCGCTGCTCGAAGGTGCCGATCCTGGTGTTGTCCTTGTCGGCGAAGAGCGGGTCGGAGCCGAAGGTGGCGACGCGGCCGTCGGGCAGCAGCAGCGCCTCGGAGTGGTAGTTGCGGCCGACGGTCGGGTCGGCGGCGGGGCGGAAGCCGTTGGAGCGCGGCTCGTAGAACTGGGCCTTGAGGACGTCGCTGGCGCCGCGGCCCCGGTAGTCGCGGGAGCCCCCGGTGGTGAAGACCGTGTCGTCGGGCAGGAGGACGGCGCTGAGGTAGCGGGTGCCCTGCGGGAGGGAGGGGCCGGGGCGGAAGACGGGGCTCTGCTCCTTGAGGTCGATGACGGCCGTGCGGGGCGTCGACAGGGCGGACTCGCCGACGCCGCCGCCGCCGAGGACCATCAGCCTCTGGTCCTGGACGGGCGGGAGGATCAGGGAGGCGGAGGTCTCCAGCCGGTCGGGGTCGCCGATGCCGCGGATCTCCTGGAAGACGTTCCTGCGCAGGTCCCACAGGCCGGGGACGCGGCCCTTGTCGGCGGGGCCGTAGCCGGCGTTGGAGCCGGTGTAGAACAGCCGGCCGCCCCGGGTGAGGAAGAGGGCCGGGTAGGTGGGGAAGTAGCGGAAGGGGCCCGGGGTCCACTTCTTCGTCCGCGGGTCGTAGACCTCGTTGTCGCCGGGGACGACGTCGCCCACGTCGTTGAGGCCGGAGACGGCGAGGACCCTGCCGTCCTGGAGGGTGACGAGGGTGGGGTACCAGCGGGCCTCCTCCATCGGGGCGACGGGCACGTACCGCTCGGCGACCGGGTCGAACTCGTAGGCGGACCTGATTCCCTGGAAGTCCTGCTTGGCGGTGCTGAGCCGCTCGGCGACGCCGTAGACGTTCCGGGCGTCCTCGCCCTTCAGGCCGCGGATCCGGTACTGGGCGGCCTGGGTGGTCAGCCCCTCGGGGCCCTCCTTGCGCGCCTCGACGAAGACGCGCGCCTCGGCGGCGGTGACCCGGGTCTCCCAGGGCTTCATCCGGCCGGTCTCGAAGTACGTGACCTTGAACTCGCGCTTGGCCCTGGGGACCGTGACGTCCTGCGTGGAGACGTACTCGACGCCCCCGGGCGAGCGGAAGACGGTGCCCTTCCTCAGGGTGACCGCCTTGTCGGGGCTCTCGTTCTTGACGCGCATGGTGCCCCCGGCACGCTTCACGTCGCCGTCGAGGACCTCGTAGCGGGCCGTGCCGCCGGCGACGAGGAGGCGGCCGTCGGGGAGCTGGCTGTGGCCGGCGCAGAAGAAGTCCTCGGGGGTGCCGACGTCCTGGAAGGTGCCGGCGGCGGGGTCCCACAGGACCGTCTCGAAGGTCCCGGCGTCGAAGTTCCTCTGGTTGTTGCCCGAGCCGGCGACGAGGAGGACCTTGCCGGTGTGGAGCAGGGCGGCGTGGATGGCGTTGAGGCGGTGCTCACCGGGGACGCGGACCTCCTCCCAGGAGCCGTACCTCGCCTTGTAGCCGGGCCGGGAGATCTTGTAGGCGTGGTACCTCTCCTCGGCGAAGGAGAGCGCGGCCGGGGCGTTGAGGCCCGCGAGGACGACGAAGGCGCCGCTGCCGAGCAGGGTCTTCCGGAACTTCCCGGACGGGCGGTGGGCCATGTTTCAGTTCCCTCCCGGGACGGGGGCGAGGGCGGCCTCCGGCTCGTCGCCGCGCGCGGCCGGGCGGGCGGCGGAGCGGCGCTCCCGGACGGCCGCCCCGGCCCGGACGGCGACGGGGGCGAGGCAGAGGGCCAGGGCGAGCAGGGCCCAGGTGCGCATGGCCGCGTGGGTGTGGTCGAAGTGGACGGAGGCCAGGAGCGAGGCGGCGAGGACGGCGGCCCAGCCCAGGTGGAGGCGGAAGGTGGACAACCGGTCGGGGCTGGCCGCGCCGCCCTTGGGGGTGACGACGAACCGGCCGCTGGTGCGCAGCACGGCCGCGGTGAGGGACTTCAGGTAGACGGGCGCGCAGAGGGCGGACATGGCCATGCCGGCGAGGCCCCCGGAGCCCTCGGGTTCGTGGGGGGAGACGTTGTGGCGGCGGTTCCACAGGTAGAGGCCGATCTGCAGGGCGGCGGCGTCGCTGTAGACCATCAGCCAGACGGAGGTGGAGACCTGGGTGCCGGAGGCGCCGAACCACAGGTGCAGGACGCAGCTGAGGACGCCGAGGAGCCAGTTGACGGCGGTCATCGGGTAGTAGGCGAGCATCAGGGTGTAGTTGAGGAACCGCCCCGGCGGGGTGCGGAAGGGCGCCTTCCAGTACTGCCTGAGCAGCGTCTCGTAGGTGCCGCGCGACCAGCGGAGCTGCTGGGTGAAGAAGTCGGTCCAGGAGGCGGGGCCCTCGCCGACGGCGAGCACGTCGGGCGTGTAGACGGACCGCCAGTACCGGCCGGTGGCGGGGTTCCTGCGGCGGTGCAGCTCGAAGCCGGTGGCCATGTCCTCGGTGACGGAGTCGTACAGCCCGCCGACCTGGAGGACGGCGCTCGTCCGGACGGCGTTGTTGGTGCCGACGAACATCGGGGCGCGGTAGCGGTTGCCGGCGCGCTGGATGAGTGCGTGGAAGAGGAACTGCTGGGACTCGGCGGCCTTGGTGACGGCGGAGTCGTAGTTGCCGTACACCTGCGGGCCGACGACGAAGGCGACGTCGGGGTCGCGGAAGTAGCCGAGCATCCGCTCCAGGAAGTTCGGCAGCGGGACGTGGTCGGTGTCGACGGAGGCGAAGAAGTCGTAGGCGTCGCCGTGCGCGGCGATCCAGGCGTTGTAGTTGCCGTGCTTGGTCCTCGCCCTGTGGACTCCGGAGGGGCGGTTCCACTCGGGGACGCCCCTGCGGGTGAAGTGCCGGACGCCGAGTTCGGCGCAGAGGGCCCGGGCCCGCTCGTCGTCGCCCTCGTCGAGCAGCCAGACGTCCAGGGTGCCCCGGTGGCGGACGCGGACGGCGCCCTCCAGGGTGGCCCGGACCATGGACAGCGGTTCCTTGCCGGGGACGTGGGTGGTGAGGAAGGCGACGCGGGTACCCGGCTCGGGCGGGACGGGGACCGGGTCGCGGGCGACGAGGGTGGCGTGCGCGATCGACACGACGTTGACCAGCATGAACAGGCAGATGAGCCCGATCGACACGAACATCACCGCGTCGAGCGCGACCAGCCACCGCTCGCCGCCCTCCCGGCGGGTCCGGTGGCCGGGCCGGACCAGGTAGCCGAGGAGGACCGCGGAGAGCACCGGGGCGAGCGTCATGAGCAGCACGGCCCGCACCCGGTGCGGCTCGCGTCCGAGCAGGCTGCGGTACCCGACGGTGTAAGCCGCCGCACCCGGGTCCGTCAGGGGGCCGGCGAGGCGGCTGTACGCGTCGTAGTCGTAGCCGCCGCCGGGGGCCTTCCCGGTGCCGTCACCGCCGCCGGCGCCGTTGCCCTCCGACCTCAGCACGGGTGCCTCCAGCCTGTCGAGCGGGATCGCTTACCCCCACGAAAGGGGACAGGCCGACGCGTGTCGATCGGAGCGCCCCCGACCGGGCGTACGGCTCGGCGGGTCGGGGGCCGGAGGGGCGGGCGGCGGGGTCAGGCCAGGCGGCGCTCCACCGCGGCGACCTTGGCGGTGAGGCCGTCCGTCACGCCGGGGCGGATGTCGGCCTTCAGGACGAGGGAGACGCGCGGGGCGCGGGCCTCGACGGCCGCCACCGCGCGGCGGACGACCTCCATGACCTCCTCCCACTCCCCCTCGACGGAGGTGAACATCGCGTCGGTGCGGTTCGGCAGGCCCGACTCGCGGACGACGCGCACGGCCTCGGCGACGTACTCGCCGACCTCCTCGCCGACGCCCAGCGGGGTGACGGAGAACGCGACGATCACGCGTCCACCGTCCCCTCGCGCCGGGCGCGGGAGGCGGTCACGGCGGCGTCGGCGGCGCGCCTGAGCCTGCGGTCGGCGTAGAAGCCGCCGAAGGGCACCACGGCGAGGACGAAGTACAGCACGCCGGTCTTCGCGTCCCACTTCGCGTTCTTCCAGGCGTCCAGCCAGAAGACCAGGTACAGCACGAAGAGGAAGCCGTGGACGGCGCCCATGAAGGGGACGGCGTTGAACTCCGTGGTGCGCTTGAGGACCGAGCAGACGAGCAGCACGAGGAAGGAGACCGCCTCGGGGCCCGAGACGAGGCGGAGGCGGTGGAGGGCGGATGCGGTCTTGATGTCCACGGGAACAGGCACCTTCTGCGCGGGGATCGGTCTTGTGAAAGCGTGCACAAGCTTGCCCGCATTCTGTCAGGTCGTCCCGGAGGAGGTCCCGCGGGGTCCGGATCGGCACCCCGGGTGCTGTCCCCGCCGCCCCGGGCCGGTTACCGTCTGCCCGTGGCAACCTTCCGACTCCACGGCAGCAGGGTCCTGGCCGTCGACATGGCCGGCGACGCGGTCAGGGCGAAGAACGGCTCGATGGTCGCGTACGAGGGCGAGATGGCCTTCAGGAAGCTGAGCGGCGGTGGCGAGGGCCTGCGCGGCGCGGTCACCCGGCGGCTCACCGGCGAGCGGATGGAGGTCATGGAGGTGACGGGACGGGGGACCTGCTACTTCGCGGACCGGGCCGCCGACGTCACCGTCCTGGCGCTCCGCGGCGAGAGGCTGTGCGTGGAGGCGGGCAACCTGCTGTGCGCCGACGCCGGGCTGCGCACCGGGACGACCTTCACCGGGCTGCGCGGCGGCGCCTCCGGCACCGGGCTGTTCACCACGACGGTCGAGGGCTCCGGCCGGGTGGCGGTCGTGTCGGACGGGCCGGCCGTGGTGCTGCGCGTGACGCCGCGGCACCCGCTGACGGTGGACCCCGGGGCGTACGTGGCGCACCAGGGGGACCTGCGGCAGGACCTCCGGTCCGGCGCCACCTTCCGCACGCTCCTGGGCGAGGGGGGCGGCGAGGCGTTCCAGATCCGGTTCGAGGGCGAGGGCCTGGTGTACGTGCAGCCGAGCGAACGCGAGACCGCAGGGGGCGACCTCTGATGCCGTTCCGGGAGGTCAACTCCAAGATGGTCGAGGCCGTGGTCGCACCGGGGCAGCGGGTGTTCAGCCAGCGCGGGGCGATGCTCGCGTACCGGGGGCAGGTCGTCTTCACGCCGAACACGGCCGGCGGCGGGGGCGGCGTCACGGCGATGCTGGGCCGGCGCGCGGCCGGCGAGGCGGTGCCGCTGATGACGGTCGAGGGGGACGGCACGGTGCTCTTCGGGCACGGCGGCCACCACGTGCAGGTGGTCCGGCTCTCCGGGGAGACGCTGTACGTCGAGGCGGACCGGCTGCTGGCGTTCGACGGGACCCTGGAGCGGGGGACGGTGTTCATGGGCGCGCAGGGCGGCGTGATGGGCGTGGTGCGCGGCCAGGTGACGGGCCAGGGCCTGTTCACCACGACCCTCAGGGGGCACGGCTCCGTCGCGGTGATGGCGCACGGCGGGGTGGTCGAGCTGCCGATCGCGCCGGGGCGGCCGGTCCACGTGGACCCGCAGGCGTACGTCGCGCACCACGGCGACGTGCGGAGCGAGCTGTCCACCGCGCTCGGCTGGCGCGACCTGGTGGGGCGCGGCTCGGGCGAGGCGTTCCAGCTGGAGCTGAGCGGCAGCGGTGCGGTGTACGTCCAGGCCTCGGAGGAGAAGCTGTGAGCGCGTCCGCGGTGTTCGACCCGTCGACCCTGCCGAGCGGCGGCAACGTCAACCCGTACGCCTTCTGCGTGGACCTCGACGGGTCCCGGTGGTTCCTGCAGAGGGGGAAGATGATCGCGTACTACGGGGACATCGCCTTCGACGGCGTCGGGCACGGCGCGCTGGACCGGCTGGTGCGGACGAGCTTCCACTCGCCGATGCACGCCGGCGACTGGGTGGTGGCGGAGGGCAGCGGCAAGATGCTCCTCGCGGACCGGGCCTTCGACGTGAACTCCTACGATCTCGACGAGGGGAACCTGACGGTCCGCTCCGGGAACCTGCTGGCCTTCGAGCCGTCGCTGTCGCTGAAGCAGTCGATCGTGCCGGGCTTCCTGACCCTGATCGGGACGGGGAGGTTCGTGGCGGCGTCCAACGGCCCGGTGGTGTTCATGGAGCCGCCGATCCGGGTGGACCCGCAGGCGCTGGTGGGCTGGGCGGACTGCCCGACGCCGTGCCACCACTACGACCACGCGTACCTGAGCGGGGTGCTGGGCGGCCTGCGGGCACTGACGGGGATCGGCGGGGCCTCGGGCGAGGAGCACCAGTTCGAGTTCGTCGGGGCCGGTACGGTCCTGCTGCAGTCGTCGGAGGCGCTGGTGCCGGAGCGGGGCACGGGAACCGTTCCGCACGGCCCGGGCGTCCCCGGAGGGGGGACCCCCCCGGGGTACGGTTCCGGCCACGACCCGCACGGTCCGGTACCGGGCCTCCCCGGCCAGCTGGGGGACCTCCGGCGCCGCTTCGGGCTGTGAGCGGTAGTCTGCGGAGTGCGGTGCGTTCGAACGCCTGCGCCCTTACGGGGCGTTCGAGGGGGGGACGGGGGGAGAGCGAAGCGGCGTCACCTCACTTCGTCCGACAATCGACACCTTAGGCAGAGTCCATACATGGAGACCGAGGCGGCCACCCCGTGGCTCACCGACACCGAACAGTGCGCCTGGCGCACGTACCTGGACGTCAACCGACTCCTGACGTACCAGTTGGAGAGGGACCTCCAGCCGTTCGGCCTGACCTACAACGACTACGAGATCCTCGTGAACCTCTCGGAGTCCCCCGACCTGCGCATGCGCATGAGTGACCTCGCCGCCGCCACCCTCCAGTCCAAGAGCCGGCTGTCGCACCAGATCACCCGGATGGAGAACGCCGGGCTGGTCCGCCGCGAGAACTGCGAGTCGGACCGGCGCGGACTGTACGCCGTGCTCACCGACCACGGCATGGAGACCATGCGGAAGGTGGCGCCGCACCACGTCGAGTCGGTGCGCAGGCACCTGATCGACCGGCTCTCCCCCGAGGCGCTGGCCGGCCTCCACTCCGCCCTGCGGCCCATCGCGGAGCACCTGCGCGGACTGCGCGGCAAGCCCTAGCACGAGCGGCCCCGGCACGACCGCGTCCCCGCACCGCCCCGTAGGGCGCCCCGGCGGGACCGTCCCGCACGCGCGACGGTCCCGCCCCCGGCCGGGGGCGGGACCGTGTCCAGCGCGCTCGCGTCAGCGGCCCGTGAGGCCCGCCACCAGCTCGTCGGCGGCCGCGTACGGGTCGAGTTCGCCCGCCGTGATCCGCTCGGCGAGCGCCCCGAGGCGCCGGTCGCCGCGCAGGTCGCCGATCCGCTCGCGCAGCGCGGTGACCGCGATGGTCTCCACCTCGTGGGCGGCGCGGGAGCGGCGGCGCTCGGCGAGGACGCCGTGCTCCTCCATCCACGCCCGGTGCTTCTCCAGGGCCTCGACGACCTCGTCGACGCCCTCCCCGCGCGCGGCGACCGTCTTGACGATCGGCGGCCGCCAGTCGCCCGGCGCCCGGGCCTCGCCGAGGCCCAGCATGTGGTTGAGCTCGCGGGCGGTGGCGTCCGCGCCGTCCCGGTCCGCCTTGTTCACCACGTACACGTCGCCGATCTCCAGGATCCCGGCCTTGGCCGCCTGGATCCCGTCGCCCATGCCCGGCGCCAGCAGCACCACGGACGTGTCGGCCTGCGAGGCGATCTCCACCTCGGACTGGCCGACGCCGACCGTCTCCACCAGCACCACGTCGCAGCCCGCCGCGTCCAGCACGCGGATCGCCTGCGGCGCCGCCCAGGCCAGACCGCCCAGGTGCCCGCGGGTGGCCATGGAGCGGATGTAGACGCCCGGGTCCGAGGCGTGCTCGGACATCCGGACCCGGTCGCCCAGCAGGGCGCCCCCGGAGAACGGCGACGAGGGGTCCACCGCCAGGACGCCGACCCGCTTGCCGGCCCTGCGGTACGCGGAGACCAGCGCCGAGGTCGACGTGGACTTGCCGACGCCGGGCGAACCGGTCAGGCCCACCACGTACGCCCCGCCGGTCAGCGGGGCCAGCGCCGCCATCACCTCACGGAGCTGCGGGGACGCCCCCTCCACGAGCGAGATCAGCCGGGCCACGGCCCGCGGCCGGCCCTCCCGTGCCTGGGCGACCAGTGCGGGGACGTCCACCATCACGTACAGAGCTCCTTACTTCGCCGAAGCGCTCGGGACACGCAGGATCAGCGCGTCGCCCTGGCCGCCGCCGCCGCACAGGCTCGCCGCGCCGGTGCCGCCGCCGCGCCGTCCGAGCTCCAGCGCCAGGTGCAGCACGATACGGGCGCCGGACATGCCGATGGGGTGGCCCAGGGCGATGGCGCCGCCGTTGACGTTCACCTTTTCGTGGGAAACCCCGAGGTCCTTGGCCGACTGCACCACGACGGCCCCGAACGCCTCGTTGATCTCGATCAGGTCGAGGTCGTCGACGCCGATGCCCTCCTTCTCCAGGGCGTTGCGGATGGCGTTGGACGGCTGGGACTGCAGGCTGTTGTCGGGGCCCGCGACGTTGCCGTGCGCGCCGATCTCGGCGATCCACTCCAGGCCCAGCTCCTCGGCCTTGGCCCGGCTCATCACCACGACGGCCGCGGCGCCGTCGGAGATCTGCGAGGACGAGCCGGCCGTGATCGTGCCGTCCTCGTCGAAGGCCGGGCGGAGCTTGGCGAGCGTCTCGACGGTCGTGTCCGGGCGGACGCCCTCGTCCTTGGCGACGACCACCGGGTCGCCCTTGCGCTGCGGGACCTCCACCGGGGTGATCTCGGCGTCGAACAGGCCGTTCTTCTGGGCGGCCGCCGCGCGCTGGTGCGACCGGGCGGAGGCCTCGTCCTGCTCGGCGCGGCCGATGCCGAGGCGGGTGTTGTGCCGCTCGGTGGACGCGCCCATGGCGATCTGCTCGAACGGGTCGGTGAGGCCGTCGTACGCCATCGCGTCGAGCATCTCGACCGCGCCGTACTTGTAGCCCTCGCGGGACTTCGGCAGCAGGTGCGGCGCGTTGGTCATGGACTCCTGGCCGCCGGCGACGACCACGTCGAACTCGCCGGCGCGGATCAGCTGGTCGGCCAGGGCGATGGCGTCGAGGCCGGAGAGGCAGACCTTGTTGATCGTCAGCGCCGGGACGGTCATCGGGATGCCGGCCTTGACGGCGGCCTGCCGGGCGGGGATCTGCCCGGCGCCCGCCTGGAGCACCTGCCCCATGATCACGTACTGCACCTGCTCGCCGCCGATGCCCGCCCGCTCCAGCGCGGCCTTGATGGCGAAGCCGCCGAGGTCGGAGGCGGAGAAGGACTTCAGCGAGCCGAGCAGCCGACCCATGGGGGTGCGGGCCCCCGCGACGATGACGGAGGTGGTACCGGTCGTTCCAGACATGAGGACGATCCCCTTTCAGCCCGGAGGGGCTGCGGAGTGAACGAGGGTTTACCGCCAATGTACTGAGCGGTACCAGCCCCGGTCACCCGGCGGTCGGTGTGACGGCGCGCACGTTGCGTAACCGGCCGGAGGGGCGCTGCACTGTTCGCATGCTCACGAGAATCGACCACATCGGGATCGCCTGCTTCGACCTGGACCGGACCGTCGAGTTCTACCGCTCCACCTACGGCTTCGAGGTCTTCCACACCGAGGTCAACGAGGAGCAGGGGGTCCGCGAGGCCATGCTCCGGATCAACGGCACCTCCGACGGCGGCGCCTCCTACATCCAGCTGCTGGAACCCGTCCGCGAGGACTCCACCGTCGCCAAGTGGCTGGCGAAGAACGGCGAGGGCGTCCACCACATCGCCTTCGGCACCGCCGACGTGGACGGCGACGCCGCCGCCGTCCGCGACAAGGGCGTCCGGGTCCTCTACGACGAGCCCCGGCGCGGCTCCATGGGATCCCGGATCACGTTCCTGCACCCCAAGGACTGTCACGGCGTGCTCACCGAACTGGTGACCGCGGCCGGGACCTCCCCGTCCGAGCACTGAATCGACGCACTGCGGCCCGGTAGAGTGGGCGGCGCCGGGCCGGGGACGGGTCGGGGCCGTCCCGCGGCGTCGTCGTCGGGAGCGTCGATCTGACACCATTCCCCGGGGGGCCGTTCGCCGGCGGACGGTGCCCGTACGAAGAGAGTTCGCGACCAGGGGACGGATGGGACCGCGCAGTGCGGGGCTACGAACGCCAGGAGAGCCACCGGGCTGACGACGACCACCTTTCGCGGTTCGAGGCCGAGATGGACCGGCTGAAGACCGAGCGGGAGAAGGCCGTCCAGCACGCCGAGGACCTCGGTTACCAGGTCGAGGTTCTGCGCGCCAAGCTCCACGAGGCGCGGCGCGCCATCGCGTCCCGGCCCGCCTACGACAGCGCCGACCTCGGCTACCAGGCCGAACAGATGCTGCGCAACGCCCAGATGCAGGCCGAGCAGATGCGCTCCGACGCGGAGCGCGAACTGCGCGAGGCCCGCGCCCAGACGCAGCGCATCCTCCAGGAGCACGCCGAGCACCAGGCCCGCCTCCAGGCGGAGTTGCACGAGGAGGCGGTGCAGCGGCGCCAGCAGCTCGACCAGGAGCTCGCGGAGCGCCGCCGGACCGTCGAGGCGCACGTCAACGAGAACGTCGCCTGGGCGGAGCAGCTGCGCGCCCGTACGGAGTCCCAGGCCCGGCGCTTGATGGATGAGTCCCGCGCCGAGGCCGAGCAGGCCCTGGCCGCCGCCCGCGCCGAGGCCGCCCGCGTGGCGCAGGAGACCCGTCGGCGGCTGGCCGCCGAGTCGGAGGCCGCCCGCCTCGAGGCCGAGTCTCTCCTGCTGCGCGCCCGGAAGGACGCCGAACGGCTCCTCAACGCCGCCTCCGCCCAGGCCCAGGAGGCCGCCGGCCACGCCGAGCAGCTCCGCGCGGCCACCACCGCCGAGGCCGAGCAGGCCCGCCAGCAGGCCGCGGAGCTGAGCCGGGCCGCCGAGCAGCGGATGCAGGAGGCGGAGGAGCGGCTACGGCTGGCCCGCGCCGAGGCCGACAAGGTCGTCGCCGCCGCCGCCGAGGACGCCGCGAAGCGCGTCGCCGCCGCCGAGTCGGCCAACGAGCAGCGCACCCGCACCGCGAAGACCGAGATCGCCCGTCTGGTCGGCGAGGCCACCAAGGAGGCCGAGACCCTCCGGACGGACGCCGAGCAGGCGCTGGCGGACGCCCGCGCCGAGGCCGAGAAGCTGATCGCGGAGGCCACCGAGAAGGCCCGTACGAAGGCCGCCGAGGACTCCGCCGCCCAGCTCGCCAATGCCGCCCGCGCCGCCGAGGAGATGCTCGGCAAGGCGTCCGAGGAGGCCCAGGCCACCACCCGCAAGGCGGCGGAGGAGGCCGAACGGATCCGCCGCGAGGCCGAGGCCGAGGCCGACCGGCTGGTCGGCGAGGCCGCCGACACGGCCGAGCAGCTGCGCGGCGCCGCGAAGGACGACACCAAGGAGTACCGCGCCAAGACGGTCGAGCTGCAGGAGGAGGCGCGGCGGCTGCGCGGGGAGGCCGAGCAGCTGCGGTCGGAGGCGGTCGCGGAGGGCGAGCGGATCCGCGCCGAGGCCCGGCGCGAGTCCGTCCAGCAGATCGAGGAGGCGGCCGGGACCGCCGAGGAGCTGCTGACCAAGGCGAAGGCGGACGCGGACGAGCTGCGCGCGGCGGCGGCCGCCGACAGCGAGCGGGTCCGCACCGAGGCGATCGAGCGGGCGGCCGCCCTGCGCGCCCAGGCCGAGGAGGCCCTGGAGCGCACGCGCGCGGAGGCCGAGCGGCTGCGCGCGGACGCCGACGAGCAGGCCGAGTCGGTGAGGGCGGCCGCCGAGGCCGCCGCCGCGGCCCTGCGCGAGGAGGCCGAG
>JAAXOU010000259.1 GCA_012396115.1 Streptomyces somaliensis DSM 40738 | reverse complement strand
GGTCCGCCGCGCCGCCGCGACTCCGGCCGCCGGCGCGCCGGGCGGGCGGTCCCACCCGGAGCCCGGGCGCCGCGCACCGTCCCGCGCCCGGGGAAACCTCGCGTAACCGCTGGTGAACGCGGTGGAACCGCGCTTCACCCGGGTGTGTGCCGAGGTTCGCGTGGGGTTCTGTTTCAGGGGCGGCGCCGGCTGCATACTGTTCCTCCTCGCTCCGGTGCCGAAGCGGTCCGTCCGCCCGCGCCCCCAGTGACGCGGACGGTCCCGGCAAGGCGAGCACCCCCCGTCACTCGCGTGCCGCCCCGTCGGCGCGGCAGGCCCCCGCTCCTGGAAGACCCGAGGATCCGTGCCCGTACCCGTTGTCCTTGCCGGGCGCACCGTGCGCCTGGAACCGCTGGCCGTGCGCCACGCGGAGGGCCTCGCCCTGGCCGGCGCGCAGGACCGCGCCGCGTACGCCTACACCCCGGTGCCCGACGGCCTGGAGGCGGCACACGACTACGTCGCCCGCGCCCTGGCCGATCAGGCGGCCGGCCGGGCGCTCCCGTTCGCCCTGGTCGCCACCGGCGACGGGCGGGTGGTCGGCTCGACCAGGTTCCTGGAACTGGACTACTGGCGGGGTCCCGTGGTGTGGCCCCCGGTCACCGGCGTCCCGTACGGCGACCCGCTCACCGCCGTCCCCGACGCCGCCGAGATCGGCAACACCTGGATCGCCGGCTGCGCGCGGGGCACGGGGGTCAACGCGGAGGCGAAGCTGCTCATGCTCCGGCACGCCTTCGTAACCTGGGGCGTCCGCCGGATCACGCTGCGCGCCGACGCGCGCAACGCCCGCTCCCGCGCGGCGATCGAACGCCTCGGCGCCACCTGCGAGGGGGTGCGCCGCGCCCACTCGCGGGGCCTGGACGGAACGGTCCGCGACACCGCCTTCTACTCGGTCCTCCACGAGGAGTGGCCCGCGGTCCGCTCCATCATCGAACTGCGCCTGTCCGCCGCCGCCCGCCCGCCGGCGCCCCTTCCCCTCCGCGACCACGAGGGCGCGGCGGGGCGCCTGCTCCTGACCTGAGCCGCGGGCCCGCGTGTCACCGGGGGGAAGCCGGGTACACGCACGTTCCCCGACCGTAGGAGAGGAGCCCCGTCGTGCTGATGGCCCACCCCGCCGTCCTGACGAAGCTGATCGAGGAGTACACCGCGCTCAGCAAGCTCGACGCCCACAACGGCGGACCGGAGGTGCGCCAGCGCCTGGAGGACGTCGCCTACACCCTATGCGTCTCCACCGGCACGCGGGACGTCGACGCGGCGCTCGTCGCGGCCCGCCACCGGCTGCCCGGCGCCCGGCCCGAGGACGACTCCGTCCTGCACGGGCCCGCGATACCCGCCGGCCCGGTCTCAGACGCCGTCGTCGGGCAGGGTGAGGTGCAGCAGGCAGACGTCGTCGCGTCGCACGGGTGACAGCGCGTCGGCCAGCCGTACGGTGAGGCGCTCCGCCCCCGCCGCGCCGCGCACCGCGACGGCCGCCAGCCGGGCGAGCCGGTCGAGGCCCGCGGCGAGGTCCTCGCCGGGGCGCTCGACCAGCCCGTCGGTGTAGAGGAGCAGGTGGTCCCCGGGGAGCACGGCGAGCCGCCGCTCCTCGTACGAGGCGTCCGGCCCGGCGCCCAGCACGATCCCGGCGGGCCGCGCCAGGTACCCCGCCCTGCCGCCGCGGACCAGGAGCGGCGGCAGGTGCCCGGCCTGCACCCAGGTCATGGTGCGGTCCTGCGGCCGGTACCGCGCCAGGACCAGCGTCGCCGTCGGGTGCCGCCCCTCCGGGGCGTGCAGCAGCAGCGCGTTCAGCCGCGCCAGGGCGTCCGGCAGCGGCGAACCCGTGACGACCATGCCCTTGGCGGTGAACCGCAGCTGCGCCATCGTCGCGACGGCGTCGATGCCGTGCCCGGCCACGTCCCCGATCGCGAACAGCCCGTCGCCGTCGGGCAGCCCGACGGCGCTGTACCAGTCGCCCCCGACGCTGAGCCCGGTCTGCGCCGGGAGGTAGGACGCCTCCGCCCGCAGCCCGGCCACGGCGAGGGGCCCGTCCTGCCGGGGCAGCAGGGCGTCCTGGAGGCGCGAGGCCAGCTCCCGTTCCGCCGCCAGCAGGTCCTGCTGGGCGAGGACCTCCCGCTCCGACTCCGCCAGCGCCTGCTCGGTCCGCCGCAGCGCGGTGAGGTCCTGGCACAGCGCGTGGACCTCCACGGCGGTGCCCTCCGCGCCGGTCGCGACCTCCGCGACGAGCCGCAGGTGCCGCACCCCGGACGGCGTCATGACCCGGAACGTCCCGTCCAGGGGGAGCCCCTCCCGCAGCAGCCGCCGCGCGGCGGCCGCGAGGCGCTGCGCGTCCTCCGGCACGACGCACGAGGCGAGCCCCTCCCAGTCGGGCGGCGCTTCCGCCGGGTCGCGGCCGAAGACGCGGTACGCCTGCTCGGACCAGGCAGCCCCACCGGTGCGCACGTCCCACTCCATCCGGCCGAGGCCGGCGAGGCGCTCCATCCGGCGGCAGGCCCCGGAACCCGACGCGTCGTGCCGGGTCCAGGAGACGACCAGCCGCCCGCCCAGCCGCGCGGCACGCACCGTCCGGCTCTCCCACGGGGAGGCACCGGCGACCCGCCCGCGGGGCGGGGGCCCGCTCTCGTACGGCACGCCCGTGGCCAGGGTCCCGGCGAGGCCGCGCCACGGCTCCGTGCCGGCGACCGCGGGGTACGCCTCCAGGAGGCGCCGGCCGACCAGCCCCCCGCCCCGCCGGCCGACGGGCCCCGGGGTTCCGGGCGCGGCCGCGTCGATCCGGTAGTCCTCCACCTCGCCCGACACCGGCGACCGCAGGGGCGTCAGCAGCAGGGCGGGACCCGTCAGACCGTCGAACACGGCCCGCACGCCGTCGGCGTCCGGTCCGGCCGTGCGGGCGGCCACCGGGACCGCGGGGAGGGGCGCGGCGGGCGCGGTACGCCTCCGGGCGGCGTCCAGGACCGCCCAGCACTCCTCCGCGACGGTACGGCCCCGCTCCTCGGCGCGCCGCGCCAGCGCCGCGCCCGCCGCCAGCGCCGACAGGCCCTCCCCGGCCATGAGGGCGCCCTGCGCCCGCTCCCTGAGGACGGCCGTCGCCAGCCTCTCCTCCAGTTCCTCCACCCGGGCGCGCAACCTCGCGACGACCCGGGCGAGCGCCACCACGTCCGAGGCGTCGCCGTCCGTCGGGACACGCGGTTCGTCCACCTTCCGAGCATGGCACAGCGCTCCCGCGGCCGCCCGGGGGCGCCGACCCGGGGCCGGGCCCGCCGCGAGGACCCCGCGCGGACGCGTGCGGCCCCGTGGGCCCCGCCCGAGGGAAGCGGGCCGCTCCCGCGCAGGACGCGTACGGGGTCGGGAAGCCCCGGCCCGCCCGCGCCCCGCACCGGAACCGCTCACGTCCCGGCGCCCTCCGGCGCCGGACCCCGGCCCTCTCCTCCCGGGCGGCGGAGCGTGCGGCCGCCGGGCACCCGGGGGCCCGGCGACAGGGGGAGACGGGCAGGAGCGGAGACCGCCGGATCCCGCGGGACCCGGCGCGGCGGCGGGGCGGACCGGGCCGTCAGGCGCGTTCGTTCGCGAACAGCTCCAGGTGGCCGCACCGGGGACAGCGACCGGCGTCGATCTGCCAGTGGGGACGCCCCCTGCGCTTGGCGCCGCCCAGCATGCCGAGCTCCAGGGGACCGGAGATCCAGCGCGCGTAACCGCGGGAGTGCTCGCCGCCGTCCTCGACGAATCCGGGTTCCAGGCCGACGGTCCCGCACTGGGTGCACTTCGAGTTCTCCACCCGTCGAGCATAGGGTTCCACCCCGCCACCGCCGGCGCGGCCGGCCCGGCGTGGCGCGCGGACCGGTCCCGGCCGGGACCGCCCGCGGCCGCGCCCGCGGCCGAAGGGTCAGCTCCGACCCGGTCCTCCGCGTGCCGCCGTCACCACGACGGTGGTGTACCGCATCGTGAAGGCGCCGCCCGCCGCGTCGACGGCGGCACCGACAGCCGCCGAGAGCCGAGCCAGTACGGCCGGCGGCAGGTCGGCGTGGCCGCCCGTCGTGGGCAGTTGGTCCAGCCACGCGTCCCGCGTGTAGGACCGCTCCCAGGCGAACCGCCACACCTCGGGCTCCCCGAACGCGCCCGCCGCCCTCATCCCGTCGGCCGCCCGGGTGAGGAGCGCCGCGTACCCCGGGTGCCCCTCCTTCCCGTCGGCCGCCCTCCAGAAGCGGGCGGCGGGCGCGTCCGGTGCGAACCGCCCGTACACCCCGGCGAAGGCCTCGGCTAGGTCGCGCGGCGGCCGGCCGTCGTTCCAGAACACGGCCAGCCGGCCGCCCCGCCGCAGCGCCTCCGCGGCCTTCGCCGCACCGGCGACCGGGTCGACCCAGTGCCAGGTCTGCCCGGAGACCACGGCGTCGAACGACCGGCCGGCCGGGTCCCACGCCTCGAACGGGGCCACCTCGACCTCGTGGCCGTCCCGCCGCGCCCGGTCGGCCATCCTCGCGTCGGGGTCCACGCCCAGCACCGTGCAGCCGGCCGCCCGGAACCGGCGGGCCACGATGCCGGTGCCGATGCCGACGTCGAGGACGTGCCTGCCGGGCGCGGCGGCGACCACCGCCTCGACCAGGGCGTCGGGGTAGCCGGGTCTGGTCCGGTCGTAGCGCTCGGGATCGACGCCGAACGACTCGGCGACACGGCGTGCGCGAAGGCGGTCCGAGTGGAGGGGGGCCGGTTCCCCCGGCGGTAAGGTGGGCATGTGCCCACTATGGGTGGGCGCATGCCCACCCGTCAACGGGGGGCCGCCGAGTACGGGGAGGACCGCACGGTGCCGACGGGAGTGGCCATCCGGGAGGTGCGGCGGCAGCTGTTCGACGCCGCCGAGCGCGTTCTGCTGCGGGCCGGCCCCAGCGGCCTGACCAGCAGGGCGGTCACGGCGGAGGCCGGCTGCGCGAAGGGCGTCCTGCACCGGCACTTCGCCGACTTCGACGACTTCCTGGCCGGGCTGGTGGAGGACCGGGCCGCCGGGATCGCGGCCCGCGCGTCCGCCCTGCGCGACCGGGCCGGCACCGGCACGGTCGCGGGGAACCTGGCGGACGCGCTGACGGACCTGTTCGGCACGGTCGCCGTCGCGGTCGTCGGACTCGTCGCCGCCCGGGACGGGCTGCGGGCGCGGCTGCGCCGGACGTGGCCCACGGGGGTCCCGCTCCTGGCGGAGGCGGTGGCGGCCCTGTCCGGCTACCTCGCCGCAGAACGGGACCTCGGCCGCCTCGCGCCCGACGCCGACGTGGAGGCGCTCGCCCCCGCGCTGATCGGCGCCGGCCACCTCCTGCACGCCGACCGCACGGGCCCCGCCCCCACCCCCGAGGCGCTGGAACGGGTGGTCGCCGCCGTCGTCGCCCCCCGCGGCGGGGCGGGCGCGCGCACACCGGTTGCGGGGCCGCAGGAGTGAAACGCCGAGAGGCGGAGAGGCGGTCCGGGCAGAGTCAGCGAGTACACCGAGGACGGAGGCACACCCATGGCGAACATCGATCCCCGACCGCTGGACCCGATCGGCGCCGCGTGGAACACGGTCGGCAGCTACGACTCGTACGAGGAGGCGCAGGCCGCCGTCGACCGCCTCTCCGACGAGAAGTTCCCGGTCGAGAACATCGACATCGTGGGGTCGGACCTGCGGCTGGTGGAGCACGTCACCGGCCGGGTCACCAAGGGCAAGGCGGCGGCCGCCGGCGCCGCGAGCGGTGCGTGGTTCGGTCTGTTCATCGGCATCCTGCTCGGCCTGTTCACCCCGGGACCGGCCTGGCTGGGCCTGCTGCTCAGCGGCGTCCTGCTGGGTGCCGTCTGGGGCGCCGTGTGGGGCTTCGCCGGACACGCCGCGACGGGCGGGCGCCGGGACTTCTCGTCCGTCCGCAGCCTCGCGGCGTCGAGGTACGACGTGATCGCGCGCGGCGGGCACGCCGAGCGGGCGCGGGCGGTCCTGCACGGCTCCGGCCCGTCGGCCTGACGGCCCGGGGACCTGACGACCCGGGACCCGGCGGTTCGCCACCCCGTCCGGCCGCACCGGGCTCCGGTCCCGGCGGCTGCGCGCCCGCCGGGTGCGGGGCCGGACGACTGCGGGAGTGCCGGACCGGCCGCCGGGC
>JAAXOU010000258.1 GCA_012396115.1 Streptomyces somaliensis DSM 40738 | reverse complement strand
GCTCTTCCGATCTCCGGGGCACGGGCCGGTGGCGGCGCGTCCGCCGCACGGGGCCGGGGCGGGGCCCGGCGGTCCGGGCGGCCGGCCGTTCAGTCCTCGGCCGGGACCAGCCGCAGTGAGATCGAGTTGATGCAGTAGCGCTGGTCCGTCGGGGTGGGGTAGCCCTCGCCCTCGAAGACGTGGCCCAGGTGGGAGCCGCAGCGGGCGCAGCGGACCTCGGTGCGGACCATGCCGTGGGAGCGGTCCTCGACCAGCTCGACCGCCCCGGTGTCCTTCGGGTCGTAGAAGGACGGCCAGCCGCAGTGGGAGGCGAACTTCGTCTCGGAGGTGAACAGCTCCGCCCCGCAGGCGCGGCAGGAGTAGACGCCCCTGGTCCCGGTGTCGGTGTACTCGCCGGTGAACGGCGGCTCCGTACCGGCCTCCCGCAGGACGTGGAACTCCTGCGGGGACAGTTCGGCGCGCCACTGCTCGTCCGGCTTCTCGACCTCGTACGACATGGTCCGCTCGGCTCCCTCGGCTCGGTTCGGTCGGCTGCGTCAGTTCGCCAGGCGGTCGAGGATCCTCGGGCCGAGGTCCGTGACGTCGCCGGCGCCCATGGTGAGAACGAGGTCGCCGGGGCGGGCCGTTCCCGCGATCAGGCCGGGGACGGCGGCCTGGTCGTGGACGGGCGTCACGCGGGCGCCCGCCGCGGCGGCCGCGTCGGTGACCAGCGCGCTGGTGACGCCGGGGATCGGGTCCTCGCGGGCCGGGTAGACGTCGAGGACCAGCGACTCGTCGGCGAGGGCGAGGGCCCGGCCCATCTCCGCGCCCAGCTCCCGCGTGCGGGAGAACAGGTGCGGCTGGAAGACCACCAGCAGGCGGCGGTCGGTGCCGGCCGCGTCGCGCATCGCCTCCAGGTCGGCGGTCATCTCGGTGGGGTGGTGCGCGTAGGAGTCGACGACCTGGACGCCGGCCGCCTCGCCCTTGAGCTGCAGGCGGCGCCCGACCCCGGTGTAGGCGGTGAGGGCCCGGGCCAGGCCGGCCGGGTCGACGCCCGCGCGGGCGCCGGCGGCGAGGGCGGCGGCGGCGTTGTGGGCGTAGTGGCGGCCGGGCACGGAGACCGTGAAGGTGTGCTCGGCGCCGTCGAGGACGACGGTGACCTCGCTGGTCATGCCCTTCGGGGTGATCCGGCGGATCCACGCGTCGGACCCCTCCGACTCACCGACGCGCAGGACCTCCAGCCCCGGCCGGCCGGAGACCCGGGCGGCCAGCTCGCGGGCGCCCGGGTGCTCGCCGACGACGAGGGTGCCGCCGTCGGGGACCTTGGCGACGAACGCCTCGAAGGACTCGTGGACCTCCTCCAGGGAGGCGTAGTTGGCGTGGTGGTCCAGTTCGACGTTGAGGACGAGGGCGACCTCGGGGTCGTACTTCTGGAAGCTGCGGTCGCTCTCGTCGGCCTCGGCGACGAAGAGGTCCCCCTCGCCGTGCCGGGCGTTGGTCCCGGGGCCGGCGAGGTCGCCGCCGATGGCGTACGACGGGTCGAGGCCGAGCTCGGTGAGGGCGACGGCGAGCATCGAGGTCGTGGTGGTCTTGCCGTGGGTGCCCGCGACGGCGATGGCGCGCAGGCCCTCCATCAGCGCGGCCAGCGCGTCGGAGCGGTGCACGACGGGGATGCCGAGCTGCCGGGCGCGGGCGAGCTCGGGGTTGTCGGCGCGGATGGCGCTGGAGACGACGACGCAGCTGCTGTCGTCGGCGAGGTGGTGCGCGGCGTGGCCGATGTGGACGGTCGCGCCGAGGGCGCGCAGCGACGCGGCGGTCCCGGACTCGCGCGCGTCGCTGCCGGCGACCTTCGCCCCGCGCTGGGCGAGGATCTTCGCGATGCCCGACATGCCGGCGCCGCCGATGCCGATGAAGTGCGGCCGTTCCATCGCGGCAGGGATGGCGGGTGCCATGCGGATCTCTCCCCGGGGTGTGTCGTTCGTACGGGCGCCCAGCCTATTCGTTGTGGGCGAAGAGCTTGAGCACCGGGACGCCGACCTTGTGGCGGGCGCGGGACGCCCAGTCCCGGTGGAAGAACTCCTCCACGTAGTGCGGCGCGGTCAGCACGATCACCTCGTCGGCGTCGGCCTCCTCCACGACGGCCCGCATCTTGTCCAGCGGATGGTCCTCGACGACCTGGCCGACCGCCTCGCAGCCGGCGTCGCGCAGGGCCTGGACCGACCGCTCCAGGGCCGCCTCCGCCGGACGCCGGGCCTCCGGGCCGGAGGGCTCCTCGCCCTCCCTGGCCGCGTCCCTCAGCGCGCCGACGGCGACGTCGTCGATGGCGCGCAGCAGCGCGTCGGCCCGGTCGCCGCGGGGCTGCATGAGCACGATGAAGGAGACGGCCTCTTCCCCGTGCAGGGTCGTGACGAAGTCCACGTCCACGGACGACAGCGGTTGCTCGATCATCAGAACGCTTGTGAACACCTTCGGAACCCTTCTGCGGAGACCGTCCCTCCCCGTGCCCGCACGGGGTCTGAGAAGGTAAGTGTGCCCGGCGCGGGGTAGGCGGAACGGTTAATTCCGATCATTTTCCGCAGCGGTGCGTCACGAGGTCCCCGCCTGCGGGCCCGTCCGCGCCGGGTCGGCCCGGCGGTACCGGGTGAAGAGGAACCCGTCCTCCTCCAGCACGGACGCCAGCGCGAACCGCGAGGGCACCGCCACGGACGGCCCGCCCGCGATGCGCTGCGCGTCCCCGGCGGTGAGCACCGGGGAGACGGTCAGGCACAGCTCGTCCAGCGCCCCGGCGGCCACGAACTGCCCCAGCAGCCGCGGCCCGCCCTCGGTGAGCTGCCGGGCCAGTCCGCGCGCGGCCAGCTCCCGTACGGCGCGTCCCGGCTCCACTCCCGGCCCGTCGCCGGCGACGACCACCTCCACCCCGGCCCGCCCGGCCTCCCGCACCCGGGCGGGCGGCGCGGCGGCGCCCGTGAGGACCAGGGTCGGCACGAGCGGGGAGGTGAACAGCGGCAGCGAGAAGTCCAGGTCCAGCGAGGCGCTCACCACGGCGACGGCGGGCGCGGGTCCCTGGCCGGCCGCCTCGCGGCGCGCGGCGAAGGCCTCGCGCGCGCGGGCCGGGCGGTACCCCTCCAGGCGCACCGTCTCGGCTCCCACGACGACCACGTCGGCGAGCGCCCGCAGCGTGCCGAAGACCCGCATGTCGGCGGCGGAGGAGATGGGCTGCGAGCGCCCGTCGTGCTGGGCGGCGCCGTCCAGGGACGACACCATGTTGGCGCGCAGCCACGCGCCGTGCGGGGTGCCGGGGTCGGCCGGGTAGGCGTACGCGTCGGCCAGCTCGTCGAGGGACCAGTCGGCGGCGGGGGCGGGCGGTGTCCGGTCGGGCACGGGGAACAGGCGTCGCATGCCGAGCAGTCTGGCACGGCGCTTACAGTGGGTGCGTGTCGACGAGTGCCCTGACCGAAGCGGTCCCGCTGTCCCTGTGCGCCCGCGAGCCGCACGTCCCCGCCGATCGCCTGGTCGCCGAGATGGTGCCGCCGCCGCGCTTCGACGGCGTGCGCTTCGACACCTACGTCCCCGACCCGAACCAGCCCAGCCAGGCCGAGGCCGTCCGGGTGCTGGCCGGCTTCGCCGCCGGGCTCGGCGGGGCGCGCGCCGGCGGCGCGGGCGGGCGCCGCTGGTTCTCCCGGAGGCCCGCCGCCCCCGCCGGGCCGCGCGGGGTGTACCTGGACGGCGGGTACGGCGTCGGCAAGACGCACCTGCTGGCGTCGCTGTGGCACGCCGCGCCGGCCGAGCCCGGGCTCAAGGCGTTCGGCACGTTCGTGGAGCTGACCAACCTGGTCGGCGCGCTCGGCTTCCAGCAGACCGTGCGGACCCTGAGCGGGCACCGGCTGCTGTGCATCGACGAGTTCGAGCTGGACGACCCGGGCGACACGGTGCTGGTCTCCACGCTGCTGGGCAAGCTGGTGGAGGCGGGCGTCGCCCTGGCCGCCACGTCGAACACGCTGCCGGGCAAGCTGGGCGAGGGCCGGTTCGCCGCCGCCGACTTCCTGCGCGAGATCCAGGGCCTGTCCGCGCACTTCCGGCCGCTGCGCATCGACGGCGAGGACTACCGCCACCGCGGGCTGCCCGAGGCCCCGGCGCCGTACGCCGACGAGGAGGTCGTACGGGCCGCGCACGCGACGCCGGGCGCCTCCCTGGACCGCTTCCCCGATCTGCTGGAGCACCTGGCGCGGGTCCACCCGAGCCGGTACGGGGCGCTGACCGAGGGGGTGGCGGCGGTCTGCCTGACGGGGGTGACGGCCGTCCCCGACCAGTCGACGGCGCTGCGCCTGGTGGTCCTCGCCGACCGGCTGTACGACCGGGAGATACCCGTGCTCGCCTCCGGGGTGCCCTTCGACCGGCTGTTCGGCGACGAGATGCTGAACGGCGGGTACCGGAAGAAGTACTTCCGGGCGATTTCGCGGCTCACCGCCCTGGCCCGGGACGCCGGGGGGCTGGTCGCGCAGTAGGTTGGCGTGCCGTAGGCCCACCGTCCACCGCCCTGGCGCCGCACGGCGCCGGAAGGGAAACCGGCATGGCAACCACGCGTCACGCGCACACCGTCTGGGAGGGCGACCTCACCGGGGGCACCGGCACCGTGACCCTCGACTCCTCCGGCGCAGGCTCCTACCCGGTCTCCTGGCCGGCGCGCGCCGAGGAGCCGAACGGCATGACCAGCCCGGAGGAGCTCATCGCCGCCGCCCACTCCAGCTGCTTCTCCATGTTCCTGTCGGCCGTCCTCGGCAAGGCCGGTACGCCTCCGACCCGGCTGACCACGAAGGCCGAGGTCACGCTCCAGCCCGGCACCGGCATCACGGGCGTGCACCTCACCGTCGAGGGCGAGGTCCCCGGCGCGGACGAGGCCGCGTTCGCCGAGGCGGCGGAGAAGGCCAAGGCGGGCTGCCCGGTCAGCCAGGCGCTGGCGGGTACGGAGATCACGCTCACCGCGACCCTCGCGCACTGAGCGGTACCGCGGTCCGCGGTCCCGGCCGCCGCCCCGAGGGGTGGCGGCCGGGACCGTTCCCGGGCGGAGCGGAGGCGACGACGGCCGGGGGCGGGGCGACGGCCGCCGGGGCGGGCGTGCCGGCCGGGGGCCGCGGAGGTCCCGGAGGGTGCCCTCGGGTGCCCGGGGGCGGCGGGCGCGCGCCGGGGCGGGCGGTAAACGGGTGGCCCGGGGCGGCGCGGCACGGCGACCATGTCCGGACACGGACCGCGACCGGTGAGGAGCCGCCCCCATGCCCATGCCCGTGCCCGCCGACACGCTTGTGCCCCCGGACCCGGCGGTCCTCCACCCGATGCCCGGGCAGCCGAGGGTGGTGCTGCTCAGACCGCTGGTGAAGTCCCCGCTGATCGAGGTCGGGGAGTACTCCTACTACGACGACCCGGACGACCCGACCGCGTTCGAGACGCGCAACGTGCTCTACCACTACGGGCCGGAGAAACTGGTCATCGGCAGGTTCTGCGCGCTGGGCACCGGGGTGCGGTTCATCATGAACGGCGCCAACCACCGCATGGACGGCCCCTCGACCTTCCCCTTCCCCACCATGGGCGGCTCGTGGTCGGAACACTTCGACCTGCTCACCGGCCTGCCCGGCCGGGGGGACACCGTCGTCGGCAACGACGTCTGGTTCGGCCACGGCGCGACGGTGATGCCCGGCGTGCGGATCGGGCACGGCGCGATCGTCGGCACCGGCGCCGTGGTCACCGCCGACGTACCCGACTACGGGATCGTCGGCGGCAATCCGGCACGCCTCATCCGCGTCCGGTACGGCGAGGCGGACGTCGCCCGGCTGCTCGCGGTGGCCTGGTGGGACTGGCCCGCGGAGCACATCACCGCCCACGTGCGGACGATCATGTCGGGCCGCATCGCCGACCTGGAGGCCGCCGCCTCGGGAGCCCCGCGGGCGTGACGCCCGCGCCGTGACCGGCCCCCGGGGCCGATCGGGGTCCGCGCGGGCGGGGCGTCGGCGACGACGGGCAACCGATCGGATACTTTCCGATAGTGAGATCTTCTGCTCGACGTATGCCGGTACTCGCCGCCCTGTGCGCGGTCCTGGCCGGCTGCGGGACACCGGCGTCCCCCGCAGCCGGCCCGGCGGACCGGCACCGCGCCGCCGCCCC
>JAAXOU010000257.1 GCA_012396115.1 Streptomyces somaliensis DSM 40738 | reverse complement strand
CTCTTCCGATCTCGCCCCGCCGCCGGCGAGCCGCACGTGCCTTGACACCCCCCACCCCCACACCCATTATTCATCACATGGTGAATAATTCTGGCGCGGCCGTCGAGGCCCGGCACCTGACGGTCGTCCGGGGGAGCCGCACCGTCCTGCGCGGCCTCGACTTCTCCGTACCCCCGGGCCGGATCACCGGCCTCCTCGGGCCCTCCGGCTGCGGGAAGACCACCCTGATGCGCGCCGTCATCGGCGCCCAGGCCAAGGTCACCGGCACCCTGACCGTCCTCGGCCGGCCCGCCGGCGACCCCGCGCTCCGCTCCCGCATCGGCTACGTCACCCAGTCCCCGTCCGTCTACGGCGACCTGTCGGTCCGGCAGAACCTCGCCTACTTCGCCCAGGTCCTCCACCCTGGCCGCCGCCACCGCGACCGGCGCGCCGAGGCCGTCGACCGCGCCCTCGCCGACGTGGACCTCACGACCCTCGCCGACGCCCTCGCCGGCAGGCTCTCCGGCGGGCAGCGCAGCCGCGTCTCCCTCGCCGTGGCCCTCCTCGGCACCCCGGACCTGCTGGTCCTCGACGAGCCGACGGTCGGGCTCGATCCCGTCCTCCGCCGCGACCTGTGGGACCTCTTCCACCGCATCGCCGCCGACCGGGGCACCACCCTCCTCGTCTCCTCCCACGTCATGGACGAGGCCGAGCGCTGCCACCGCCTCCTCCTCCTGCGCGAGGGCGGGCTCCTCGCCGACGACACCCCCGAGGCCCTCCGCCGCCGCAGCGGCACCGCCACCGTGGAGGACGCCTTCCTCCACCTGGTCGACACCGCCGCCACGGCGGCCCCCGCCGTCCGTACGACCCCTGAGGAGCGGCCGTGAACGGTTCCCGCACCCTGGCCACCGCCGCCCGGGTCCTGCGCCAGCTCGGGCACGACCCGCGGACGGTGGCCCTGATGCTCCTCGTCCCGGTGCTGATGACCACGCTGCTCCGGTACGTCTTCGACGGCAGCCCGCGCGTGTTCGACACGATCGGCGCGTCCCTGCTCGGGATCTTCCCGCTGATCACGATGTTCCTGGTGACGTCCATCGCGACCCTGCGCGAGCGCACCTCCGGCACCCTCGAACGGCTCCTCGCCATGCCGCTCGGCAAGGCCGACCTCGTCGTCGGCTACGCCCTCGCCTTCGGCCTGCTCGCCACCGCCCAGTCGGTCCTCACCACCGCCGTCGCCGTGTGGGTCCTCGGCCTGGACGTGGCCGGCTCGTCCTGGCTGCTGCTCCTCGTCGCCCTGCTCGACGCGCTCCTCGGCACCGCCCTCGGCCTGTTCGTCTCCGCCTTCGCCGCCTCCGAGTTCCAGGCCGTCCAGTTCATGCCGGCCGTGATCTTCCCGCAGCTGCTCCTGTGCGGCCTGCTCACACCGCGCGACAAGATGCAGCCCGCCCTGGAGGCCGTCTCGAACGCGCTGCCCATGTCCTACGCCGTCGACGGCATGAACCAGGTCCTCCGCCACCCGGACGTCACCGGCGACTTCCTCCGCGACGTCCTCGTCGTCACCGCCTGCGCCCTCCTCGTCCTCGCCCTCGGCGCCGCCACCCTCCGCCGCCGCACCCCCTGACCCGGCCCCGCACCTCCCGCACCGCGCCCGGCACCGGCGCCACCGCCTCCCACCCGCCCCCGGGTGGGAGGATGGCGCCGGCAGGCAACCCACGGCGAGGTGAACAGAGCAATGACCCAGACAGTCGCGGTCCTCGGCGCCGGAAAGATCGGCGAGGCCCTCCTCAGCGGCATGATCCGGGCCGGCTGGCCCGCCGCCCGCCTCCTGATCACCGCCCGCCGCCCCGAGCGCGCCGAGGAACTCCGCACCCGCTACGGCGTCGAGGCCGTCCCCAACGCCGACGCCGCCCGGCGCGCCGACACCCTCATCCTCGCCGTGAAGCCCCAGGACATGGGCCGGCTCCTCGACGAACTCGCCGAGCACGTCACCCCCGACCACCTCGTCGTCAGCGCGGCGGCGGGCATCACCACCGCGTTCATCGAGGAGCGCCTCGCCCTCGGGACCCCGGTCGTCCGCGTCATGCCGAACACCCCCGTCCTCGTCGACGAGGGGATGTCCGTCATCTCCGCGGGCGCGCACGCCACCGGCGCGCACCTCGCCCACACCGAGGAGATCTTCGGCGGCGTCGGCAAGACCCTGCGCGTCCCCGAGTCCCAGCAGGACGCCGCGACGGCCCTGTCCGGCTCCGGACCGGCCTACTTCTACTTCCTCGTCGAGGCCATGACCGACGCGGGCATCCTCCTGGGCCTGCCCCGCGCCCAGGCCCACGACCTCATCGTCCAGGCCGCCATCGGCGCCGCCGTGATGCTCCGCGACAGCGGCGAGCACCCGGTCAAGCTCCGCGAGGCCGTCACCTCCCCCGCCGGTACGACCATCAGCGCCATCCGCGAACTGGAGAACCACGGCGTACGGGCCGCCCTCATCGCCGCCCTGGAGGCCGCCCGCGACCGCAGCCGCGAACTCGGCTCCGGCAACGGCTGACCCGGCCCCCCGCTCCCCGTACGCGCCCGGCCCCCCCGTACCTACCCCATCCCTCGTACGTGCCCCGCTCCCGTACCCGCCCCGGCGCCGTACCGCCCCGCCCCGGCGGCGCCCACCGCACGCGGCCGCACCCCTCGTCCCCGGTGGGGAGCGCCCGGCCCCGGCCCGGCCTCCCGCCCCCGGTGTTCGCACCACCCCGGCGGTCACACCACCCCGGCCGCCTCCACCCCGGCACCCCGCAGCACGGCCGCCGTCGTCACGACCGTCGCGAACCTTTCCGAGTGCAGTGACACCGCCGTCGCCCGCGACAGCTCGTCGGCGGTCAGCGACCACCCGAACGGCCCGGTCGCGTCGAACGTGTGCATCGCGTCCAGCGGGAAGAGCACGTCGTACCCGAGGTTCCCGCCCATCCGGGCCGTCGTCTCGTTGCACATGTTCGTCTGGACGCCCGCGATCACGATCTGCCGCACCCCCGCCCCCCGCAGCCACGCGTCCAGGTCCGGCTCGCCGTAGAACGCCGAGTTCACCGACTTCACCACCAGCAGCTCGGGCCCCGAGCCCTTCCCCCGCCGCTCCTCCACCACGTCCTGGAAGTCGTTCCCCGGCTGCCCCGGACGCAGCGGCGACCGCGGGTTCACCGAGTCGTGCCGCACGAACACGACCGGCCGCCCCGACCCCTGCCACGCGTCGATCAGCGCGGCGACGTTCCCCTCCGCCGCCGGATTGTTCCGCCGTCCCCAGTACGGCTCCGCGAACCCCTTCTGCACGTCCACCACGACCAGCGCGGCGTCAGCCGCGACCTCGACCTCGACACTTCCGTTCAGCTCCATGCCGGAATCCTCCGGCCCCCGCCCGGGCCCCCACCAGTGGCGGTGACGACACCCGTCGATGGGATACCGACACCCCCGTGGCACCCTGGGCCCGTGTCCATGCCGATGTCCGCACCCGCACCCGTGCCCGTGTACCGCGTGGCGATGCTCGCCTTCCCCGGCGTACGCGCCTTCGACGTCTCCGTCGTCACCGAGGTCTGGGGCGTCGACCGCGCCGACCGCGGCGTCCCCCCGTTCGAACTGCGCCGCGCCGCCCTCGAACCCGGCGTGCCCGTCCCCCTCGACGGCGGCATGGCCCTCGTCCCGGACCGCCCCCTGACCTGGCTCGACCGGGCCGACCTCGTCGTCGTCCCCGGTCTCGTCGACCCCGACGGCCCCATCGCCGCCCCCGTCCTCGACGCCCTGCGCCGCGCCCACCGGGCGGGCACCCCGGTCGCCGCCCTGTGCGCCGGAGCGTTCGCCCTCGCCCGCGCCGGCCTCCTCGACGGCCGCCGCGCGGTCACCCACTGGTACGTCGCCGACCGCCTCCGCGAACGCCACCCCGCCGTCACCGTGGAACCGAACGCCCTGTTCGTCGAGGACGGCGGCCTGTGGACCTCCGCCGGCACCGCCGCCGGCGTCGACCTCTGCCTCCACCTCGTCCGCACCGCCCACGGCGCCGAGACCGCCGCGACCATCGCCCGCGCCATGGTCACCGCCCCGTTCCGCACCGGCACCCAGGCCCAGTTCATCGAGCACCCCACCCCGCGCGCCGACCGCGACGCCGACGCCCTCGCCGCCGTACGCGCCCACGCCCTCGCCCACCTCGACCGACCGCACACCGTCGCCTCCCTGGCCGCCCGCGCCGGCATGTCCCCGCGCACCTTCGCCCGCCACTTCCGGGCCACCACCGGCACCACCCCCCTCCGCTGGATCGTCGCCCAGCGCGTCGCCGCCGCCCAGAAGCTCCTCGAACGCACCGACCACCCCCTGCCCGAGGTGGCCCGCCGCGCGGGCTTCGGCAGCGAGGTCACCATGCGCCAGCACTTCGCCGCACACCTCGCCACCAGCCCGCGCGACTACCGGGCCGCGTTCCGTCAGAACGCCGGAACCAGCCCCACCGCCCGGTAGGCCCGGTCCACCACCGGCCGCGCCGCGGCCCGCGCCCGCGCGGCCCCGTCCCGCAGCACCCCGTCCACGTACTCCGGGTCGGCGACCAGCTCCGCGTGCCGTGCCCGCAGCGGCCGCAGCAGCTCCACCACGGCGTCCGCCACGTCCCGCTTCAACGCCCCGTACGAGGCGTAGCCCCCGGCCAGTTCCGCCGGGTCGCCCGCGCCCGTGCAGACGGCGAGCACCTCCAGCAGGTTCGCCACGCCCGGCCTCTCCTCCCGGTCGTACACGACGTCCCGCCCGCCGTCGGTGACGGCCCGCATCACCTTCCGGCGCACCGCGTCCGGCTCGTCGAGCAGGTGCACGACCCCCGGCCCGCCGCCCCCGGACTTCCCCATCTTGGCCGTGGGGTCCTGGAGGTCCATGATCCGCGCCCCGACCACCGGGGGCGTCGCCTTCGGCACGGTGAACGTGTGCCCGTACCGCTGGTTGAACCGCACCGCCAGGTCCCGCGTCAGCTCCACGTGCTGCGTCTGGTCGTCGCCCACGGGCACCTCGTCCGTGCCGTACGCGAGGATGTCCGCCGCCATCAGCACCGGGTACGTCAGCAGCGACAGCCGCACGCTCCCGCCCCGCTCCCGCTCCCGCGCCGCCTTCTCCCGGTACTGGATCATGCGCCGCATCTCCCCGTCGGTCGCCGTGCACTCCAGCAGGTACGACAGCCGGGCGTGCTCGTCGACGTGGCTCTGCACGAACAGCACGCACCGCCCGGGGTCGAGCCCCGCCGCGAGCAGCAGCGTCGCCGCCTGCCGGCTGAGCCGCCGCAGCCGCGCCGGATCGTGCTCCACGGTCAGCGCGTGCAGGTCGACGACGCAGAACAGGGCGTCCGCCCGGTGCTGGTCCTCCAGGACCCACTTCCTCACGGCCCCGATGTAGTTGCCGAGCGTCAGGTGCCCGGTCGGCTTGACCCCACTGAAGATCCGAGTCACGTCTGTCCCCACTCACTCCCGGTCGGGACCGCCGCTCCCCGCGGCCGTCCCGCCCGAGGGGGAACGCGAACGGCCGCCGGAGCGGCGGCCGTGGTCTGCATGCGTCGTACGGGCCGCCGTCAGGCGGCCCGCCACAGAAGGTCGTGCGCATGCGCTGTCATAACCACCACCATACCGGGGTAGGGGCATGGGTTGACAGTGGCACGGCCGATACGTACTGTTCTCCGAGTTGTCCGACGTGAGCGCCGACCCCGGTCGGTCCCCGGACAGCCATCCCGCAAGAAACACCCCGGCGAGCGACTCTCCGTCGCGGCGCTTCACGTGTGCTTTTGCGGAATGAGGAATCCACGCTCGGAAGAGCGGAAGCCCGATTAGCCTCGGGCCTGCGGATTCGCTAGGGTTCACGACGCCGGAACGGCCCGAGGGTCGTGAGGGCAGCCCCCTTCCGACGGGGAATCGGAGCCGAAAGGGTCTGGTAGAGTCGGAATGGCCGGAAAGGGAAACGCGAAAGCGGGGAACGGTCCGGCGGCCCGGTCCAACGGGTGGCGGAGACGGTAAATGGATCTGCTAGGGTTGGAGACAGCGGAAAGGGAAGCGCCCGGAGGAAAGCCCGTGAGGGTGAGTACGAAGGAGGCGTTCGTTCCTTGAGAACTCAACAGCGTGCCAAAAGTCAACGCCAGATATGTTGATACCCCGTCTCCCTGTGGGGAGATGAGGTTCCTTTGAAGAAAAACACAGCGAGGATGCTGTGGACCGGGGG
>JAAXOU010000256.1 GCA_012396115.1 Streptomyces somaliensis DSM 40738 | reverse complement strand
AGCAGGGCGACGGCACGGGCGCGGGGCGGCGATGCGCCTGCGGCGGGGACGCGGCGGGCCCCGGGCGGGGCGCGGGGCGCCGCGGGGCCGGGAAACCGCCTGGCCGGTCCGGGACGCCCGGTGGCATCCTGACCGCGTGAACGGACCGGAGATCCACATCAGTTTCGCCCCCGAACTCGGCCTGTTCGTACCGGCCTCCCGCCGTGCCGGCCGCACGGCCCTGGTGACGGACGGGGTGTCGACGCTCGGGCACGTCGTCGAGTCGCTCGGCGTGCCGCTCACCGAGGTGGGCGCCCTGCTGGTGTCCGGTGAGCCGGTCCCGGCCGCGCACGTGCCGGCCGCCGGCGAGGAGGTCGAGGTGCGGGGCGTGCGGCGTCCGCAGGATGTGCCGGGGGCGCCGCTGCGGTTCCTCCTCGACGTCCACCTGGGCACGCTCGCGCGGCGGCTGCGGCTGCTGGGCGTCGACGCGGCGTACGAGAGCGCGGACATGGGCGACGCCGCGCTGGCCGCGCGGTCGGCACGGGAGCGGCGCGTGATGCTCTCGCGCGACCGGGGACTGCTGCGCCGCCGGGAGCTGTGGGCCGGCGCGTACGTCTACAGCCACCGGCCCGAGGAGCAGCTGCGCGACGTGCTGGGGCGCTTCGCCCCGCGCCTCGCCCCGTGGACCCGCTGCACGGCCTGCAACGGGGTGCTGGCCGAGGCGGACAAGGACGAGGTGCGCGAGCGCCTGGAGCACGGCACCCGGCACGCGTACGACGTGTTCGCCCGCTGCACGGCCTGCGAGCGCGTGTACTGGCGCGGCGCCCACCACGCCCGGCTGGACGACATCGTCCGCACGGCGCTGCGCGAGTTCGGCGGCGCGGCCGTCTGACGGCCGGGCGGTACGGCCCGCCGGCCCGGCGCCCGGGCGGCGGGCAGCGGGCGGCGGGCAGCGGGCGGCGGACCGGCTACGGCCGCTCCGCCGTGAGGTACCGCTGGACGGTGGGGGCCAGCCAGGCGATCACCTCGTCGCGCTCCATCGCGACCGCGGGCGGGAACCGCAGCACGTACCGGGCGAGGGCCATGCCGAGTATCTGCGAGGCGACGAGCGCGGCCCGGCGCGGTGCGTCCTGCGGATCGGGGCAGAGGCCCGCCACCACCGGCCCGAGGTTGGCCTTGAAGATCTCCCGCATGCGCTCGGCGCCCGCCTCGTTGGTGACGCCGACGCGGAGCATGCCCGTCAGGACCTCGTCCGCGTCCCAGCGGTCGAGGAAGTGGGCGACGAGGGCGGCGCCGACGTGCCGGGCCGGCAGGGCGCCCAGCGGCGGTATCCGCAGGTCGATCTCGGAGGCGGCCGCGAACAGGCCCTGTTTGCTGCCGTAGTAGCGCATCACCATCGACGGGTCGATGCCCGCGTCGCGGGCGATGGCCCGGATGGTGGCCCGCTCGTAGCCGTCCGCGGCGAACCGCTCGCGGGCCGCTTCGAGGATCGCGGCGCGGGTCGTGTCCGAGCGGCGCGGGGCGCGGGGGCCCGGCGGGGCGACGGCTTCCCTCTCCATGCCAACGAGTGTAGGCCAACAGGTGTTGACGCGCCAGGTGCGACGGGTCTACATTTGCCAACAAGCGTTGGCCGACGGTTGTTGGCCAACGGAGGTTGACCTCTTGCAGGTCGGCTCGAGGAGGCACGTATGACCGGCACCGCCGCGCTCGACGGGTCGAGCACCGGGACCAGGGCGCCCACCGACGCGGACGTCGTCGTCGTGGGCGCGGGCCCGACCGGGCTGCTCCTCGCGGGAGACCTCGCCGGGGCGGGGCTCCGCGTCACCCTCGTGGAGCGCCGCCCCCGCACGACCGGGAACCTGACGCGCGCCTTCGCCGTCCACGCCCGGACGCTGGAGCTCCTGGACGCCCGCGGCCTGGCGGACGAGCTGATCGGGACGGGTCCGGCCCTGACCCGGCTGCGCCTGTTCGGCAGCGCGTCGCTGGACCTCTCGGGGCTGCGCTCCCGCTTCCCGTTCCTGCTCGTCACCCCGCAGTACGAGGTGGAGCGGCTGCTGGAGCGCCGCGCCGTCGCCGCCGGGGTGGAGTTCCGGCACGGGACGGCGCTGCGCGCGCTGCGCCGGGACGCCGGCGGCGTCACGGCCGAGCTGGTCCCCGCCGGCCGCGGCGCCCGGGACGGCGGCTCCGGTACGGGCGGCGCGGCCGTACGGCTCCGCGCCCGCTACCTGGTCGGTGCGGACGGTGTCCGCAGCACGGTCCGGGAGCAGCTCGGCCTGCCCTTCCCCGGCCGCTCCGTGATCCGCTCCGTCGTCCTCGCCGACGTCCGCCTCGCCGAACCGCCCCGGGAGGTGCCGATGGTGAACGGCACGGGCGACGCGTTCGCCTTCATCGCCCCGTTCGGCGACGGCTGGTACCGGGTGATGGGCTGGGACCGGCACCACCAGGTCCCGGACGGCACCCCCGTCGGCCTGGACGAGGTCCGCGACATCGCCCGCCGGGCCCTCGGTTCGGACTTCGGGATGGGCGAGGCCCGCTGGACCTCCCGGTTCCACAGCGACGAACGGCAGGTGCCCGCCTACCGCGTGGGCCGCGTGCTGCTCGCCGGGGACGCCGCGCACGTCCACTCCCCCGCCGGCGGCCAGGGCATGAACACCGGCCTGCAGGACGCCGCGAACCTCTCCTGGAAGCTCGCCGCCGTCCTGCGCGGCGACACGGACGACCCTGAGGCGCTGCTCGACAGCTACCACGCCGAGCGCCACCCGGTCGGCGCGGCCGTCCTGCGCAGCAGCGGGGCGATCATCCGCCTCGCCACGGCGCACACACCGCTCCGGCGTGCCGCCCGTGCCGCCGTCTCCCGCCTGGCCGGCACGGCCGGCCCGCTCTCCGCCCGGGTGACGGGCATGATCAGCGGGATCGGCGTCTCCTACGCCGCCGCGCGCGGCGCCCACCGCCTGACCGGACGGCGGGCACCGGACCTCTCGCTCGCCGAGGGCCGCCTGTACGAGCTGCTGCGCGAGGGCGCCTTCGTCCTGGTCGCCCCGCGGGGCGCCGAGCCGTCCGCCCCGGAGGTCGCCACGGCACCCGGCAGGGTCATACGGGCCACCTGGGCGAACACGGACCGCCAGGGCGCCCTGCTGGTCCGCCCCGACGGCTACGTGGCCTGGGCGCGGGACTGAGGCGTGGGGCCGCACGCACTGCTCCTGAGCGATGGTCATGTACACCCCACGCGGTGGAGCGGGCGCGCCTATGCTGACGGCGTACCGCCCGCCGCCGCACCGACCACCGCACCGAGGAGCACGCAGACCATGACCGCAGCCGCCCCGCCCGTCGCCGTCGTCACCGGAGCCAGCAGCGGGATCGGGGCCGCGACCGCCCGCCACCTGGCCGCCACCGGCCACCACGTCGTGCTCACCGCGCGGCGCGAGGACCGCATCACGGCCCTCGCCGCAGAGCTGACCGAGGCCGGTCACCGGGCGACCGCGTACGCCCTCGACGTCACCGACCGACCGGCCGTCGACGCCTTCGCCGCCTCCCTGGACCGCTGCGACGTGCTGGTCAACAACGCCGGTGGCGCGCTCGGTGCCGACCCGGTGGCGACCGGCGACCCGGAGGAGTGGCGCCGCATGTACGAGGTGAACGTCATCGGCACGCTCCACATGACGCAGGCGCTGCTGCCCGCGCTCACCGAGAGCGGCGCCGGCACGGTCGTCGTGGTCTCCTCCACGGCCGGCCACGCCACGTACGAGGGCGGCGCGGGATACGTCGCCGCCAAGCACGGCGCCCGGGTCCTCGCCGAGACGCTGCGCCTGGAGATCGTCGGCACGCCGGTCCGGGTCATCGAGGTGGCGCCCGGCATGGTGAAGACGGAAGGGTTCGCCACGACCCGGTTCCGCGGTGACACCGAACGGGCGGCCAAGGTCTACGAGGGCGTCCCCGACCCGCTGACCGCCGACGACGTGGCCGACACGATCACCTGGGCCGTGACGCGCCCGCCGCACGTCAACGTCGACCTGCTGGTGGTCCGCCCCCGCGCCCAGGCGTCCAACCACAAGGTGCACCGGGAACTCTGACACCGTCCGGGACGAGACCGCCGGAGGCCCCGCCGGAACGGAGCGACCGGAAGCCGGAAACGGGCGGCCGGAACGGAGCGACCGGAAGGGGGCGTCCGGAAGGGGGCCGCCCGAGGGCCGGACGGCCGGAAAGGGCGGCCCCCCGGTGCCCGGGCCCGCAGGGGGCCCGGACGGAGGCCGGAGAGGCGGTCGCCCGGCAGCGGCGCACCCGGAGGAGCGCACCCGCGGGGGGCGCCGCTCCGGGACCGCGGCCGGCTCAGCCCTTCACGCAGACGACCTGCTTCAGCTTCGCCACGACCTCTACCAGGTCGCGCTGCTGGTCGATGACCTTCTCGATCGGCTTGTACGCGCCGGGGATCTCGTCGACGACGCCGGAGTCCTTGCGGCATTCGACGCCCCGCGTCTGCTCCTCCAGGTCCCGCGTGGAGAACCGGCGCTTCGCGGCGTTCCGGCTCATCCGCCGACCGGCGCCGTGCGAGGCGGAGTTGAAGGACTTCTCGTTCCCGAGGCCCCTCACGATGTAGGAGCCGGTGCCCATCGAGCCGGGGATGATGCCGTACTCGCCGCTCCCCGCGCGGATCGCGCCCTTGCGGGTGACGAGCAGGTCCACACCGTCGTACCGCTCCTCCGACACGTAGTTGTGGTGGCAGGAGATCTCCCGCTCGAAGCCCACCCCGGCCTTCTCGAACTTCTCGCGGACGACGTTCTTCAGGAGCGCCATCATGACCGAGCGGTTGTACCTCGCGTACTCCTGCGCCCAGAACAGGTCGTTGCGGTACGCGGCCATCTCCGGTGTGTCGGCGACGAACACCGCGAGGTCCCGGTCGATCAGGTCCTGGTTGTGGGGCAGCCGCCGCGCGACGCCGATGTGGTGCTCGGCGAGTTCCTTGCCGATGTTCCGGGACCCGGAGTGCAGCATCAGCCACACCGACCCGGTCGAGTCCAGGCAGACCTCGACGAAGTGGTTGCCGCTTCCGAGCGTCCCCATCTGCTTCGCGGCCCGCTCCTGACGGAACCTGACCTCCTCCGCGATGCCCCCGAACCGCGCCCACAGGTCGTCCCACCCGGGCGCCGCGAGGCCCGGGAGCCGACCGGGGTCGACCGTCTCCTCGTGCATCCCGCGGCCCACCGGGATGGCCCGCTCGATCCGCGACCGCAGTCCGGACAGGTCGTCCGGCAGGTCGTCCGCGGTGAGCGAGGTCCTGACGGCCGACATGCCGCAGCCGATGTCCACGCCGACCGCCGCCGGGCAGACCGCGCCGCGCATGGCGATCACGGACCCGACGGTGGCGCCCTTGCCGTAGTGGACGTCCGGCATGACGGCGAGCCCCTCGATCCACGGCAGGGTCGCGGTGTTCCGCAGCTGCCGGAGCGCGACGTCCTCCACCGCGGCGGGGTCCGCCCACATCCGGATGGGTACCTTCGCCCCCGGGATCTCGACGTACGACATACTTCTTCATTCCCCCAAAAATCCGGAAAACGCAAAACCGGTGCCAGGGCCGACATAAGTGACAGCAGACCGGCAGCGACGGCGCGCGTGCGATACACATTGTGTTCACCGGCCGCCGATCACCGGCAAGCTGTTTTCACCGTGACCGCAGGGAAGGGAGCCCGGCATCGTGCAGCGAAGGGCGTACGCATCCGGTCTGGCCGCACTCCTCGCGGCACTCAGCGCGACCGCCCTCGCCGGATGCAGCTCCGGTTCCGGGACGGACGGCTCCGGCCTCGACGCCAAGACCGGCACCGCCGCCGGCCCCATCGCCCAACCCGGCCGCTACCGCACCCTCTTCGAGCCGTGCGGCTCCGTGCCCCGCGCCACCCTCCGGGAGATGCTCCCCGCCGTCACCGCCCTGCCGGCCGAGCAGCGCGACCGCGTCCTGCGCGGCACCGCCGCCGTCACCTACGACACGGACCGCCGCGTCGGCTGCGCCTGGAAGGCGGACGGCCCGGACGCCATCCACCACCTCACCCTCGACTTCGAGCGCGTGGTGTCCTACGACCCGTCCGTCAGCGACGAGACGCGGGCGCAGGAGGTGTACACCACCAAGGAGTCCGCCGCCGGTCTGGCCCCCGCCGCGGACCCGGGCGCCGGCACGCCCCCCGGCCCCGCGACCGGCACCCCCACGCCGGTCGGGCCCGCCGTGCCCGTCAAGCCCGCCGG
>JAAXOU010000255.1 GCA_012396115.1 Streptomyces somaliensis DSM 40738 | reverse complement strand
ACGCCCCGCGCCGGCGGACGCCGAGGAGACCGCGCTCGTGCGGCGCATGCTGGACGCCGCGCCCGGCGCCTGGGCGCGCGGGCCGCTCCGGGAGTGGGCCGAGACCTGCTCCCTCGCCGCCCTGGAGCTGCACCACCGGCTGTGCGCCGCGCCCTCGCCCGGGCTCGCCGAGGTCCTCGACCGCCGCGGCGCGGACGGGGCGGAGGGCGTCGGCCCGCTGGCCGACGGCGAGCTGCGCCGCCAGGCGGAGGTCCTGGAGGCCCTCGCGGACGGCTCCGCGGGCGGGCTGCGCCGGGCCCTGGACCTGTCCGCCGAGGGGCGCCGCATCACCCAGGCCGTCCTGTCGCGCCGGGCCCGTACGGCGTAGGGGCCCCTACGGCGCAGGTCCGGCGCGACGGGACGGCGGCGGCGCCCCCGGGCGGCGCGCTCAGAGCAGCAGCACCGCCGCGCCCCACAGCGCCGAGGCGAGCGCGACGACCGGCCCCACCGGCATGCCCTGCCGGGCCGCGGTGGCATCCTCCAGGGGCCGCAGCTCCGGCCTGTCCAGCAGCGCCCCGGCCTCGTCGGCGGCGCGCGGCCCGTACGGCTCGCGCCCCAGCCGCCGCTCCAGCCACGGCCAGCCGACGGGCGAGAGGACCACCTCGGTGTCCCCCTCCCGGGCGACGACGAGGCCGGCGCCGTGGTCGTGGCGCACGGCCAGCACCTCGTCCCACGGGACCCGCCGCACCCGCCACGCCCCGGCGACCCACAGCCCGCCGCGGTCGGCGGTGAGCCGCCAGTTGAGCGCTGTCGACGCGGCCGTGACGACGAGGAACAGGCCGACCAGCGGGAACACCGACAGCCAGGACACGCCGTCGTCCAGCAGCGCCCACACGCCGCCGCCCTGCACCAGCAGCAGGAACGCGCCGACGGCGCGGGACGGGCCGGTCGCGCCCCAGGCGCGGGGCGCGGCGGACGGCTCCAGCTCCGCGGCGACCCCGTCGACGGGCCGCTCCGCGCCGGGCCGCCCGGACGGGCCCGTGCCGGGGCCGGGCGGCCCGCCGCCGAACGGCCCCGGCACGGCCGGCCTGACGGCGGTGACGCTGCACTCGACGGACACCTCGGCGTGGTCCTCGCCGTCGGGCGCGAGGAAGGCGAGTTCCGCGCCGGCGTACGGGGGGCCGTAGAGGACGGCCTCGCGCAGCGGGGGCGGCGGGTCCTCGTCCCTGAGGACGGCGCCGACCCTGCGCAGCCCCTCGGCCAGCTCGTCGCCCTCCCCGCCGTCCCCGTCGTGCGGGGCGCGCAGCTCCCCGTCCTCCTCGAAGGCGTGGAGGGAGTGGAAGTGGAGGAGGGGCCGTTCGGCGGCCGGGTCGTCCGCCGCGTACACCCACGTCCTGCCGTCGCCGTGGTCCTCGCGGACCAGGACCCGCAGGACGGGCAGCGGGCCCCGGTGGAGCCGCCGGGACCGGGTCCGCCCGTCGACGCCGTTGGCGAGGAACGCCAGCCCGCCGACGAGCCCGAGGAAGACGAGCGCCTCCCAGCCGGTGACGTCGTACGGCTCCGCCGTCAGCCGCACCCAGTCGCCGTCCACCAGCAGCTCGGCCCGGCTGTCGACGGGGTACTGCTCCGGGACGTACGTCTCCACGCGGTGGACCCGGTCGCCGACGGCGACGTCGATCACCAGATCGTCCTCGTCGGACAGGGTGACCCGGCCGCTCACGGGCGTCAGCCCGGCGGCCCGCCGCTCGAAGGCGCCGACGACCTGCTGCGCCTGCCAGAATCCGAACACGGCCACGGCCAGCAGCAGCGCCGCGAGGGCGAACGAGACCCGCCCGCGGCGGAACGCGAGCGCCGCCGCCGGCACGGGGTGGAGGGCCGGTCCCGCCGCCTCGCGCGCCAGCGCCCGCTGGCGGCCCGCCACGGCGAGGCGGTGCAGCAGTCCGGCGGCGGCGAACGCGAGCGCGACGACGAAGGCGAGCCACCAGGGCTCGCCCAGCGCCGAGGCGGAAGCGCCGTCCACCAGGTGCCCGAGCAGGACCACGGCGAGGCCGAGCAGGGCGAGCCGGGGCTGCCGCACGACCCAGTAGAGGGTGAGCGGCAGCGCCGCCGACACACCCAGGCCCGGCCAGTCCGTCCCGCACGGTTCGGCCGGGGTGCAGGACGGGTCGGGGCCCGCCGCCACCGTCCACACCGCCGTCAGGACGAGCGGGAGCACGGCCCACAGCGGGTGGGCCCAGACGCCCGGCGCGGCGGCGAGCCAGCGCCGGGCGTCGGAGGACCGCCAGTCGGCGGTGCCGGGCGGTATGCGGTCCGCGGGGAGCGGAACGGGTGAGGCGGTGTCCACCCGCGCATTATCGTCGGCCCCGCCCCGTTTCCCGGGGGATGTCAGAGGTTGTCGCCCCAGCCGCCCTGGATCATCGTCTGGAACGCCCAGGCGCCGTCCCGCTTGATCAGGATGTCGGCGTACCTGAGCTGCCGCTTCTCGCCCTCGACGGTCGCGGTCGAGTCGCTGAAGACGACGGCGATGGAGGGGGAGAGGAAGACGGGCGTCCGGACCGACTCGAAGGTGACGTCCTCGTCGCCGGAGCCCATCACCCCGGTCATGACGGCGAGGAACCGCTCGCGGTCCCACTGCGCGGACCGCCCGTCACCGGCCGTGTCGTCGCTGACCAGGTTCAGCGGGAAGACGGCCAGGTCGGCCATCCCCTCGATGTCGCGCCGCCCGCTGCGGGCGTCGTACTCGGCGAACCAGGCGTCCAGCCCGGCGCGGTCCTCGGCGGTGGGGGCGTACCCGGTCTCGGGGAAGAGGGGCATGCGGTCTCCATGGATCGAATGGTCAAGTTTGACTACGCGAGGAGGGTACGCCCTCCGGGTCTGATGGTCAAACTTGAATACTCTCTGACCGCGAGTGACGCGGCCCACCCGCGCTGTGACACTTCCGCCCGGACGTACGCAGGCTGGGGTATGCGGGGAGACGACGGCGAACTGGGCGCGGACGTCCGGCTGGCGCAGGAGGGCGACGAGCGGGCCTTCGCGCGCGTGTACCGGACGGTGCACCCCGGGCTCCTGCGGCGCCTGCGGCGCCTGGTCGGCGACGACGCCGAGGACGTGGCCGCCGAGGCGTGGCTGGAGATCGCCCGGGACCTCGGCCGGTTCCGGGGCGACGGCCACGGGTTCCGCGGCTGGGCGGCGGCCATCGCGCGCCACCGCGGGCTGGACCACCTGCGCGGGCGCCGCCGCCGCCCCCCGGCCGCGGCGCTCGGGCAGGAGGCACTGGACCTCCCCGACCGGCACGACACGGCGTCCGCCGCGCTGGAGTCCCTGTCGACCCAGGAGGTCCTCGCCCTGGTCCGGACGCTCCCGCGGGACCAGGCGGGAGCGGTCCTGCTGCACGTGGTGATCGGACTGGGCGGGCCGGCGGCGGCGCGGGCCCTGGGCAAGCGGCCGGGGGCGGTGCGCACGGCCGCCCACCGGGGACTGAGGCGGCTGGCCGGAGAACTGGAGCGGACCGGACCCGGCGATCCCGGCGGGGAGCCCCCGGGAGGCGGCTGAGGCGCCCGGGCCCCAGGGGGGCGGCCGGAGCCGCCGCCCCTGGCCTGACAGGGCTGTGGCGAACCCCCGGGCAGGCATTCCGCTGTCCGGACGGAGGCTCTCGTCTGCCGTCCGGATCGGCCCCGACCCGGGTGCTCCCGGCCGGTCGGAGCTGCTGTCGGTCACGCGTCGGGCACGCGTTCAGCCATCGGCTCGGCCTCCACGGGCTGTCGGCCGGAAGCGGACATCTCGCTGGTCGGACGGCCTGTAGGAGGCGAGGGGGGCGTCATGCGGGACGGCGGCGTCGCGGAGTTCCGGTTCGACGTGTAGCCGTCTCGATACCGCTTGCGAGGTCTGCGGTCACCGTGCTGTCGATCCGGCGCGATTCACCAGCTCGTCGAGCAGGCGGCGTGTGTCCAGCGCCGTGGTCGGCTGCTCCCGGGCAGGCGCCTTCGGCCTCACTTGAGCAGATTGGTAGTGGTACGTTATGTGGTACCACTTGATGCGAGGGGTCGGTCCATGTCGATAACTGCGAGCGAAGCCCGCAAGGCTCTCTTTCCGCTGATCAAGAAGGTCAACGACGATCACGAGGCGATCGAGATCGTCTCCAAGCACGGTAACGCCGTACTCGTCTCGGCTGAGGACTACGCGGCACTGCGCGAAGGTTCGTACCTGCTGCGCTCACCGGTGAACGCCCGCCGACTGCTCAAGGCGTACGAGAACGCCCTGGGCAACATCAACGTGTCGGAGCGTGAGCTGATCGATCCGGACGTGGTGGACCCCGCTGCGGGTGCTGCGTGAGGCTCCTCTTCGAGGACCAGGGCTGGGAGGACTACACGTCCTGGCTCAGGAACGACCGCAAGATGCTTGCCCGGATCAACAAGCTCATCGAGGACGTCAAGCGTGATCCCTTCACCGGGATCGGCAAGCCTGAGCCGCTCAAGTACCACTTGCCCGGGGCGTGGTCGAGGCGGATCGACGACGAGCACCGCCTCGTGTACCTGGTCACGAACAAGGAGATCGTGATCCTCGCCGCCCGCTACCACTACTGACCGCCGAGTCGGTTCGAACTGTGCCGGGACAGGTCGCCGTGCCGGGACGGACCCTCTCGGAACGGTGCTTCACCAGGTCGCGGCGCTGCGCCGGATGTTCGGGCTCCACGCCTGATGGCGCGGCGGGGTCACCGACGATCCGGACGCGGGAGAGAACCCCACTGAGGTCTCCGTCGAGGTCTCCGTCGCGTTCGGCACCACTCGCGGGGCGGCACGACGGCCCGGTACGGCAGGCGCCGGGTGGAGGGGGCCCGGAGACTCGCCTCGAGAACAGCGCGGGGCACCGGCTTCGGGGGACCGGGCGAACGCCCGGACGCGTTGGTCGCGGTGGGGCGTGGAGATGCCCCTGCGACCTGCGTCTTTCCTGGTCGGAGTGGGCGAGAAGTGGGCGAGGAAGGAGGACGGCCGGGGCCGCCACCCCCCACAGGAGAGGCCCCGGCCGCCGTCCGCGGGTCCGCAGGACGGCCCCGTACTCCTCTCAGCGCCGCGGGCGCGTTTTCTGTCACACCGCACTCGAAGGAGGACGTTGCGTGTTGTACAAACATGGACGAGATACGGCGGGAACACGTAGCGTGCTGCTGCGCGCCGGGCGGGGACCGGCCTGAAGTGCCTGCCGCGATGACGAACGGGTTGTGGGAGTGCTGGGGGACGACGCGGAGCTGACCGCCGCGGTGCTCGCGGCACAGGACGGGGACGAGGACGCCTTCCGTACTGTGTACCGCGCCGTGCACCCACGGCTGCTCGGATACCTGAGGACGCTGGTGGGCGAGGTGGACGCCGAGGACGTGGCGTCCGAGGCGTGGCTGCAGATCGCCCGGGACCTCGACCGGTTCAAGGGGGACGCCGACCGCTTCCGCGGCTGGGCGGCCCGCATCGCCCGCAACCGGGCCCTGGACCACCTGCGCATGCGGGGCCGCCGGCCCGTCCAGGGCGGCGACGAGACCGAGCTGACCGACAAGCCGGCCGACTGCGACACCGCGGGCGAGGCCATGGAGGCCCTCGCCACGGGCCGCACCATGGACCTGATAGGGCGGCTCCCCCAGGACCAGGCCGAGGCGGTGATCCTCAGGGTGGTCGTCGGCCTCGACTCCAAGAGCGCCGCCGAGGTGCTCGGCAAACGGCCCGGGGCCGTCCGGACCGCCGCCCACCGCGGCCTGAAACGACTCGCCGAACTGCTCGGCGCGGACGGCCCGGACGGCGTCGCGCTGAACGCCGTACCGCCGCAGCCGGAACTCCGCGGGGTCCGGCCGCACACGCCCCCGCCCCGGGCGGCGCTGTGACGCATTCGCACCCGCGGACGCAGAAGGACATGTGATGGCCGACGAGCGGTATGAATGGCTCGACCACGAGGCGGCGGAACGACTGCTGCGTGGGGAACCGGTCGACGCCGACGACGACTACGCACAGTGGCAGGCCGAACGCCTGTCGGAGATCCTCGACCGGGCCCGAGAGGCCGCCACCCCCCTCGCGGAGGACCCCTCGGGGGCACTGCCCGGCGAGGAGGCGGCGCTCGCGGCGTTCCGCGCCGCCCGTCCCTCGTGCGCGGCGAGACCGCGGGTGACCGGCCCCGACTCCGGCCCGGTGCGCAAGGGGACGGCCCTGCGCCCGCCGCGCCGGGGCCGCGCGCGCGGCTGGATGCGCCCCACCCACTGGGGCTTGG
>JAAXOU010000254.1 GCA_012396115.1 Streptomyces somaliensis DSM 40738 | reverse complement strand
CGCGCCGCCCCCACCGCCGGCGCGTCCGGCCGCTGCGCGCCCGGGGGGAGGGGCCCCCGGCGGGCGCCCCGGTGCCGCTCGACCACCCGCGTCCCCGCGAACAGCAGCCACGCGGTCCCGAGCATTCCGAACCCGGCCCACGCCACCGGGCTGAGCACCGTGCCGGTCAGCCACCCGACGGTGCCGGTCAGCACCAGGCCGAGGGGTACCAGCGCGTAGGCGGCGACACGGGTCGCGGCGAGGAACCGGCCGCGGTACGCCGTGACCGCCGCGGCGAGCAGTCCCACCGCGGACACCGCGCAGCAGATCGTCTCGGCAAGCATCCGGTCCTCCACCCCCTGGACGTCACGTCCCTCCCATCCTGCACCGGCCGGGCGCCCGGTGGCCACGGGTCCGGGCGGCGTGGCGGGCGGCCCCCGGGGGACCTCCGGGCCGCTCCCCGGCCGGGCCCGTCCCGCTCGGGGCGGCACGGGCCGGGCTGGGAGACTGGGCCCCATGAACGACTCCACCACCGACCCCACCGCCCGGCCCGTCGTCCTGGACGTCTGGTGCGAGCTGCAGTGCCCCGACTGCCGGACCGCGCTGGCGGACCTGCGGTCCCTGCGGGCCCGCTACGGCGACCGGCTGGAGGTGCGGCTGCGCCACTTCCCGCTGGAGAGGCACGAGCACGCCTACGCCGCCGCCCAGGCCGTCGAGGAGGCCCTGGCGCAGGGCGGGGGCTGGCCGTACGTGGAGGAGGTCCTCGGGCGCGTGGAGGAGCTGGAGGCGAGGGGCGAGGCGCTCCTGCTGGAGGTCGCGCGCGGTCTCGGCCTGGACGCCGGGGAGTTCGACACGGCGCTCGTGGACGGGCGGCACCTGCTCGCGGTCGACGTCGACCGGGCCGAGGGGAGTGCCATCGGCGTCACCGGCACGCCCACGTACGTGATCGGCGGCGAGCGCCTGGACGGCGGCACCGGCCAGGAGGGCCTGCGCGCCCGCGTCGAGGAGATCGTCGACCGCCTGCTGGCCGGGCGCTGACGGGCGGGGCCGGCTCCCGCCGGCCCCGCCCGTCAGTACAGGGTCTTCTCGCAGTCCGTGAACAGCGGCCGGTAGCCGAGCGACGCGTACAGCGCACGGGCCGCGGTGTTGCCGGGGTCCACCCGCAGGGCGAGGCGGTCGCCGCCCTGGGCGCGCACCAGGCCCTCGGCGAAGCGCATCAGCGCCCGGCCGTGGCCCCTGCGCCGCTCCCCCTCGGCGACGGCCACCTCCCACACGTACGGCACCCGCTCCCCCGTCGGCAGGTCGCGCCGGCCGGTCCACAGGTGGCCGACCCGCACGCCGTCCCGCACGGCGACGTGGAGCAGGGCGCCCGCGGCGGCCGGGCCCTCGGGGAGCAGCCCGGCACGGCCGGGGTCGGCGGCGAGCCACCGGTCGGACTCCGCTCCCGTCATGGGGCGGATCTCCGGTCCGGCCGGGGGCGGAGCGCCGGAGTCGGCCGAGTCGAGGTGCTTGACCAGGACGTGTCCGGTCCCGGTGTACCCCAGGGCCGCGGCGAGGCGCAGGGCGGCGGGGGCGGCGGCGGGCACGGAGATCCGCACCCGGTCGCAGCGCCAGCCCCGCAGCACCTCCTCGGCGGCGAGCGCGGCGACGGCTCCCCGGCCGCGGCCGCGGTCCGCCTCGTCGACCCGCAGGTCCGCGATCATGCCGAGGGGCCGGCCGGGCGCGCGGAGCGTGCCGACCCGGACGCCGCCCACGGGACGGCCGTCGACGCACACCTCGTAGGAGCGCGACAGGGTGCCGTCGTCGGCCTGCCGGAGCGGCCCGGAGGGACGCAGGGTGGTGGTCATGACCAGTCCCTACCCACCCCGGGCCAGGGCCACCACCGGGTCACGGCAGGGCGGCCCGCTCCGCGAAGACGCGCATCGCCTCGGCGGTGACCGGGCCGGGCGCGGGCGCCAGCTCGCGGTCGTCGACCCGGTGGACGGCCTGGACGTCGCGGAGCGTGGAGGTCAGGAAGACCTCCTCGGCGGTGTGCAGCACCTCCGCGGGGAGGTCCGTCTCCCGGGCGCCGGTCCACTCGAGGACCAGGTGGCGGGTGATGCCCGCGAGGCACCCCGAGGCGAGCGGCGGGGTGTGGATCCGGCCGTCGAGGACGACGAAGACGTTCGAGCCGGTGCCCTCGCAGAGCCGTCCGGCGGTGTTGGCGAACAGCGCCTCGGAGGCGCCCCGCCGGCGGGCGTGGGCCAGGGCGACGACGTTCTCCGCGTACGAGGTGGTCTTGAGGCCGGTGAGGGCGCCGCGCTCGTTGCGGGTCCAGGGGACGGTGACGGCCGCCGTGGTGTCCGGGCGGCGCGCGACCCCGCCGAGGGCCACCACGAGGCTCGGGCCGGCCTCGCCGCGGTCGGAGCCGAGCGGGGAGAGCCCGCCGGTGTACGTCACGCGGAGCCGGCCGAGTTCCACCGGGTTGGCCGCGACGACGGCGGCGCAGGCGCGGCGCACCTCGTCCAGGTCCGGATCGGGCAGGCCGAGGCCGCGCGCGGAGCGGACGAGCCGGTCGAGGTGGAGGTCGAGCGCGAAGGGCCGGCCGCGGACCGTCTTGAGCGTCTCGAACACGCCGTCGCCCACGGTCAGGCCGTGGTCCAGGACGGAGATCGTCGCGGCGTCCGCGTCCCGCAGTTCGCCGTTGACCCACAGCTTCATCGTCGTACGGCCCTTCCGCTCGTCTCGTGGGTGCCCGACGCTATCGCGAGGAGCCGCGCCGCCTTCAGTTCGGTCTCCCGCCACTCCCGCTCGGGGTCGGAGCCCCAGGTGATGCCCGCGCCGGTGCCGAACCGCAGGACGCCCCGGCGCTCGCGGCGGTCGATCCAGAAGGTGCGGATGCCCACGGCCAGCTCGCCGGTGCCGCGGTCCGCGTCGACCCAGCCGACGCCGCCGCAGTACGGGCCGCGGGGCGCCGGCTCCAGGGCCCCGATGATCCGCAGGGCGCTGGACTTGGGCGCGCCGGTCACGGAGCCGGGCGGGAAGGTGGCGTTCAGGAGGCCCGGCCAGCCCTCGCCGGGGGCCAGCTCGCCGCGGACGGTGGAGACGAGGTGGACGAGCCCGGGATGGGGCTCGACGGCGCAGAGTTCCGGGACGGTGACGGTGCCGGTGGCGCAGACGCGGCCGAGGTCGTTGCGGACCAGGTCGACGATCATCACGTTCTCGGCGTGGTCCTTCTCCAGCAGGTCCTGCGCGGTCCTGCCGGTGCCCTTGATGGGGCCGGACTCGACGGTGCGGCCGTCGCGGCGCAGGTACAGCTCGGGGGACGCGGTGGCCACCTCCACGCCGTGCGCGGGCAGGCGAATCGTTCCTGCGTAGGGGGCCGGATTGCCGCGGGCCAGGAGCGCGGTGAGGGCGTCCACGTCGGCGGCGCCGGCCGGGAGGGGCGCGGAGAGGACGCGGCAGAGGTTCGCCTGGTAGACCTCGCCGGCGGCGATGTGCTCGCGGATGCGGCGCACCCCCGCGGTGTACGCCTCCCGGTCGAGCGAGGAGGCCCAGTCGTCGACGGCGGGCCCGCGCCAGCGCCCCGGAACGGGGGCGGGCACCGGGTCGGGACGGACGTCGCCGAAGCGGGCGCAGGTCAGACGGCCCCCGAAGTCGGCGGCGACGGCCCAGAAGCCGGAGGACTCCAGGGCCTCCGGATCGCTGGTGACGTCCCGCAGATCGGTGGCGAGGAGGCCGCCGAAGCGGGCCAGGGGAGCGAGGTCGTGCACGGGTGCGAGTCTAGGACGGGGTGCGCGCGGGGGCCGTCCGGGTGGTGTGTCCGCAGGTCGGGGCGGGGGTGGCCGGGGGCGCGGGGGCGGGCCGCGGCGGACGGCGGCGCAGCACGCTGCGGAAACGAGTTTTTGTGCTGGCCCGGGAATCCGCTAGAGTTCAACCCGTCGCCGGTTCGCGCAAGCGGAGCGGAAACGACAAGCGGACGTGGCTCAGTTGGTAGAGCATCACCTTGCCAAGGTGAGGGTCGCGAGTTCGAATCTCGTCGTCCGCTCGAAAGTAGGGGGTCCACCCGACCCCCGCACTCCGGGTGGAGTGGCCGAGAGGCGAGGCAACGGCCTGCAAAGCCGTCTACACGGGTTCAAATCCCGTCTCCACCTCCAAGGACGATTAGCTCAGCGGGAGAGCGCTTCCCTGACACGGAAGAGGTCACTGGTTCAATCCCAGTATCGTCCACCGAGACCGCTGCCAGCAGCGGTTCCCCGCGCGATTAGCTCAGCGGGAGAGCGCTTCCCTGACACGGAAGAGGTCACTGGTTCAATCCCAGTATCGCGCACGCAGTGCCCGCGGTTCCGGACGTTCCGTCACGGTACCGTGGTCCCGAGGACGATTAGCTCAGCGGGAGAGCGCTTCCCTGACACGGAAGAGGTCACTGGTTCAATCCCAGTATCGTCCACCGACAGGAGCCCCCGTCCGCCCGCCGCGGACGGGGGCTCCTTCGTGCGCTCGGTGACGCGGCCGCCGCTGCCGTCCGCCGCACCCCCGTCCCCACGGGGTCGGCCGGATGCCCTGGCCCGGGCCGCTCTCCCGGACCCGGGGCGCCCGCTCAGCGCCCCAGCATCACGCCCACGGACGACGCCTGTGTCACCACCGCCTCCCAGCCGCCGAACACGACGACCAGGAGCGCGGCGAGGGGAAGGACCATCGCCGTCGCCACCAGAGGATGGCGACGGCCGCCGGACGGGACGGGGACCGCCTTCCGTCCCCGCGCGCGGACCGCCGTCCGCGGTGCCGTGTCCGTCATGGCTCCCCTCCTGTTTCCCGTCCGCAGCGGCGGGCGCCCGCCCTCGGGGACGAGGGCCGCACCCGCCGCTCGCCCCAACCCTAGGGAGGCGGGCGGCGCCGGACGTCATGCCCGCGTACCGATCGGCGGGCCTCCTGCAGGATGAGATCCCCCCGGTGGCGTACTCCCCTGGTCGGAGACGGCCGCTCCGCCCTGCGGGTCTCCCCGGAGGGGACGGCCGGGGGCGGCGGGTGACATCACTCACGTGCCCGTCCCCGCGCCCGTACGGGTGCGAGCCCCTCCCCCGCCTCCCCGGCCGGCGGGGCCGGGGGCGGCTGCCGCCCGGGCGGGCCGGCCCGCCGCCAATCCCCCTGCCCGTAAGGGATCTTGGTCCGTCCCTCGCCCGCGGTCCCCGCCCCGATGGCCCCGGGACCCGGCGCGCGGGGCGGGAACCGATCGCCGCGACCGGGCGCGGCCTATGAGCGCGCCCGGTCGCGGGTACGTAAGCTGGGCGGCGTCAGAAGGACCGCGACGGCGGGGTGGGGAGCTCCCCACGGCAGGTAGGGGACGGACATGGCGATGATGCGGCTCCGGCGCGAGGACCCGCGTGTCGTCGGCTCGTTCAGGCTGCACCGGCGGCTCGGCGCGGGCGGGATGGGGGTCGTCTACCTCGGCTCCGACCGGCGCGGGCAGCGGGTGGCGCTGAAGGTGATCCGGCCCGACCTGGCCGAGGACCAGGAGTTCCGGTCGCGCTTCGCCCGCGAGGTGTCCGCCGCGCGGCGGATCCGCGGCGGCTGCACGGCCCGGCTGGTGGCGGCCGACCTGGAGGCCGAGCGCCCCTGGTTCGCCACGCAGTACGTGCCGGGGCCCTCGCTCCACGACAAGGTCGCCGAGGAGGGACCGCTTCCCGCGGTCGACGTGGCCGCGATCGGCGCCGCGCTGTCGGAGGGCCTGGTCGCCGTCCACGAGGCGGGCGTCGTGCACCGCGACCTGAAGCCGTCGAACATCCTGCTGTCCCCGAAGGGGCCGCGGATCATCGACTTCGGCATCGCCTGGGCGACCGGGGCCTCCACCCTCACCCACGTCGGCACGGCGGTGGGCTCCCCCGGTTTCCTCGCGCCCGAGCAGGTGCGCGGCGCGGCCGTCACCCCGGCGACGGACGTCTTCGCGCTCGGCGCCACCCTGGCGTACGCGGCGATGGGCGACTCGCCGTTCGGGCACGGCAGCTCCGAGGTGATGCTGTACCGCGTCGTCCACGAGGAGCCCCACCTGCAGGGCGTCCCCGACGCCCTGGCCCCGCTGGTCCGCGCGTGCCTCGCCAAGGAGCCGGAGGAGCGGCCGAGCACGCTGCAGCTGTCGCTGCGGTTGAAGGAGATCGCCGCACGGGAGGCGCAGGGGCTCGGCACGGTCGCCGCGCCCGCGGACGCGCGGGCCGCCGTACCGCGCCCGGAGCGGGCGGTGGCCGGTCAACCTGGTCCTCCTCGACGT
>JAAXOU010000253.1 GCA_012396115.1 Streptomyces somaliensis DSM 40738 | reverse complement strand
AGGGCGAGCCCGGGCAGGCCCCCGCCCCCACACCCGACGTGACCCTCCCCCCGCTGCTCCCCGGCGTCCTCCCGGACCTCGGCATCGAAGGCGAGGACACCCGCTAGCGACCCGCTCCCCACGGCGCCGGGCGCCGCTCCCCGCGGAGCGGCGCCCGGCGCCGCACGCGCACGCTCAGAAGAACACCGACCTCCGACGCACCAGCAGCTTGTACAGCGTGTGCTGGATCTGCTCCCGCACCCGGTCCGTCAGGTTGAACATCAGCATCGGGTCCTCCGCCGCCTCCGGCGCGTACCCGTCCGTCGGAATCGGCTCGCCGAACTGGATCGTCCACTTCGTCGGCAGCGGCAGCGCGCCCAGCGGCCCCAGCCACGGGAAGGTCGGCGTGATCGGGAAGTACGGCAACCCCAGCAGCCGCGCCAGCGTCCTGGAGTTGCCGACCATGGGGTAGATCTCCTCCGCGCCGACGATCGAGCACGGCACGATCGGCACACCGGCCCGCAACGCCGTCGACACGAAACCGCCCCGCCCGAACCGCTGCAGCTTGTACCGCTCGCCGAACGGCTTCCCGATGCCCTTGAAGCCCTCCGGCATCACCCCGACGACCTCACCGCGCCGGAGCAGCCGCTCCGCGTCCTCCGCGCACGCCAGCGTGTGCCCGGCCTTCCGGGCCAGTTCACCGACGACGGGCAGCGTGAACACCAGGTCCGCCGCGAGCAGCCGCAGGTGACGGCCCGCCGGATGGTGGTCGTGGACGGCGACCTGCATCATCAGCGCGTCCAGCGGCAGCGTGCCCGAGTGGTTCGCCACGACCAGCGCCCCGCCCTCCGCCGGGACGTTCCCGACGCCCCGCACCTCCACCCGGAAGTACTTCTCGAACAGGGGCCGCAGCAGCGACATCAGGACCTGGTCGGTGAGCTCCTCGTCGAAACCGAACTCGTCGACCTCGTACTCGCCGGTGAGGCGGCGGCGCAGGAACGCCAACCCGCCCGCTACCCGCCGCTCCCAACCGTCCTCCCCCACCGCCCCCGTGCCGCCCCGGCCGCCCCCGGCCCCCGGCGGGCGCGGACCGTCCTCCGGCCCGGACGGCACCGGGGCCACCGGTCCGGCCCGCCCCGGCAGCGGGGTCACCCCGCGGGCCGGGCCGCCCGGGGAAACCCTCCCGCGCCCCGCCCGGGGCACCCCGCCGCGCGACCGGTCCTCGTCGAAGGGAATGACCTCGGCGTCCGCCATCGCTAACCCGCGCTCCTCGTCCCGGCGGCTCCGCGCCGCTCCACCGTCCGCGCCGTCCGCGCGGCCACACCCTCACCGAGCCGGGCCGCCACCCCGTCGACGGCCGCCGCCAGCACGGCCGGAGGCAGCGGACCGGGGCCCCGGTGCCGCACGAAGTCCGCCAGGGTCTCCGCCGCCGTGCGGGCCGGCTCGAACCCGAGGGTCTCGCGCATCTGGACCGTACTGACGACCCGGCCGTGCGTGAGGAGGCGGATCTGCTCGGTGGGGAAGTCGCTCACACCGAGCGTCCGCAGCGCCGTACCGGTCCACGCCAGGGCCGGCGGCAGCAGCGGGAGCGTCGGCCGGCCGAGGCGGCGGGCGCACTGCGACAGCGTCAGCACCCCGTCCCCCGCGACGTTGAACGTGCCGCTGTTGAGGGTGCCCCGGCGCGGCTCCGAGGAGGCGACGCACAGCACGTCCAGGACGTCGTCCTCGTGGACGAACTGGAGCCGCGGATCGTACCCGAGCGCCGTGGGCAGCACCGGCAGCGAGAAGTACCGCGCCAGCGAGGACCCGGCGCCCGGACCGAGGACGTTCGCGAAGCGCAGCACGCACACGGCGACGTCCGGACGCCGCCGGGCGAACCCCCGTACGTACCCCTCGACCTCGGCGAGGTCCTTGGCGAAACCGCCGCTCGGCAGCGACTTCGGCGGGGCCGTCTCGACGACGACCGCCGGATCGCGCGGGGCGGAACCGTACACGGCGGTGCTGGAACGGACGACGACGCGGCCGACGGTGGGGCACCGCTGGCAGGCACCGAGCAGCTGCATCGTGCCGATGACGTTGGTCTCCTTGGCCGCGGCCCGCCCACCGCCCGCCGCCGGGCTCGCCGCGAGGTCCAGGTGGACCACCGTGTCCACGCCGTACTCGGCCAGGACCCGGCCGACGGCGGGCTGCCGGATGTCGGCGCGCACGAACACCGCACCGCCCAGCGGGTGCTGCGGGGCCACGGCGTCCACCCCGACGACCAGGTCCACCCCGGGATCCCGCGCGAGGCGCCGTACGAAACGGCCGGCGAGCCGCCTGGCCACCCCGGTGACGAGCACGACCCTGCCCACGTCCAGCGCCTCCCGTTCGATCCCCGGAACCGTCCGGTTGCCACCGTAACGGGTCGACGGCGCACCACCGCGACCACCGGCCGCGGCACGTCGGAACCCGGACCGGCCGGAACACGACCGCGGCCCTCCCACCGAACCGGTGGAAGGGCCGCGAGGCGCACGTACAGCCGCCGCCTACTTCTTGTTGCGGCGCTGAACGCGGGTGCGCTTCAGAAGCTTGCGGTGCTTCTTCTTCGCCATCCGCTTGCGCCGCTTCTTGATAACAGAGCCCACGACTACCCTCGCTCACTTCTCGGAACACCCCCGCATGGGCGGGGATCTCGGTGCGGGGCGTCTGGGCCCACACGACCTACGTCGGCCTAGCCTACCCGCCTGAACGCCGAGCCCGTAATCCGAGGGGGAGGAGAGAACTCCGGGCTACGCGCTCCCCGCCCCGACGAAGGAATCGCGGAGATACGCGTGGACCGCCTGCTCCGGCACCCGGAACGACCTCCCCACCCGGATCGCCGGCAGATGCCCGCTGTGCACCAGCCGGTACACCGTCATCTTCGACACCCGCATCACCGAGGCGACTTCCGCCACGGTCAGGAACTTGACCTCGTTGAGAGGAGTCTCGCCAGCAGAAACCATGACCCACCTGCACCTTCCGCACTGACGCCACCGGCTTCCCCTCCGGTGACTCTTCGTCGCCGTGCGCTCACTCCCCAGACTAGGGGCGGTTGATGCGCGTGGGGAAGAGGAGCAGCCACCGCCCGACTACCGCGACGGACACGCCCGCTCCAGGACGTAACGGGCGAGCGGGTCGTACCACTCGGACCGCACCGCGTCGTCGAGCGGCACGGCCACCGCCACCTGCCCCTCGGCCTCCCCGACGAACGGCGCGGGGTCGTCCGCGTCGGCCAGCCCGATGGCCTCGAAACCCAGCTGACCTGCCCCGCAGACCCATCCGTGGTCCCCCACCACCAGCTCCGGAAGGGGCCCGCCGGCCTCGGCCGCGGCCCCCAGCACCACCCTGACCGGCAGGGGCGAGTGGGTGTGGGCGCCGGGCCCGCGACCGTCGCCCTCCCCGCCCGCCTCCCGCACCAGCGCGACCCCCCGCACGTAGTCGAGCAGGCGGGTGCGTACGCCGAATCGGGTCGCCATGTCGACACATCTCCCCTGCGCCGGGGTGAGGACGGGACAGCCCGCCGACGACACCGCGTCCGCCAACGCGGCGTAGAACCCCAGCAGCCGATGGGGGTGCCCGGTCCCGAACAACACCGGCGCGCGGCGCCGGACCGCCGCGGCGAGCCGCCCGGCGAACGCGTCCAGTGCGCCGAGCGTCAGCTCCGGGTCGATGACGTCCCACCCCGTACGGAGCCCCGGGTCCCCGGACACCCCGCACCTGCCGGCCATCAGCTCCAGCAGGTCCCGCTCGCCCCACCGCCCCTCGGGGTCGAGCCCCAGCGTGGCCCGCGGGTCGCGGGCGGCGAACAGCCGGTAGTTGCGCAGGCTCCTCTCCCGCGCGGTGGCCACGGTCCCGGCCAGCCCGGCCGCCAGCAGATGCGCCCGCAGCGCCCCGGTAGTCAGCACCCCGCCGATGGTGCCGCAACGGCCCGGGGACCGCCCCGGGAACCGGCGGACGCCGCACGGTCGGCGTAACGGCGCCCCGTCCCCTACGGGTGGACGAGGAGCCCCCGCAGCGGGAACACCGCCCTGCGGGTGGCCAGCACCGCCTGGTCCAGCCGGTCCCCGGGATCGTAACCGTCCTCCCAGGGCCGCCAGCCGACGGGCCACCGCCCGTCGGTCATGCGCCGCGGCCCCGGCAGCCGGGTCCGCGCGTACGCGAAGTCCCGCCAGGACTGCGGGACGACCGCCTCCGGCGGTACGTCCGCCCCGGCCACGATGCCCACCAGGTGCGTCCACGACCGCGGCACCACGTCCACGACCGCGTACCCGCCGCCGCCGAGCGCCACCCACCGGCCGCCCTCCACGTACTCGTCGGCGAGGTCCCGGCAGGCCGCCTGGACGGCCCGCTGGGCGTCGAGGGAGACGGCCAGGTGGGCGAGCGGATCCTCGAAGTGGGTGTCGGCACCGTGCTGGGTGACGAGGACCTGCGGCCGGAAGTCGGCGAGCAGCTCGGGCACGACCGCGTGGAACGCCCGCAGCCAGCCGGCGTCACCGGTTCCGGCCGGCAGGGCGAGGTTGACGGCGCTGCCCGCGCCGGGCCCCGGCCCGCCGGTCTCCTCGGGCCTGCCGGTGCCGGGGAAGAGGGTGCGGGGATCCTCGTGGAGGGAGACGGTCAGCACCCGCGGGTCGTCGCGGAAGACGGCCTGCACACCGTCGCCGTGGTGGACGTCCACATCGAGGTAGGCGACGCGTTCGGCACCCAGTTCCAGGAGCCGGGCGATGGCCAGGGCCGCGTCGTTGTACACGCAGAAACCGGCGGCGGCACCGGGCATGGCGTGGTGGAGGCCGCCGGTGAAGTTGACCGCGCGGTCCGCGTCGCCCCGCCACACGGCCTCGGCCGCGCCGACCGACAGCCCGGCGATACGGGCGGACGCCTCGTGCATCCCGGGGAACGCCGGGTCGTCGACGGTGCCCAGCCCGTACTCCCGGTCGGCACGGCGGGGGTCGGCGGACGCGGCGCGCACGGCGGCGACGTAGTCCTCCCGGTGGACGAGCCGCAGCGTGGAGTCCCCGGCGGGCCTGGCCGACCTGACCTCGACGGCCCGGTCGACGCCGAGGGCCCGCACCAACTCCATGGTCAGCGCGAGCCGCACGGGATCCATCGGGTGACCGGGGCCGAAGTCGTACCCGGTCACCGCCTCGTCCCACATCAACAGTGCGCGACCCCTCATGACCGCCACCGTATCGGTCGCCGCGCGCCGCGAAGGACCCGGCGTACGCGAGCCCCGCCGGCGGGAGCGCGGGCGGCGGCCTCCGCGCGGCGCCCGTGGCGCTCCGCCGAGGGCGTCGGCGGAGGGGCGCCCGGCGAGCGGGGACGGACGACGGACCCGGACGGCGGGGGCGTGGGCGGGAATGCGGACGGGGCGGGGGCGGCGCGCCGTACGAGGTGGGGACGGGGTTCGGCCGTGGTGCGGTCGCGCGCCGGCCGTGGTGGGGAAGGGCGGGGCCGGGGCGGTGCTCGGACGCCGGACGGCGCCGTCACAGCAGGAGCGCGGGCAGTCCGGCCATGTCGTCGAAGTAGCCGTCGGCACCGGGCAGTACGCCGGGGCCGCTCATGGCGGTGAAGGCGTACACGGTCATGCCCGCGGCGCGGGCGGCCCGGACACCGAGGGGGCTGTCCTCGACGACGGCGCACCGCTCGGGGGCGACGCCCATGCGTTCGGCGGCGTGGAGGAACAGGTCGGGGGCGGGCTTGCCACGGCCGACGTCCTCGGCGCTGAACACGGTGCCGGGCCTGAACCACGGGTCGAGCCCGGTCCTGCGGTGCCCCACACGGATCCGTTGGTGACCGCTGGAGGAGGCGACGCAGTACGGCACCCCGGCGGCGACGAGCCCGCGGAGGACATCGGCCACCCCGGGGACCGCGGTGAGGCCGCGTTCGAAGGCGGCGAGGACACGGGCGTGGAAGGTGTCGTCGAAGTCCTCGGGCAGTCGCCGCCCGGTCCGTTCGAGGACGGTGTCGTGGACGCGGTGCAGGGCACCCCCCATGTAGTCGCGGAGTGAGCCCTCGTACGTGGTGGGGTGCCCGAGTTCGGTCAGGTAACCGGCCAGGATGGCGTTGGAAATGGGCTCGCTGTCCACCAGGACACCGTCGTTGTCGAATATGACCAGGTCGTAGCGCATGGAACCATTCTGAACGCGAAAGGGCCCCGCACCTGGCGGTGCGGGGCTCTTTGACAAGGATTGTTCGGCGGTGTCCTACTCTCCCACAGGGTCCCCCCTGCAGTACCATCGGCGCTGAAAGGCTTAGCTTCCGGGTTCG
>JAAXOU010000252.1 GCA_012396115.1 Streptomyces somaliensis DSM 40738 | reverse complement strand
CGGACGGCCTCCGTGCCGGCGCCCTCCCGGATGCGCTCCCAGGACGCGGCGGTACCGGTCCCGGCCGGGGTCATCATGCCGAGTCCGGTGACGGCCGCGCCGGGTGGACGGGGGCGTCTTGCCGGCGGACACGGGTCGGGGCCGGGGGACGGGGGACGCGGGTGGGAACGGGTGGTGCGCTCCTTGTGCCGGGGCCCGGGCCCGTACCCCTCCGTACCCGTGCTGCCGCGCCGGTCTCCCCGGGCTCCGCGGGGCGCGCGATCCATCCGGGCGCCGGGCGGGCGGGGACTGGCCGCCGTACCCCGCGCCGCGGCGGGTCAGCCCTGCCCGTCGGGCTGCGCCGGCTCCAGGAAGCCCTCCTCCACGAGGAGGCGGATGGCCCGCGGCGTGCGGTCGCGCAGCATGACCGGATCCTCGCCCATCAGCTGGGCGATGGCGTCCAGGATGCGGCCCGCGCCGAGCGTGCCGTCGCAGACCCCGGCGAACCCGGCGCCGACCGCGTCGACCCTGGTCGCCCGCCGCATCCCGCGGTTCTGCCGCAGGACGACGTACTCCGGGTCCTCCGCCCCCGGCGGCCCCACCTGCTCCTGCACCACCTCGGGCGCGAGCACGAAGCGGTCGGCGAGCAGGGCCGCGTCGTCCCGCGCGCGGAGGTAGTCCTGGCGGGCGAAGTGCGCCCGCACGGTCTCGCCGAGCGGCTGCTCGACCGGGTGCGGCCATTCCTCGACGAGGACGGACGGCTCCTGCGCACCGGACTTCCGCAGGGTGATCCAGCCGAAGCCGACCGCCCTGGTCCCGCGCGCCTCGAACTCGTCGAGCCACGCCTCGTACCGCGCCCGGTACTCCTCCGGGGCGGCCCGGTGGTCCCCGGCGTCCCGCAGCCACAACTCCGTGTACTGGGTGACGTCCTGGACCTCGCGCTGGACGATCCACGCGTCGCAGCCGCGCGGCACCCACGAGCGGACGCGGTCCTTCCAGTCCTCCCCCTCCACGTGCTGCCAGTTGGCCAGGAACTGCGCGTAGCCGCCGTCGTTGAGCCGCTCCCCGGCCTGCTGGACCAGGGTGCGGCACAGGTCGTCGCCGCCCATCCCGCCGTCCCGGTAGGCGAGCCGGGCCCCCGGGGAGATGACGAACGGCGGGTTCGACACGATCAGGTCGTACGTCTCCGAGGCGACCGGCTCGAACAGCGAACCGGCCCTCAGGTCGGCCTCCGGCGCGCCGGACAGCGCGAGCGTCAGCCGGGTGAACCCCAGCGCCCGCGGGTTCAGGTCCGTCGCCGTCACCCGCGTGGCGTGCCGCGCGGCGTGCAGCGCCTGGATGCCGGAGCCGGTGCCCAGGTCCAGCGCGGAGGCGACGGGGGTGCGCACGGTGAGCCCGGCGAGCGTGGTGGACGCGCCGCCGACCCCGAGGACGACGCCCTCGCCCCTGCCGCCGGCCCCGCCCGCCCCGCCCACGGCGCACCCCGGGTCGGAGACGACGTACCAGTCCTCGCCCCCGGGACCGCCGTACGGGCGCACGTCGACCGCGGCCCCGATCTCGTCACCGTCCCGCGTCATCCAGCCGTCCGCGAGCGCCTCCTCCAGCGGGAGCGCGGCGCGCGCCCGCTCGTACGGCACCCGCTGCTGGAGCAGGAACAGCCGGACGAGGGCGTCCAGCGCCCCGTCCCCCCGGGTGGCGCGCAGGGCGGGCACCGTCTCGCCGCGGGCGAGGGCGGCGTAGGCGGGCGCGCCGAGCCGGTCGAGGAGCCCGTCGACGGTGAAGTCGGCGGCCAGGAGGGCGGCGCGCAGGCGGTCGGCGTGGTCGGGCACCGGGAGGCCGGTGGCCGGGCTGGTCGTACTCACACGCCCATTGTGACCGGCACCACGGACGATGACGAACGACCCGGCGCTCCTGTGGACGAACGGCCCGGCCCTCCTGTGGACGGCCGGGCCGAACGGGTGCCGCGGATACCGCTACTCGGACCCGGCGCCCGCCGGCGCCGAGGGCTTGGCCGGCCCGGAGGACCCGGCCGGGGCCGAGGGCCTCGCCGACGTACGACCGGAGGCCGCGGCGGACGGGGAGGCGGCGGACGGAGACACGGCGGGCGGGGAGGCGGACCCCGCGCCCGGCCTGGCCGCGGGGCCGCTGGTCGCGGTGGGTGCGGCGGACGCCCTGGCCTTCCGGCAGCCCGGCTGCGCGGCCATGGCCCTGCCCAGCTCGCCGGACTGGAGCCTGGCCAGCGCGTCCTGGTCCATCTTCTCGATGCGCTTCAGGCCCTTCGCGACGTCCTGCAGGCCGTCGGCGAACTTCTGCTGGTCACCGGGGTCGAGGGCGTCGATCTGCTTCCTGAGCCCCTCGTAGGCGGTGGCCGTGGCGTTGAGCTCCTTGACGGCGTCCTGCCGGAGCTTCTCGCCGTTCTCGACGGGCGGGACGCCGGCGCTCTCGACCGCCCTGGCGAGCGCCCGGTCCGTGTCGGCGATGTCCCGGAACGCCTTCGAGTCCGCCGCCTGCACGTCGGCGGGCTTGCCGTCCGCGGCCGTCGAGATGATGGTCTGCTGGGCGTCGGCCCGCTTCTGGATCTGGGGCTTCGCCTGGTCGCAGAAGGTCTTCGCCCAGGCCTCCACCTTCTTGCCGTCGTCGCCTTCGTCCCCGCTGCAGCCCGACAGCGCGAGTACCAGCACCGCACCGCCGGACAGCGCGGCTGCAAGCTTCTTGTTCACCGGATCGGTCCCTTCCAAGGCTCTCGGCCCCGGAACATACACGCCGAGTGGGCGACCCCGGCGTGCCGCATGACCGCTGCGTACGCTTTTTCACCGTTTGCATCAAGAGAGAGAAGGGTCACCGGAACGGCCCCGCACCGGGCCGCCGCGGCCCGACGGCACCACCGGGGACGGCGCCTGACCGGCTGTCACACCACGCGGGGCGCCGCCCCACCGGACGGGGGCCGTCACCGGACGGGGGCCGCCTCGTCCGGTGGGCCCGGGACGCGCCCGGGCGTGTCCCCGTCGCCGCCGGTGACGGGGCGCCGTTTGGAGGCGTACACCGCCGCGACGATGACGGCGGTCGCGGCGGCCGCCACGCCGGCCCGCACCCCGGCGTCGGCGCCGGCGCCGTGGCCCAGTCGGACCACGGCGGGCGCGATGAGCAGCGCCACCAGGTTCATGACCTTGAGCAGCGGGTTGATCGCCGGTCCCGCGGTGTCCTTGAAGGGGTCGCCGACCGTGTCGCCGATCACCGTCGCGGCGTGGGCCTCGCCGCCCTTGCCGCCGTGGTGGCCGTCCTCGACCAGTTTCTTGGCGTTGTCCCAGGCGCCGCCCGAGTTCGCCAGGAAGACCGCCATCAGCAGACCGGTGCCGATGGCCCCCGCGAGGTAGGCGCCGAGCGCGCCCACGCCGAGCGCGAAGCCGACCGCGATGGGCGCCATGACGGCGAGCAGGCCCGGTGTCGCCAGCTCGCGCAGGGCGTCCCTGGTGCAGATGTCGACGACGCGCCCGTACTCCGGCCGTTCCGTGCGGTCCGCGATCCCCGGGTGGTCGCGGAACTGGCGGCGCACCTCGTACACCACCGACCCCGCCGACCGGGAGACGGCGTTGACGGCCAGGCCGGAGAAGAGGAAGACGACCGCGGCGCCGAGGATGAGGCCGACGAGGTTGTCGGGCCGCGAGACGTCCATGCCGAGCGTCGTCCCGGCGACCCCGGCGCCCCCGGCGCCCACGTCGGCGGCGGCGGTGTCGATGGCGTCCCGGTACGAGCCGAACAGCGCCGACGCCGCGAGGACCGCCGTGGCGATGGCGATGCCCTTCGTGATCGCCTTGGTGGTGTTGCCGACCGCGTCGAGGTCGGTGAGGACCCGCGCGCCGGCACCCCGGACGTCACCGGACATCTCGGCGATGCCCTGGGCGTTGTCGCAGACGGGGCCGAAGGTGTCCATCGCGACGATGACGCCGACGGTGGTGAGCAGCCCGGTGCCGGCGAGCGCGACGGCGAAGAGCGCCACCATGATCGACGCGCCGCCCAGGAGGAACGCCCCGTAGACGGTGAGACCGATCAGCAGGGCGGTGTAGACGGCCGACTCCAGGCCGAGGGAGACCCCGGCGAGGACGACGGTGGCGGGACCGGTCAGCGACGACTTCGCGACATCCCGCACGGGCCGCCGGCCCGGCTCGGTGAAGTACCCGGTCAGCCGCTGGATCAGTACGGCGAGGACGACGCCGAGGGCGACGGCCGCGAGCGCCAGGACGCGGGGGTCGCCGCCGTGCGCCCGCACGGTCGCGTCGGTGACGCCCTCCAGTTCCGCGAACGAGGCCGGCAGGAGGGTGAAGGCGGCGACCGCCACGAGCGCGAGCGAGAGGGCCGCGGAGAGGAAGAAGCCGCGGTTGACCGCCGACATGCCGCTGCGGTCGGTGCGCCGGGGCGCGACCGCGAGGATGCCGGCCATCGCGGTGACGACGCCGATCGCCGGGACGACGAGCGGGAACACGAGGCCGAGGTCGCCGAGGACGGCCGTGCCGAGGATCAGCGCGGCGACCAGCGTGACCGCGTACGACTCGAAGAGGTCGGCGGCCATGCCGGCGCAGTCCCCGACGTTGTCCCCCACGTTGTCGGCGATGGTGGCGGCGTTGCGCGGGTCGTCCTCGGGGATGCCCTGCTCGACCTTGCCGACCAGGTCGGCGCCGACGTCGGCGGCCTTGGTGAAGATGCCGCCGCCGACACGCATGAACATGGCGATCAGGGCGGCGCCCAGGCCGAAGCCCTCCAGTACCTTGGGCGCGTCCTCCGCGTAGAGGACGACGCAGCAGACGCCGAACAGGCCGAGGCCGACGGTGGACATGCCGACCGTGCCGCCCGTGCGGAAGGCGATCCTCATGGCCCTGCGCGAGACGGCCGCCGGGTCCCTCCCGGGCCCCTCCGATGCCGTCGCGGCCTCACGCGCCGCCGCCGCCACCCGCACGTTGCTCCGCACCGCGAGGCGCATGCCGAGGTACCCGGTGGCGGCGGAGAAGAGCGCGCCGACCAGGAAGAACAGCGAGCGCCCCAGCCGCTGCGCCCAGTCGTCGGCCGGAAGCGGCATGAGGAGGAGGAAGACGCCGGCCGCGAAGACCGCCACGGTCCTCAGCTGCCGCGCCAGGTAGGCGTTGGCGCCCTCCTGGATCGCGGCGGCGATCCGCTTCATGGACTCGGTGCCCTCGCCGGCGGCCAGCACCTGGCGGACGAGCAGGCGGGCGACGAGCAGGGCGATCAGCGCGACGAGGGCGATCACCGCCACGACGGTCCGGTTCTCCCCGGTGAGGACCGCGGCGGTGGACGAGACCGGGCCATGGGCCGGCCGTGGGTCGAGGAGCCCCGCCATTCGTCCTCCTCGGCGTCGGAGCTCGAGCCGCGGACGGCTCGGGGAGCGGAACCCGGTCGGTGCGGGGTACCGGACCCCAGGATCGGCCGCGCCCTTCCGGTCGGCAAATGATCCGTTCCGCGGATTCCCCCGGAAGGGGCAACGCGGTGGGGGCGGCGCGGTGGGGACACCGAACCGCGGTGACTTCTCGAAGGGCCCGGGAGGAAGGAGGAAGGCCCTGCTCGGCAGGGCCTTCACGGAGGGTCGCGCGGTGCGCGCAGGTCCTAGCGGGGCTCCGCGGAACCCGGCCTGGACCAGCTCATCCGAATGAGTCCGCCGCGTTCCCCCGCGGAGACCTCCACGTCGTCGACGAGTCCGCTGATCACCGCGAGCCCCATCTGGTCCTCACCCCCCGCGTCGTCGAAGTCCCGGGCCGGCGCGCCACCGCGCGAACCGGGTACGCCGGTCGCGTCGGCGGCCGCGACACCGGCGCCGGGCACCTCGTCGCCGACCTCGATGGAGAACGCCTTCTCCTCCTCGGTCAACCGCACCCTGACGGGCGCGGTGACGCCGTTGCTCCGGTGCAGTCCGACGGCACGGGAGCAGGCCTCGCCGACGGCGAGCCTGACCTCGTCCAGCACGGCTTCCTCGACCCCCGCCCGGCGGGCGACGGCGGCCGCCACCAGGCGGGCGGTCCTGACGTGCTCGGGCTGGGCGCTGAAGCGGAGTTCAACGGTGGCCATGCGGTCCCCCTCGGGCGTACGAGCGTGCGTCCCAGGGGCCCGGGCCGGCCGCCCGGTACCCCTGCCGTTCCACCGGATGCCCCGGAGCCTTCCGGCACATCCACACCGCCGGAGCGCGGGGCCGCCGTCTCCGACGCGCCCCGGAGCCGTACGGGCCCGTGCCCTCCGCAGGGGCGTATGCCCGGCGGCCGGGCCTTCACGCCCCGTCCAGGGGCGGGAGTCCCCTTCGGCTTCCCGTTCCGTCCCCGCCTACCGGCGGGGGCGGGGCGGCCCGCGCCGGGCCCGGCGGGAGCCCGGCGCGGACCTGCGACGGCACGCGGCCGCCGCCTCTCGGGGCTCCG
>JAAXOU010000251.1 GCA_012396115.1 Streptomyces somaliensis DSM 40738 | reverse complement strand
GGCGTGGCCGTCGCCGCCGGGGCCGGGCGGCCGGGGCTCGCCCTGCACGCCGCCGCGTGCCTCGCCGCCGCCGCCGGCGGGAAGGCCGTCAGCCGGCTCGCGCGCTCACCCGTGTGAGTGGTCCCGGAGCGGAGGGCGTGCCGCCGGGCGCCGGAAAGTGGCGGGATGCGGCGGGCCGCGCCCCGCACCGGTGCCGGAACGCGCGTACGGGCTGGCATCCTTGGCGGGTGACACAGCTGCGTACGGTCCAAGTGCTGGGCGGTGGCGGCGCGGGCAGCGGTGCCCACGTCAGGTCACTGGCCGCCGGGCTCGTGGCGAGGGGCGTGCGGGTGACCGTGTGCGCCCCGGCCGAACTGGACCACGCCCACGACTTCCTGGGCACCGGGGCGTACTTCGTCCCCGTGCCGCCCCGTGGCGACCCGCTTTCCGTGGGGGCGCTGCGAGCCGTGTGCTCGGGGGCCGACGTCGTCCACGCGCACGGGCTGAACGCCGCGGTACGGTCCGCGCTGGCCCTCGCCGCGCAGCGGGTGCCGCTCGTCCTCACCTGGCACTTCCGGCCGCACGCCGAGGGGGCGCGCGGGCAGTTGCTGCGGTTGACGGAGCGCAGGGCCGTGCGCGCGGCGGCGGTCGTCCTCGCCGCCTCGTCGGAGCTGGTCGACCGGGCACGCAGGCGGGGCGCCCGCGACGTCCGCCTCGGCCCCGTCGCCCTGCCGCCGCCGCGCGGCCCCGCCGACCCCACCGGGGAGAAGGAGCGGGCCGAACTCGGCGCGGTGGGAAGGCCGCTGGTGGTGACGGCCGGCTCCCTGGTGCCGTCCCGGGGGCACGGCACGCTGCTGGACGCGTCCCGGCGGTGGCTCGGCCACGACCCGGTGCCGCTGGTCGCCGTCGCCGGCGAGGGCCCGCGACGGGCGGCGCTCCAGCGGCGCGTCGACACCGAGGGGCTGCCGGTGCGGCTGCTCGGGCGGCGCGACGACGTGACCGCGTTGCTGGCCGCGGCGGACGTGGCGGTCCTGGCCGGCCGCTGGGAGGCGCGGGCGCCGCTCGCCCAGGAGGCGCTGCGGCTGGGCGTGCCCCTGGTCGCCACGGCGGTGGGCGGGGTGCCGGAGCTGGTCGGCGACGCGGCGGAACTCGTCCCCTACGGGGACTCCGTACGGCTCGCGGCGGCCGTGGTCCGCCTGCTGACGGATCCCGCCCGGCACGCGGAACTCGCGGCGGCCGGTCCCCGGCAGGCGGCCACGTGGCCGACGGAGGAGCAGACCATCGCCCAGGTGCTGAGCGTCTACGACGAGCTGTGCGCGCGCGGCGGGCACGGCCCCGGGCCCTGGCGGGGCGCGTAGCGGCGGGCGGCGTCCCGCGCGCCCGCCGCTGCGCGCCCGGGGTCAGCCGCCGTACGCGCCGCTCGCGGTCAGGCGCAGCGCCGTGTCGATCAGCGGCACGTGGCTGAACGCCTGGGGGAAGTTCCCGACCTGCCGCTGGAGGCGCGGGTCCCACTCCTCGGCGAGCAGCCCCAGGTCGTTGCGCAGGCCGAGCAGCTTCTCGAACAGCTTGCGCGCCTCGTCGACCCGGCCGATCATCGCCAGGTCGTCGGCCATCCAGAACGAGCACGCCAGGAAGGCGCCCTCGTCGCCGGGCAGGCCGTCCACGCCCTCGTCGAAGCCCTGCGTCGGGTAGCGCAGGATGAAGCCGTCCTCCGTGGACAGCTCCCGCTGGATAGCCTCGATCGTGCCGATGACCCGCTTGTCGTCCGGCGGCAGGAAACCCACCTGCGGGATGAGCAGCAGCGCCGCGTCCAGCTCCCGCGAGCCGTACGACTGCGTGAAGGTGTTGCGCTCCGGGTCGTAGCCCTTCTCGCACACGTCGCGGTGGATCTCGTCGCGCAGCTCGCGCCACCGCTCCAGCGGGCCGTCGGCGTCACCGGACTCGATCAGCCTGATGGTGCGGTCGACGGCGACCCACGCCATGACCTTGGAGTGGACGAAGTGGCGGCGCGGGCCGCGCACCTCCCAGATGCCCTCGTCGGGCTCGGTCCAGTGCTTCTCCAGGTAGTTGATCAGCTTCAGCTGCAGGAGCGAGGCGTAGTCGTTGCGGGCCAGGCCGGTCATGTGGGCCAGGTGCAGGGCCTCGGTGACCTCGCCGTACACGTCGAGCTGGAGCTGCGCGGCGGCGCCGTTGCCGACGCGGACGGGGGCGGAGCCCTCGTAGCCGGGCAGCCAGTCCAGCTCCGCCTCGCCCAGCTCGCGCTCGCCCGCGATGCCGTACATGATCTGCAGGTTCTCCGGGTCGCCGGCGACCGCGCGCAGCAGCCACTCGCGCCAGGCGCGGGCCTCCTCGCGGTAACCGGTGCGCAGCAGCGAGGAGAGCGTGATCGCCGCGTCCCGCAGCCAGGTGTAGCGGTAGTCCCAGTTGCGCACGCCGCCGATGTCCTCCGGCAGGGAGGTCGTCGGCGCGGCGACGATGCCGCCCGTCGGCGCGTACGTCAGGGCCTTCAGCGTGATCAGGGAGCGGACCACCGACTCGCGGTAGGGGCCGCGGTAGGTGCAGTGGTCGACCCACTCCCGCCAGAAGGCGGTCGTCGTCTCCAGCGCCGCCTCGGGGTCGGGGAGCGGCGGCTGCGCGTGGTGCGAGGGCTGCCAGCTGATGGTGAAGGAGACCCGCTCGCCGGCGGAGACGGTGAAGTCCGCGTACGTGGTGAGGTTCTCGCCGTACGTCTCGCACTGGGTGTCGAACCACACCGAGTCGGGTCCGGCCACGGCGACCGTGCGGTTGTCGACCTTGTGGACCCAGGGCACGATCCGGCCGTAGCTGAACCGCATCCGCAGCGCGGAGCGCATCTTCACCCGGCCGCTGACGCCCTCGACGATCCGCACCAGCTGCGGCGCGCCGTCGCGGGGCGGCATGAAGTCGGTGACGCGCACCGTGCCGCGCGGCGTGTCCCACTCGGACTCGAGGACGAGCGAGTCGCCCCGGTAGCGGCGGCGGTCGGCGGCGGGGGGCTCAGACCCCTCGGCGTGCGCCGGTCCGATCCGCCAGAATCCGTGCTCCTCGGTCCCGAGGATTCCCGCGAAGACGGCATGTGAGTCGAAGCGGGGCAGGCACAGCCAGTCCGCCGTGCCGTCCCGGCAGACCAGGGCGGCGGTCTGCATGTCTCCGATGAGTGCGTAGTCCTCGATGCGCCCGGCCACGTGCAATCTCCAGTCGAACGGCCACGTTCGCCCCGCGGGGCGCTTACTGGGGTCAGGGTCAAGGATCGTTGACGTGAGGGGGTCCCGGACGACCGGCGGGGGTGGTGCCGTACGCGGGCCCGACTCGGCAACGGGTGTCCGAGCAGAATACGACGCGCCCGGGTCTTCCGTGCGATCTTCCCGGGAGAAGCCGGTGGTGAGGATGGTCTGGCACGAACGAGCGCGTACCCGCTGTGCGCGCGCATGCAGCACACTGCGCACCCCTTCGTTTCGCACAGGTCCGAACGCGTACCCACAGGATCCCACAATGGCTGAATCTCGGGGCCGTATGGCCGGAACGCGGTCCTCTTCCGTCGCTGATACCCTGGTAGCCCGTGGACCGGTGGGCGCCGCAGAAGGGATCGGCGGCCCCCGAACCGCAGCGACGGCACCTCCGGAGACCCCGGGGCCCTCCTCCTCGGGCCCTCTTCGAACGGACGCCGGTACGCACTTCCAGACCGCGACCACGGGAGCCCCCTCTTGGCCATGCCGCCCGCTGCTTTCCGAAACAGCACAGCCACGACGACCAAGCACATCTTCGTCACCGGGGGTGTCGCCAGCTCCCTCGGCAAGGGCCTGACCGCCTCCAGCCTGGGCGCGCTGCTCAAGGCGCGGGGCCTGCGGGTCACCATGCAGAAGCTCGACCCGTACCTGAACGTCGACCCCGGCACGATGAACCCCTTCCAGCACGGCGAGGTGTTCGTCACCAACGACGGCGCCGAGACCGACCTGGACATCGGCCACTACGAGCGCTTCCTCGACGTCGACCTCGACGGCTCCGCCAACGTCACCACCGGCCAGGTGTACTCCACCGTCATCGCCAAGGAGCGGCGCGGCGAGTACCTCGGCGACACGGTGCAGGTCATCCCGCACATCACCAACGAGATCAAGCACCGCATCCGCCGCATGGCCGCCGACGACGTCGACGTCGTGATCACGGAGGTCGGCGGCACGGTCGGCGACATCGAGTCGCTGCCGTTCCTGGAGACCGTCCGCCAGGTCCGCCACGAGGTCGGCCGGGACAACGTCTTCGTGGTGCACATCTCCCTGCTGCCGTACATCGGCCCGTCCGGCGAGCTGAAGACCAAGCCCACCCAGCACAGCGTCGCCGCGCTGCGCAACATCGGCATCCAGCCCGACGCGATCGTCCTGCGCGCCGACCGGGACGTCCCCACCGCGATCAAGCGCAAGATCTCCCTGATGTGCGACGTCGACGAGGCGGCCGTCGTGGCCGCCATCGACGCCAAGTCGATCTACGACATCCCGAAGGTGCTGCACACCGAGGGCCTCGACGCGTACGTCGTGCGCAAGCTGGACCTGCCGTTCCGCGACGTCGACTGGACCACGTGGGACGACCTGCTGGACCGGGTCCACAACCCGGAGCACGAGGTCGCGGTCGCCCTCGTCGGCAAGTACGTCGACCTGCCCGACGCCTACCTGTCGGTCACCGAGGCCATGCGCGCCGGCGGCTTCGCCAACAAGGCCCGGGTCAGGGTCAAGTGGGTCACCTCCGACGACTGCAGGACCCAGGCGGGAGCGGCCCAGCAGCTCGGTGACGTCGACGCGGTCGTCATCCCCGGCGGCTTCGGCGAGCGCGGCGTCGACGGCAAGGTCGGCGCCATCCGGTACGCCCGAGAGAACGGCGTCCCGCTGCTCGGCCTCTGCCTCGGCCTGCAGTGCATCGTCATCGAGGCCGCGCGGAACCTCGCCGGCATCACCGACGCGAACTCCACCGAGTTCGACGCCGCCACCTCCCACCCGGTCATCTCGACGATGGAGGAGCAGCTGGCGTACGTCGAGGGCGCCGGCGACCTGGGCGGCACCATGCGGCTCGGCCTGTACCCGGCGAAGCTGGCGGAGGGCTCCGTCGTCCGCGAGGTCTACGGCGACCAGCCGTACGTCGAGGAGCGGCACCGCCACCGCTACGAGGTGAACAACGCCTACCGCGCGGAGCTGGAGAAGAAGGCCGGCATCGTCTTCTCCGGCACCTCCCCGGACAACAGGCTCGTCGAGTACGTCGAGTACCCGCGCGAGGTCCACCCGTACCTGGTGGCCACCCAGGCCCACCCCGAGCTGCGGTCCCGGCCGACCAGGCCGCACCCGCTCTTCGCCGGCCTGGTGAGGGCGGCGGTGGAGCGGCGGCGGGCCGCCGGGTCCGGCGCGTGAGGGCGTAGGCCGCGGGCTATACGGTTGACCGGGGCGCGGGCCCGCGCGGATCCGCGCCCCGGTCGACGCAGCGAGGGAGGACGACCGCATGACCATCAAGGACGCGCCGGCCGAGTGGCGGGTCACCGCGACCGAGACCCCCTTCCGGGGCGGCAAGACCAGTGTCCGCACGGACGAGGTGGCCATGCCCGACGGGTCGGTCGTGCGCCGCGACTACCAGGTGCACCCCGGGTCGGTCGCCGTGCTGGCGCTCGACGACGACGACCGCGTCCTCGTCCTGCGCCAGTACCGGCACCCGGTGCGCCAGCGGCTGTGGGAGATCCCGGCGGGCCTGCTCGACGTGCCCGGCGAGAACCCGCTGCGCGCGGCCCAGCGGGAGCTGTACGAGGAGGCCCACGCCAAGGCGGAGGAGTGGCGCGTCCTGACCGACGTGTACACGAGCCCGGGCGGCTCCGACGAGGCCCTGCGGATCTTCCTGGCGCGCGGTCTGTCGGAGGCCGACGGGGAGCGCTTCGAGGCCGCCGAGGAGGAGGCCGACATGGAGATCGCCCGGGTGCCGCTGACCGACCTGGTGCGGGGCGTCCTGGCGGGGGACCTGCACAACGACTGCCTGGTGGTCGGCGTCCTGGCGGTCCTCGCCGCACGGGCGGGCGACGGCCTGGACGCGCTGCGCCCCGGGGAGGCGCCGTGGCCGGCGAGGCCCTTCACGGCGTGAGCGGGCCCGGCGCGGGACGAGCCCGGCATCAGCCGGTGTGACGATCTTCTGATCCGATCGGGCGATGTGCGGGCCCGCTCCGCCCCGAACGCCCCCGGCGCTGAACTACGCTCGGCTCACCCGCCCGGGGACCCGGCGGGACCAGCACGTTACGCAGGCGACGGGAGCGTGACCCGTGACGGACCAGGCGGTGAACACCGGCGACCCCGAGCGCCCCACGGCCGGCGCGGACGGCGCGGGACGCCCGGGCACCGGCGCCCCGTGCCCCGCGCGGGACGACCGCGGGGGCAC
>JAAXOU010000250.1 GCA_012396115.1 Streptomyces somaliensis DSM 40738 | reverse complement strand
GCACCGCCCCGCACCGCCCCGTACGGCACCGGGCCGCGCCGGAGCCGTACCGGCGCGGGACCGGCGCGGGGCCGGTCACCCCCGGTCGGCCGCCGGGTGACGCGCCGCCAGCACGGCGGGAGCCGTCGAGTACGGCAGCAGGTCGGCTGCGTCGGCCGGGGCGACCACCTCCACCTCCACCCCGTCGCGGAACCGGTACGGGCGGTGCGCCAGCACGCCGCCCAGGGTGCGCCGCATCCGGGACATCTCCGCCCGCACGGTCACCGTCCGCGTACGGTCGCCGAACACGTCGGCGGCCAGCTCCGCCGCCGTACGGCCGTCCCGGCGCGCGGCCAGCACGTACAGCAGTTCCGCGTGGCGCGGGCTCAGCTCCCGCGTCCAGCTGCCGACCGCGCCCGACACCCGCACCGTCCACTCCCGCGGCCGGCTCACGTCGAGCACCAGCCGGGTCGCCACGCTCCCGGCCCGCGCGTCCGCGGCGTCCAGCGGCCGCACCAGCCAGCCGCCCGGCAGCGGCTCCACGTCGCACTCGCCCAGCGTCGGCAGCCGCCTCCGGCCCGCCGACAGCGACGCGGGCAGCGGCACCCGGTCCACCGGGGCGAGCCCCGTCACCGCGGCCGTCCAGCCGTACCGGTCCACCGCCACCGTCCGGCCGCCCGCCCGGTACAGCAGCGGCGCCGCCACCGCCCGCAGTCTGGCGAGCCCCGCCAGGTGCCGGTTGCGCAGCTCCGCCTCGGCCAGCCGCGCCACCGAGCCGACCAGCAGCGGTGTCGCCGGGTGCGCCGTCGCCACCGGGCCGCTCACGTTGAGGACGCCCGCCAGCCGCCCGTCGCGCGGGTCCGTGATCGGGGCGCCCGCGCACGTCCAGGTGTGGTAGGCGGCGACGAAGTGCTCCGCCGAGTGGACCTGCACCGGCCGCCGCACCACCAGCGCCGTGCCCACCGCGTTCGTGCCGACCGCCGACTCGCGCCAGTCGGCACCCGGCGCGAACCCGTGCCCGTCCGCCATCCGCAGCACCGCCGGGTGGCCCTCCCGCCACAGCACCCGCCCGTCCGCGTCCGCGACGACCATGATGTGGCGCACCGCGCCGGAGCCACCGCCCGGCACCGGCATGAGGCCCTCGCGCAGCAGCGGCAGCAGGGCCGCGAGCGGTGAACCACCGCGCCGCGCCTCGAGTTCGGCGGGCGGCAGCGGCTCCGGCCGGCGGTCGCGGTCCGGGTCGACGCCCTCGCGCAGCACCCGCCGCCACGACGCCCCGATGTCCGCCCGGGGCGCCAGGGGCGCCCGGCCGCCGCGCAGGACGGCCTCCCTGATCCCCTTGAGCAGCAGCGTCGCCTCACGCGAGTCCATCGCGGCGAGCCGGGCCATGTCGATCGCGGCTTTCTGCACCGGGCCCTCCCGTTCCCGAACCGCCCCCATCATCCCCCGCCCGCGGGGCCGTCCCGGCCGGGGCCGCGCAGAACGCGCCACCGCCGCAACCCCCTGCAACCCTCGCGCGAGGTCCCCCCGCCGTACGAGAGTGACGGGGTGCCGGGGCCCCCGGTGCACCACCGGGATGGTGCCGTGTCGGCGCAGCACCATCCCGGTCCGCACCCGGCGCGGGGCGCGCCTCCCGCGCCCGCCGGCCCCGGCTACGGCCGGGCCCGCTCCACGATCGCGCGCAGGCCCAGGGTGTGCGGCAGCGTCCCGAACGCCGCCCCGCGGTCGCCGCCCAGCCGGGACGCGCAGAAGGCGTCCGCGACCTCGGGCGGCGCCCACCGCACCAGCAGCGCCCCCTGGAGCACCAGCGCCATCCGCTCCGCCAGGCGCCGGGCCCGCGCCTCGGCGCCGTCCAGGTCGGCCAGCTCCGCCAGCAGGTCCCTGATCGCCCGGTCCAGCCGGTGGTCCGCGCCGCGCGCCGCCCCGACCTCCCGCAGGAACGCGTCGAGGGCGCCCGGCTCCCCCCGCAGCGCCCGCAGCACGTCCAGCGCCTGGACGTTGCCGGGGCCCTCCCAGACGGAGCCGAGCGGCGACTCGCGCAGCAGCCGGGGCATCCCCGACTCCTCCACGTACCCGTTGCCGCCCAGGCACTCCAGGGCCTCCGCCACCACCGGCGTGCACCGGTTGGCCACCCAGTACTTCGCGGCCGGCACCGCCAGCCGCAGCAGCGCCCGCTCCGACTCCGCCTCGCCCCCGCCGGCCGCGCGGCCGCCCGACTCCACCGCGTCGCGGGCCGCCGCCAGGCGCATCCCCAGGACCGTCGCCGCCTCCGACTCCACGGCCAGGTCGGCCAGGACGTTGCGCATCAGCGGCTTGTCGACCAGCGGCCCGCCGAACGCGGCGCGGTGCGCCGCGTGGTGCACGGCCTGCGCCACCGCCTGCCGCATCAGCGCGGCCGAACCGAGCACGCGGTCCAGGCGGACCGCGGCGACCGCCTCGGCGACGACGGGCACCCCCCGCCCCTCCTCACCGACCCGGCGCGCCCACGTCCCGTCGAACTCGACCTCGGCGGAGGCGTTCGACCGGTTGCCGAGCTTGTCCTTCAGCCGCTGGATCAGGAACACGTTGCGGGTGCCGTCGGCGAGGACCCGCGGCACCAGGAAGCAGGTGAGTCCGCCGGGCGCCCGCGCCAGCACCAGGAAGCCGTCGGACATGGGCGCCGAGCAGAACCACTTGTGGCCCGTCAGGACGTACTCGCCCGCCGCGTCCAGCGGCTCCGCCGCCGTCGTGCCGGCGTGGACGTCGCTGCCGCCCTGCTTCTCCGCCACGGCCGTCCCGAGGATCACGCCCGCCTTCCCGGCCGGCGGCAGCAGTTCCTCGCCCTCGTACACCCGCGAGGTCAGCTTCGGCTCCCACTCGGCCGCCAGCCCCGGCTCCGTGCGCAGCGCGGGCACCGCCGCGTGGGTCGTCGACACCGGGCAGCCGTGCCCCGCCTCCGCCTGCGACCACACCAGGAACCCGGCCGCGCGCCGCACGTGTCCGCCGGGCCGGCCCCAGGCGGAGGTCAACCCGGAGGTGACCGCGTGACCGAGGAGCCGGTGCCAGGCCGGGTGGAAGTCGACCTCGTCGACGCGGTTGCCGTACCGGTCGTGGGTGCGCAGCCGCGGCGGGAACTCGTTGGCGAGGGCGCCCCAGGACTGCGCCTGCGCCGATCCGGCGGCGGTGCCCAGCGAGGACAGCTCCCCGCGGGCCTCCTCGCGCAGCTCGGGCGGAAGGTGCCGCTCCACGGCCTCGGCCAGCGCCCGGTCCGCGGCGAAGACGTCGTACCCGACCAGGGGCGGAGGCTGGTTGGTCACGGTGTGGGTGGTGGCTGCCATGCGGATACCGTAAAGACGTGCAGGCAGCGAAGGAAACACCCGAGTCGGCCGGTGGGCCCGCAGGACCACCGGGCCCCGCAGGACGGGACGCGGACCGCCACGCGTCCCCGGGCCGGCTCCACCGGGCCCGCGCCCTCTACCGCAACGTGTCGAAGCGGAAGACGGCCTGGCTCCTGTTGAAGGACACCGTCAACTCGTGCATCGAGTACCGGATCCTCGGACTCGCCGCCGAGGCCGCGTTCTTCACGCTCCTGTCCCTGCCGCCGCTGATGCTCGGCCTGCTCGGCCTGCTCGGCTACATCGACGACTGGACCAACACCACCACCGTCGCGTCCATCGAGAAGAACATCCTCTCGGCGGTCGGCACGGTCCTGTCCGAACGGGGCGTCAACGAGATCGCCAGGCCCCTGCTGGAGGACGTCACCCGCGGCGGCCGGCCCGACGTGATCTCGATCGGCTTCGCCATAGCGCTGTGGTCCGGCTCGCGCGCGGTGAACGTCTTCATCGACACGATCACCGTCATGTACGGCCTGGACGGGCACCGCGGCATCGTCGCGACCCGGCTGCTCGCCTTCCTCCTCTACCTGATCGCCCTGGTGATCGGCGCGGTCGTCCTGCCGCTGGCCGTCGTCGGCCCGGACCGGGTCGTCGAGGTGGTGCCGTTCGGGACGGAGGTCGTGTCCGTCCTGTACTGGCCGCTCGTCATCCTGCTGTCGATCGCGTTCCTCACGACCCTGTACCACGTGTCCGTACCGGTCAGGTCGCCCTGGATGGAGGACGTGCCGGGCGCGCTGGTGGCGCTCGCCATGTGGGTGCTCGGCAGCTTCCTGCTCCGCATCTACCTGACGCAGACGGTCGAGGGCCCGACCATCTACGGCTCCCTCGCGGCGCCCATCGCCGTACTGCTGTGGATCGGCATCTCCGCCTTCGCGGTCCTCGTCGGCGCCGCCGTCAACGCGGCCATCGACCGGGTCTGGCCGTCCGTCGCCACGGCCGCCGCCCGCGCCGAGACGGAGCGGGCCCGCGCCGCCGAGGCCGCCGCCCTGCTGGCCCGCGCGCAGTCGGGCGACGGCGGCCCGGACATGCCGGCGGAGTTCCCCGAGCGCTGGTCCCGCTTCCTCCCCCCGGACGACGTGCGGGCCCGCCTCCAGCGGGAGAGGTCCGAGAAGGGCCGGCGGCCCGGGGAAGGACCCGCCGGCGACCGGTCCGGCGGGGAGGGGGCCGCGCGCCGGCACGTCGCGCGGGAGCCGGACTGACCCGCCCGACCCACCGGCCCGCCCGCAACCGCCGCCCGGTCGCGACCACCCGGGAGGACAGAACCCCCCATAAGGGGTCACAAGGGACACGCGTTGATAAGGTGAGGATCTCGCCCCACCCGTCATCCGCCGACCCGGAGGTGCGGCCATGGGTACGCGCCGCACCAGCCTGCCCGGCGTCGGCACGCAGTACGACTTCACCACCGAGGACGGCCGGCGCCTCTCCGTGGTCGTCCACCACGACGGCCGCCGCTTCCTCGGCTTCTACCGTCCCGACGACCCCGACGCGTGCGAGGCCGCGGTCCCCCTGACCCCCGAGGACGCCGCCGCCCTCGCCGACCTCATCGACCCCGCCCCGGTCGGCGGCATCCGCACCGACGGCCTGGACCTGGTCACCGAGCACATCCCCGTCACCCACCACTCCCCGTACGGCGGCAGGCTGCTCGGCGACACCAGGGCCCGCACCCGCACCGGCGCGTCCGTCGTCGCCGTGCTGCGGCGCACCGGCGCCCACCCGGCCCCGGGCCCCGGCTTCCGCCTCACCGTCGGCGACATCCTCGTCGTGGTCGGCACCCGCGAGGGCACCGACGCGCTCGCCGCGATCATCGGCGGGGAGTGACCGTGCACGACACCACCGCGCTCCTCGTCGAACTGGGGGCGGTCATCCTCGTGCTCGGCCTCGTCGGCCGGTTCGCCGAACGCGTCGGGCTCTCCCCGATCCCCCTCTACCTCCTCGCCGGACTCGCCGTCGGCGAGGGCGGCGTCGTCCCGCTCGACGCCAGCGGGGACTTCGTCGCGGTCGGCGCCGAGATCGGCGTGATCCTGCTGCTGCTCCTCCTCGGCCTGGAGTACAGCGCCGGGGAACTCGTCAGCAGCCTGCGCACCCAGTACCCCGCCGGCGTCGTCGACTTCCTCCTCAACGCCCTGCCCGGCGCGGCCGCCGCCCTCCTCCTCGGCTGGGGGCCCGTCGGCGTGGTGGCCCTCGCCGGGGTCACCTGGGTCTCCTCGTCCGGCGTCATCGCCAAGGTCCTCACCGACCTGGGGCGGCTCGGCAACCGCGAGACGCCCGTCGTCCTGGGCCTCCTCGTCCTGGAGGACCTGTCGATGGCCGTCTACCTGCCCGTCCTCACCGTCCTGCTCGCGGGCGTCGGCCTCGCCGGCGGCAGCGTCACCCTGCTGGTCTCCCTCGGCACCGTCTCCGTCGTCCTCTACCTGGCGCTGCGCCACGGCCGCCACATCAGCCGCGCCGTCTCCTCCGACAACCCCGAGATGCTGCTCCTGGTCGTCCTCGGCGTGACGGTCCTCGTCGCCGGGGTCGCCCAGCGGCTCCAGGTGTCCGCCGCCGTCGGCGCGTTCCTCGTCGGCATCGCCCTGTCGGGGGACGTCGCGGAGGGCGCCCGCAAGATCCTCGCCCCGCTGCGCGACCTGTTCGCGGCCGTGTTCTTCCTCTTCTTCGGGCTGTCCACCGTCCCGGCGTCCGTCCCGCCCGTCCTGCTGCCCGCGCTGCTCCTCGCCGCCGTCACCGCCCTCACCAAGGTCGCCACCGGTTGGTACGCGGCCGGGCGCGCCCTCGTCGGCAGGCGCGGCCGGCTCCGGGCGGGCGGGGCGATGGTCGCCCGCGGCGAGTTCTCCGTGGTCATCGCCGGACTCGCGGCCGGCGCGGAGCCGGGGATCGGCCCGCTCACCACCGCCTACGTACTGATCCTCGTCATGCTCGGCCCGTTCACCGCCCGCTGGACGCAGCCCGCCGTCGACGGCGTGCGCGACCTGGTCGTCCGCGCCGGCCGCCGCGGGGGCGCTCCGCCCGGGCCGGGCGTCGGGGCGGAACGGACCGAGGGCCCCGGCGCCCG